>NZ_DASXJD010000231.1:0-1715 GCF_036497585.1 Actinomycetospora sp. | reverse complement strand
CGGGCCCGCGACTTCGGGTCGGACAGCACGTGGTAGGCCTCGTTGACCTCCTTGAAACGCTCCTCCGCCGCCGGGTCGGAATTGACGTCAGGGTGGTTCGCCCTGGCCAGCCTCCGGTAGGCCTGCTGGAGCTCGTCGGCGTCCGCGTCGCGGGGCACACCGAGGACCTCGTAGTAGTCGCGGGCCATCGGCCTAGCTCTCCGGGGCGCCGGTGACGGTCACCGAGGCGGGGCGCAGCTGCCGGTCAGCGGCGCCGTACCCGGGCCGCAGGACCTCCACCACCCGCCCCGGCACGGTGTCGCCCTCCGGCGCGACGACGGCGACGACCTCGTGGCGGGCGGGGTCGAAGGGCACGCCGGCCTCGTCCTGGCGGGGGTAACCGAGCTGGGACAGCACCGAGAGTGCCTGCTGGTGGATCGCCCGGACGCCCTCGACGATGGCTCCCGGGTCCGCCCCCGCGTGCCGCAGTGCGAGCTCGATGTTGTCCAGCACCGGGAGGAAGGCCCGGGCCACCCGCTCGCGTTCCTCCGCGAGCTCTCTCGACAGCTCACGTCGGTACCACTTGCGCAGGTTGTCCGCGTCGGCGCGTGCCCGGCGCCACCTGTCCTCGAACTCGGCGGCATCGGGGCGTTCCTCCTCGGGTTCCCCCCGTTGCTGGTCCGGTGCCCCGTTGACCGATGCGCCGGGGCCCGGCTGGTCGTGTGGTGGCTGTGCTGTCATGGCGTCGGCTCAGCTGCGATCGAACTCGGCGTCGATCACATCGTCGTCGGCACCCTCGCCCGCCGCCCCTGACCGCCCGTCGGCGGAGGCACCCACGCCCGAACTGCCGGTGGATACCGCTCGCAGGCCCTCGAGGACGCCCTGGAGTTCTGAGGTCAGCTCGCGAACCCGCTCCACCGGAGCCTGGTCCGTGACTGCCTGCCGAGCGTCGGCCACCAGCATCTCGGCGCGCGCCCGCTCGTGCGAGGGGGCCGCCTCACCAAGCTCGTCGAGTCGCCGTTGCACCTGGTAGGCGAGGGTGTCGAGCTCGTTGCGCGCGTCGATCTCCCGGCGCAGCGTCTGGTCGACGGACCGGTTGCGTTCGGCTTCGTCGATCATCCGATTGACCTCGGACTGGTCAAGGTTCGACGTCTCGGAGATCGTGATGCCCTGTTGCGCGCCGGTGTCCTTGTCGCGCGCGGTGACGTTGAGGATCCCGTTGGCGTCGACGTCCAGGGTCACCTCCACCTGCGGTTCGCCCCGCGGCGCGGGACGGATGTCGGTGAGCTGGAAGCGGCCCAGCACACGGTTGTCGGCGGCACGCTCGCGCTCGCCCTGCAGGACGACGACATCCACCGCGGGCTGGTTGTCCGCCGCGGTGGAGAACGTCTCGCTGCGCCGGACCGGGATCGTGGTATTCCGTTCGACGATCCGGGTCATGACCCCGCCCTGCGTCTCCACGCCCAACGACAGCGGCGTGACGTCGAGCAGCAGCACGTCCGAGACGTCGCCCTTGAGTACCCCGGCCTGAATGCCCGCGCCGACGGCGACCACTTCGTCCGGGTTGACGGTCATGTTGGGGTCGGTCCCGCCGGTCAGGCGGCGTACCAGGTTCTGCACGGCCGGAATCCGGGTGGATCCACCGACCAGGATGACCTCGTCGATGTCGTTGGCGCCGACCTTCGCATCGGCTATCGCCTGCTTCACCGGCCCCGTCGTCCGCTCGACCAGGTCCG
>NZ_DASXJD010000230.1:0-1871 GCF_036497585.1 Actinomycetospora sp. | reverse complement strand
CGACGACCGCTCCGTCGCCGCCCTCGAGCGCGCGGTCACCGCCACGGTCGCCCGGCACGACGCACTGCGCACCGTGCTCCCCGCGGGCCCCGACGGGCGCCCGCTCGCCGTCGTCCTCGCCGAACCGCCGCCCGGCGGGTTCCGCGTCGTCGACGCCCCGGACCCGACCGCGAGGGGAGGATCCGATCGCTCCAGCCGCACGAGCGCTCTCCTCGCGCGGGTGCAGGCGCACGACCGCCGCGCCTTCGACCTCACCCACGGCCCCCTGCTGCGCGCGAGCCTGGTCACCGGGACGGGGAGCGATCACCACCTGGTGCTCACCGTCCACCACGTCGCCGTCGACGGCTGGTCCATGCCGATCCTCGTCCGCGACCTGCTCGACACCTGGGCCGATCGCGCGCCGAGCCGCCCCGCCCCGGCCTACCGCGACCACCTCGCGCGCCTCGCCGGCCGCGACCCCGCCCGGGACCTCGACGCCTGGCGTGAGCACCTCGCGGGCCTGACCGGTCCCACGATCGTCGCGCCCGAGGACGTCTCCGACGACCCGGTGCCCGAGCGCACCCCGGTCGACGTGGCGGACCCGACCCGCGAGCGACTCCGCGCCCTCGCCCGCCGCCGCAGCGTCACGACGGCGACGATCCTGCAGGTCGCGTGGGGAGTCGTGCTCGGGTGGGCGACGGGCACCGGCGACGTCGTCATGCTGCAGACGGTGTCCGGGCGCGGCGGCGCGGTGGACGTCACCGGCACCGTGGGGCTGTTCATCGACACCGTCCCGGTGCGCGTGCGGCCGGCCCCGGCCACCCGGCTCGGCGACCTGCTCGAGCAGGTCCGCGACGAGCAGGCCGCGCTGACCGACCTCACGCACGTCGGGCTCGCCCCCATCACGCGGACCACCGGGCTAGCCCAGCTCGCGGACACGCTGCTCGTGGTCGAGAACTACCCCGTCGACGGTGCCGCGCTCACCGGTCCCGACGACGTGGCCGTCGGCCCGGTCGAGGCCGAGGATGGCACGCACTACCCGCTCTGCGTCGTGGCCGCGGGCACCGAAGGCCTCGATGTCCACGTCGCCCACCACCTCGACGGGGCCGAGGGGCGCGCCTGGGCCGATCGGCTCGCCCGGGTGCTCGCGGCGATGGCCGGCAGCGCCGACGCGACGGCCGACGACCTGCCGATCGCACGGATCGACCCGCTCGGGGAGGCCGAGCACCGGCTCGTCGTGCACGACTGGAACGACACCGCCGTCGCCACCGGCACCCCGACCTGGCCGGAGCTCCTCGACGCGCAGGTCGCGGCGCGACCGGACGCTCCCGCCGTCGTCGGGGAGGACCCGGACGGCGCGACCCTCACCTGGACCTACCGCGAGCTCGACGCGCGCAGCGGGCGGGTCGCGGCCGCGCTGGCGGAGCGGGGATGCGGGCCCGACGACGTCGTCGGGGTCGCCCTGCCGCGGACGCCCGACCTCGTCGCGGGCCTCGCCGGGGTGCTCCGTGCCGGGGCCGCGTACCTCCCGCTCGACCCCGACTACCCGGCCGAGCGGCTGCGCTTCACGACGGCGGACGCGGGCGTGAGGCTCGTCGTCACCACCCGCACTGTCGCCGCGGACCTGCCCCTCGACGGCGTCGACCTGCTGTGCCTGGAGGACCTGCCGTCCGCGCCGGCCCCGCCGATCCCGGCACTGCGCCCGGACCACGCCGCGTACGTCATCCACACGTCCGGCTCCACGGGCCGGGCCAAGGGCGTCGTGCTGCCCCACCGCGTCGTGGGATCGCTGGTGGCGACGGCCACGGGACGGCTCGGTCTGCGTCCCGGCGCGCGGGTGCTGCAGTTCGCCTCGCCCGGGTTCGACGTGGCCTTCTGGGAGCTGACGATGG
>NZ_DASXJD010000229.1:0-19788 GCF_036497585.1 Actinomycetospora sp. | reverse complement strand
GCGATCTTCTACAGCAAGCTCTACCACCGGCTGCTGCGGCCGCTGGCCGCGGCCAACCAGCCGCCCGCACCGCAACCGCTGCGCCAGGCTCTCCGAACGATCGACCGCCACGTCGCCGACTACATCAGCCAGGCGCGCATGATCGCGTGAGGACTTGGCTCAAGTTTCGAACTCCTAGCGTCCAAGGCCGCTAGTCCGGTGGTCGGACCACCTTCATCGTCAGCTAGTCCGGTGGCCGGACCAGGTCCTAGTCCGGTGTTCGACCTAGCGTCGTCGGGGGGTAGGTCGGTGGTCGACCTAACGGGGATGTCGAGCACGTACACGTTGCGGGCGCCGCGGAGCTGCTCGGCCACAAGCGGCCGGACCCGCCCGACCCATCCCAGCGTCGTCAGGTCGTGCAGTGTCGTGACAACGGTGCTGCGAGACAGGCCGGTCTCACGGACGAGCACGGAGAGGCTCGGGCTGTACTCCGGCGGGATCTGTCCGGACTCGGTGTCGGCTCTCAGCACGAGCACGAGCATCACGAGACGCTCCGTCGGAGTGAGCGTCGACGAGAGGACCGCGTCCTTGATCTCCCAGCGGCTCACCGCGACCACCCACTGGTAGCCAGCGCGGTTAGACCTTCGCCTTCCTGGGCCTCGACGGTGCGGTGCAGCTCCAGGGCGCGCTCGCCGCGGGCGTGCGGATCGGTCACGGGCCCGCCCAGCCCTCAGCCTCGGCTCGAGCGACCACCATGGCGCGCTTGTCCTCGCTGAGGTGCTGCCGTACCACGTTGAGGCTGTAGATCAGGTCCAATAGCCGACCCTCATCGGCGTAGACCGCGCCGGTCAGCACCTCGAACCGTGGCGAGACGCCGGTCTTCTGGCACGCCAGCAGGCGCAGTCGCCCGTCCACGATGGTGACTTCGTCCGGGGCGAGCAGGATCGGTTCCTGCAGCCCGCGCTGGCAGATCGACTCTGCTAGGGCGTCGAACTGGGTCGGCGGCATCAGCGGGAACTCGGCCAGGAACGGGTGGACCCTGTAGCCGGCCAGCTCGAGGTCCCCGACGGTGTAGAACCCGATGGTCTGGGCGGAGACCGACACCGCATTCGGCGAGGGTGGGTCAACTTGACCCGCCCGCCCGGCCCGCCGGCCACTGTCGAGGTCGTCGCGCACGGTGTTGCGGGCGACCCCGAGTGCCGGCCCAATTGCGCGGGTCGACAGCCCCGCCGCGGCGAGCTCCCGGACCAGGGCGCGGCGGTCTTCGCGGTCCAGGCGCACCAGGCGGCCGCCGACCTCGGCCTCGCAGTAGCGCTGCCAGGAGGCGTAGCCCAGCGTTCGCCAGGCGCCGGAGGTGTAGCCAAGGGCACGACCTCGCGCAGCTCGGTCCTCGCGTCGGTCAGGTTCTGAGCGGCGGCCCGAAATCGCTGGGTGATTTCTCGGGCCTGCTCGAGGTCGATGGGAGCGGGGAGGTTCATCCGCCCACCCCGCAGCCGCAGCGGCTGGCGAACCGCTCTCGCTCAGAGGCCGCACGGACCTCCCGCGGGACGTCGACCCGATAACCGAGCACGGCCAGGTGCCGCCACGCGGCCCGCCATGAGCGGAGCTCGGCCGGGGTGCCCGTGGGCAGCGGCCGCGGGTCGAGTGGGTCGCGCTGACTGGCGGCGAGCGGCTCGCAGCGCCACGACGCGGCACTGCGAGCCCGCAGTCGGTCACCCGCGCTAAGATCCGCGAAGTCGCTGGTGGCCTGGTGACTGTTTGTTGTGGACGGCGCCTCTTCTTGGCCGGGGAGGCGCCGTTCGCACGTCTCGGGGCTCACGTGGCGGGCTCACCTCCCGCCGGCTTCGGGCCCGGGTTGGGCTCCGTGGCGAGCAGGATCGCGGCGACCCGGTCGAGCACGACGGGGTCGGTGATCTTCGGCGGCAGACCCTGCGCCCGGCGTTCGGCGGCAACGGTGGCCGCGATGCGTTGGGCGCGGGTCTCCTCGTCCTCAGGCAGCATCGGGTGCTCTCCCGTCTGCCGGGGAGGCGAAGAACGCGTCGACCGAGCAGCCGAGCCCGGCCGCGAGCCGACCGAGTGCTGGCGCGCTGGGAAATCGTCGACCGTATTCGTAGTCGCGGATGGTAAGAGGGGACAGTCCGGTGCGTCGCGCGAGCGCTGGGCGGCTCAGTTCTTGTGAGTCGCGCGCTTCGCGCAGCTGTAGGGGAGCGAAGACCGGGACGGGCACGGGACACAGGCTGACCGCCTACCCCCAATGTACGCAAACGTGCCCATCTGTCCAATCACGCCATTTCTGTCGCGCAGCGCCATCTCTTCGGAATTGGCTGTCTAACTGTGTCTAGCCGTGCCAGATACTGGCGTCCCAATTGTCGAGATATGAGCTAGTGATGCACAGGGAACCGGAGCCGAACCTTCGGCGAAGATCACTCGGTCGGGCGACGTCAGCGCCAGATCACTTCGAGGCGGGCGGGGTCGAACCGGTTGCCCGGCGGGGTCGGCGGGCCGACGGTGACCGACTCGACCACCGCAAGGACCACGGCCCGGCGCTGGGCGACGTTCATCGACTCCCACCTCTCACGCATCTGCGTCCCCGTCCCGACAAACCCCTCCAGCGCGGTCGTCTGGGTG
The DNA here is from genome assembly GCF_036497585.1 of Actinomycetospora sp. Classification (GTDB taxonomy): domain Bacteria; phylum Actinomycetota; class Actinomycetes; order Mycobacteriales; family Pseudonocardiaceae; genus Actinomycetospora. The sequence continues at coordinate 17,181 of NZ_DASXJD010000229.1, read as the reverse complement.
GCCTGGGCCAGACGGCGCCGGGCCGACTCGATCCTGGCCACGATCGGCGTCCGGGCCGCTTTCCACTCCGCCCGGGTGATCTCGCCGGTACCGCGGTCTTCGGCGAGTAGTTCGAGCTCGCGTTCGTCGTCTCGGATCGTCGCGACGAGATCCGGCTCGGCGTCGCTCCTGCGGGCTAGCCGCTCGGTCAGCTCGCGCGAGGAGAGCGCATGGCGCACGCGGTCGCGGACCTCGGCGTCAGTGCGCTCGCCGTGGATCGCGGTCCGTCCGCACGACCCGTGGCCCGGCGCGTCGGTGCACACGTAGCGCGGCACACCGGCTCGGGGCCGCGACACCATCGGGCGTCCGCACCGCGAGCAGGTGAGCAACCCAGAGAGCATCGTCTTGCGGGCCTCCCGTGGTGACGTGCGCCGGGCGGGGTTGGTCAGCAGGGCCCGGAGCTTGTCCGAATCTCTCGGTGAGATGATCTCCGGGCCGCCGTCGCCGGTGATCTCACCGCACACGGGCCGCGAGGCCTTCCCCTTCCACGTATCGGTCGGGGTGTGCTCGCGTCGGCCGCTGATCCGCGCCGAGCACATCAGCGACCGCAACGTGATCGTGCGCCACTGCCCGCCCTTGACCGTGGGCACTGCGCGGGCGTTGAGGTCGCGGACCACCGAGATCAGCGACTCACCGCCGAGCAGCCGCTTGGTGCACTCCTCAATGATCGCGGCCTCGTCGTCGTTGACCGACTCGACCGCGACCGTCTTGGGCTTGCCCTTCCTGTCTGGCTCGACGCGGTAGGTGCGGTCGAACCCGTAGCAGCGGGTGCCGCCGGTGTGCGCCCTGCCGGCGTCGGCGGCTTGCTTGATCTGCGAGCGCTGACGCTCGGACTTCACTTCCGACTCCATCGTGTCGAACTCGCCCACCAGCCCAGCCATCGCCCGCCCGTAGGCGCTGGAGAGATCGAACTCGGTGCCTTTGACCGGCAGCAGCGACACCCGATGGCGCTGCATCAGATCGATGCCCTCGGCCCGCTCGCGGCGGTTACGCCACAGGCGGGACAGGTGGTAGCAGACGATGACGTCGACCTCGGCGCGCTGCACAGCGCCGAGCAGCTCGAGGTACTGCGGCCGGCGCTTCCCGTTGGTGGCCGAGATCGAGTTGTCCGTGTAGGTGCCGACCACGACGTACTCGCGGGCCTCGCACAGCCCCCGCGCCTCGTCCTGCTGGCGGGTGACCCCCAGCTCGTCGTCGGACTTGTCCAGGCTGATGCGGGCATAGATCGCGGCCCGTCGCGGCTGCTCGGTCACGGTCACATAGTGACAGGCTCGGGTTCTCGAGGCAGGTCTCCCCGCCGTCGACCCAGTGGTGCACGTGATGGGCGTGGCAGCGTTCGGGACGGCGATTGCATCCCCGGACGCTGCAGCCCTGGTCGCGCACCACCAGGGCCCGCCGTATCCCCTCGGGGACGCTGTAGGAGAGCCGACCCACGTCCAGAGGCTCCGAGCGTGTTCCGAGCACCATCGGCACGATCCCGGCGTCGCAGGCCAGCCGCCGAACCTCGGCCGGGCTGATCGCGTCCTCGGGCCCCACCAGCCCGTGCCCGATCCGGTCGCGCAGCCACGAGTAGGACATCGTCAGCATCAGCAGGGCCCGGCCCGGGGCGCGCGTGCGGGACAGGGCCGCGGCGACCTCGCCCTCGGCGCCGCTCCCGACCTCGTCGTCGGCGTCGTCATCGGCGTCGTCGAGCCGCCTCTGGTACTCCTCGAGACGAGCGACGTCGTCGGGGTGGCGGTCCTCGGGGTGCAGGTGTCGCGGGTCGCCCTGACCGCGCTCTGGTGGGGCGGTGGTCTCGCCCGGGTCCGCCCGGTCCCCCGGCGCGACGTTCGCCCCGATCCCGCCCGGGGCCGTGGCCAGCCCGCACAGCTCGAGCAGCGCCGCCGCGTACCGGGCCTCGAGCCCGCGGTCGTCCTCCGCCCCGGCGCGACCGGACAGCGCGTCGAGCGCTGCGAGGATCAGCTGGATGTCCGCCCGCCCGCGGAAGCGCCCCTTGAGCGCCAGCGACCCGTCGGCTCGCCGCGCGATCCGCAGCTCGTCGCCGGACTCGGCGTCCTCCTCGGGGGCCACCCCGTCCGGGTCCAGCGCCGCGATCAACCGCGCCGCCACCCTCGCCAGACCTCGAGGGGCCAGAGTCGCGGCGTGCTTCGCCAAGTACTCCTCGGCCTCGGCCAACGCCGCCGGGTCGATCCCGTCCACCCGCTCCAGGTAGCGCACCGCCTCGTCGATCACCCGCACGTGCCCGCGATCCACGGTCCCCGCCGCCGACACCGGGGCGGACGCGGCGAGACGTGGCTCGACGATCGCCCCGCTCGGCGACGGCGCCGGGCACAACGCCCGCGACTGGCGCACCAACCGGCGCGCCTCCCCCGGATCGACCCGCCACAGGTCCTGGACCAATCGCTCCGTCGAACGGTAGCCCGACACCTCGGCCACCCCGTCCGCCTCCAGTCGAGCCACTTCGCACAGCACCGCGTGCTCGGCGCGACGGGCGGCCACCATCACCTCCTGGGCGTGGCTCATCACCGCCTCGTCGACCAACGGCCTGCTCATGGTGACGACGGTAGACGCACCCCCCGACAATCTCGGGCTGAACTGCAGGAACGACCGCCTCAGTACGTCGACCGGCAGTCCGGGACCATGCAACGACCGCCAACCCCGGCGGCACGACAGGAGGCTCGGTATGGGCTCGTTCGACGTGCTGCTCGACGACGAGCGCACCCAGCTCGACGCCTTCATCGAGGAGTACCGCGGCGCTCTCGAGGCCGCCCTCGGCGGCCTCTCCGAGGAACAGGCCCGCCGCCGGCTCGTCCCGTCGGCGACGACGCTGCTCGGGCTGCTCAAGCACGTCACGTGGATGCAGCGGGTGTGGTTCGAGGAGTGCATCGGCAGGACGCCGCGGCGTGAGCTCGGCCTGGTCGGGAGCCCGGAGGAGTCCTTCCGCCTCGCCGACGACGACACCGTTGCCAGTGTCACGGCGGCCCACCGGGAGGCATGCGCGACGGCGCGGGCGGCCGTGTCCGAGCTCCCGCTGGACGCCGTGGTGACCGGCCACCGGACGGGACCGCGCACGGTGCGCTGGGTGTACCTGCAGGTGCTGCGCGAACTCGCCCAGCACTGCGGTCACGCCGACATCCTGCGCGAGCAGATCCTCGCCGGCTGAGTCCCGACGAACGGACCTGGTCACGTCCTGTGTGGCGACGCGCCCCACGGCCGCCGGGACTCGCCACAGGGGTTGCGATCTCTCGTCGGGCCCCCCCGCCGTCACGACGCCGTCGGCTCCCACCCCGGGTCGCGGCCGATGAAGGCCAGCATCCGGGTCTGCACGTCGGCGTCCGCCGGCACCTCGACCTTCGGCCCGTACTGGCCGCTGGAGCGCAGGAGCTCGTCGAGCGGTTCCATCCCCTCGAGCATCACCGCGCACCGCTCCGGATCGAGGGTCCCGTCCTGCCCGGTGGCCCGCGCGAGGTCCCAGGTGTGCATGAAGACGTCGGCGGTGAAGAAGCGCGACACGGCCTGCGGGAGCGGGACCTCACCGATGTAGGGGTTGGTGAGGATCTTCTCTGCGCACGCCCGGTCGTCGAGGACGGCCTGCACGCCGTCGCTCATCGTCCGCCAGGCGCCGGCCGGGTCGTCGTCGACGTCCGGGCCCGACGGCAGCTTCACCCCGGTGCCGCCGGCCAGGAACGGCGGGAACCACCCGACGAGGTGGCGTACGACGTCGTGCGCCGTCCACTCCGGCACCGGCGACGGGCGCCCCCAGTCCTCCTCGGGTACCGCCTCGACGAGCGCGGTGAAGCGGCCGGCGATCTCCCGGTACTCGTCGGCGACGGGCTGGTCGACGATCACGACGGTGCCTCCTTCACGTGGGTCCACACCAGACTGTCGAACCGGCCGCCGCTTCTTCGACAGGTGAGGGGCCCCCGATCAGGACGATTGTCGCGACGTGGAGGTCGTGGTGGTCGTCGTCGTGGACTTCGTCGTCGTGGTCGTCGTCGGCGTGGTCGTCGTCGGCGTGGTCGTGCTCGTGGTGGTGGTGGTCGTGCTGGTGGGCGTCGTGGTGGACGTGGAGTCACACGGGACGGCCACCGTCACGGTGTCGCTCCCGGACGTGGACGCCGCGCACTCGCCGGGGCCGGCGGACCGCTTCCCGGAGGTGTCGGAGCCCGCCTTCGACGACGACGTGTCCGTCGACGAGGTGGTCGTGGACGAGCTGCTCGACGACGACGACGAGGACTGGTGGTGGTCCCACCCCGGCTGCCGACCCCAGTGCCACGGCGGCACGTGCACGTCGACCACGGTGTTGGTCTGGATGTTGATGACGGTCAGGTTCTCGACGACCACCGGCGCGGGCTGGATGACGATGACGGTGACCGGCTCGAAACGGGTCCACTTCTGCCCGACGAAGTGGTCGGACTGGTGCTCCGGCGGCGCGCTCAGCGGGTTCCCGCAGTAGCACTTCACGCGCGGCGTGCCGTAGCCGTCGACGAGCACCGCGGTCCCCGCCTCGAGCACGGCCGGGTACGACGTCAGCTCACCGTCGCGGAAGCCGTGGTTGGTGACGGACGTGTCGGCCCGGAGCACGACCGGCGTCAGTTGGTGGACGTACTCGGGGATGTCGCTCGTCGAGACACCCTCGGCCTCGGCCCACGCGGCCGCCTTGTCCTGGTGGATTCGCAGGAACTGCGACATCTGGTCCTGGTCGCAGCTGCCGTTGTCCAGCGTGCCCCCGAACAATCCGGGAGTGCTCCCCGCGACCGCTCCCCCGGAGTTCGTCGGCGGCGACCCGACGGCGGCGTCGGGCCCCTGCGCGGGCATGAAGGCGTTCGCCGTCGCGGAATTGGTCGGCTCGAGGGTCGCGTCGCTGGCCGCGGCGTCCTGCGCACGCCACACCAGGTAGGCGGCCATGGCAGCCAGGAACACCACCAGCGCGACCAGCACCGTGATCACGGTGGCCACCGTGCTGCGCCGACGTCGTCGCGGCGGCGGGGGCAGGACCGGAGGCGACCAGTACGGTTCCGAGTACGCCATTGCGGACCCCCGTGTCGTGTCGACCGCGTTGTGGCTCCACCTCGGGCCCGGCCCATCGGCGACCCCTCGAGTCCCCCGACACGAGCAACTGATGGTGACATGGACGCGTCGTCTGTCAGCACTGATTCATTCGATCGGCGTAGCAAATCTCTCGATGGCCTACAAAGACTTACGCATTGTGAGAGGGACGGCGCCGGGTCGACACTGATTCCGCTCGGTCGGGACAGCCGGGTTGCCGTCGACCGTGCTGCTCGGTGTGCTCGGCCGTCGTCCCCAGCGCGTGGACATCCCAGCCCCCGACCCTCCGGCGTTCACGACCACGTCCATGATCGACGGTCGGGGACGAGCGGCGCAGCCGCCGTTGCGGTGCGCTAGGATCGACCGGATCTCGCCCGCCCGCTGGGTTTGGCGGCGGCCCGGGACATGCCGCGTGGGCACCGTGAGCCGTCCGGCCGGAGAACCCGGACGCGGGATGGCGCCCCGTGTCAGCCCGCACCGCCAACGTCCAACACCGTGACGGTGCCGTCGACGAGGTTGGTGACGTAGGCCTGCCGCCCGTCGCGTGCGACCGCGACGCTCGTCGGGCCCCTCCCCACCGGCACCGTCGCCGTGATCTGCAGCGTGTCGGTGTCGAGCACCTGCACCGCGTTCGCGTCGACCGCGACGAGGAGGAGGTAGCGGCCGTCGGCCGACAGCGACACGTCCTGCGGGTGGTTCGCGGTCGGCACCGCGGCGACGACCCGCCCCGTGACCACGTTGGTGACGGAGACCGTGTTGCCGTCGTAGTCGGCGTCGAAGAGCAACGGCTTGCTGCGGTGCCGGACGAGCGCGTGTGGGCTCTGGCCCACCGGCAGCGTCCCGACGACGGCGTCGGTGGCCGTGTCGATCGTCGTCACCAGGTTGGACTCGTGGTCGGCCGCGTAGAGCCGGGTGCCGTCCGGGGACAGGTCCAGCCAGTGCGGGTTGGGCGGGACCGCGATGGTGCCGGGACGGCGTTGCTCGCGGTGTCGACGACGGTGATCGAGCTCGAGTCGTGGTTCGGCAGGTAGAGCCGTCTCCCGTCCGGGGCGACGACGAGCGCGAAGGGACGCTTCCCGGTGGGGATACGGGCGACGAACGCGCTGGTCCCGGTGTCCACGACACCGACCTCGTTCACGGTGAAGACCGGGTCGGAGATGCTGACGTAGGCCCGGGAGCCGTCGGGCGAGAACGCGACGAACTGCGGGCCGCCGTCGGGGACCGGGATGGTGCCGGTGACCGCGTTGCGGGTGGTGTCGACGACGGTGAGGACGTTCGCCGTCCGCTTGGGGATCGAGCTGGCGCGGCGGGTCGTCCTGCTCGAAGCGCTGCATACCGTCCCCCCAGGCCGCCGACCTGCAGGTTAGCCGGCTGGAGCGCCACCTCGGCGAGCAGCGAGTGGAGGGCTCCGGAGAGCCGGATCACCGGTGATCCAGTCGCAGGAGGCACTCCTCTCGCGGTGGCGGAGCGTGCCCGCCGTCGATCCCACGAGTTTCCGGGCCGCGCACGAACGGACTATCGCGTGCGACACGAGTTCCGGAGAGCAGTCCCGGCTTGTAGCCTTTTCGGGGTGTCGCCCAGCGTCGAGGACTTACTCAGCGTGGTTCCTCACGCCTTGGCCGTCACCTCTGGCGTCGACCATGTCGTGGAGTGGATCAGCCCTCTCGGTGCACGGCTTCTCGGTGAAAGCCTGTCGGTCGGTAGACCGCTCGGCGAGGCCGGGGTGCCCGGGACCGAGGAATTGGTCGCCGCCGCGGCGTGGGCCTACGGACTCCGCCGGAAGTCGGGTGTGACGGTAGGCCGATCGGCGGCCGAGACATCCGATCGCCTGAGCTGCGGTCGCGTGACGGTCAGCTGCGAGCCGTTGCCGAGCGAGGGTGGCGCGACGTCGGGGGTGCTGCTGCGGGAGGTTCCCGAGGGTGACGAGCTCGCACCCGGCGATGCGGGTGGCGCGGGGCGGTCCCGGGCTCGAGGGTTCCAGCGGCTGACGGAGCAGCTCTCCAGCGCCGCGACCCCGCAGGAGATCGGACAGCTCGCGGCGACGACTGCTGCGACCCTGTTGGAAGCGGACGACTGCGGCGTGTACACCCGGGCTCCAGACTCGGACGTACTGGAAAGCCTCTACACGACCGGAACGTCCGGCGACGCGGTCTCTCCCTTCCGGCGCGTCCCGATTCGGCCAGGGCGGCCGCTGTCCGATGCGGTGCTGACGGCCAGCCCGGTATGGCTGGAGGACGGCGACCAGTGGCGGTCGCGGTATCCGGAGATGGCCTCGGCGGGTGTGTCCGGGGGGCACCAGGCCTGTGTGTGTCTGCCGCTACGGGTCGACGACCGCGAACTCGGGGCGGTGGTGTTCCGCTTCCGCCGGCCACGGGTGTTCGGGTCGGGCGAACGCGGGTTCCTCGTGGCGGTGGCGTCGTTGTGCGCCCAGGCGCTCGACCGGGCCCGGCTCTATGCCGCGGAGAGCGACGCGCGCGCCGCCGCGGAACGCGAGCGGGATCGCATGACATTCCTGGCGCAGGCGAGCCAGCTGATGGAAGCGCCGCTGTCGGTCGAGGAACGTCTGCAACGGCTCGCCGACTTCGCGGTGACCGGGATCGCCGACTGGTCGGCGGTGCATCTGGTTCGCGCCGATCGTGTGGAGCAGATCGCCGTCGCGCACCTCGACCCCGAGAAGGTCGCCTTCGTCGAGGAGCTCGAGCGGCGCTATCCGCCCGATCCCGAGGCGGAAGGGGGCGCCCTGCAGGTGGCCCGGTCCGGTCACCCGGTGGTGATGACGGACGTGGCGGACGAGTTGCTCGTGGCGAGTGCCGCCGATGCGACCCACCTCGAGCTGATGCGGGCTCTCGGACTGCGTTCGGCGATCGTGGTGCCGCTGCTGGTGCGCGGTCGCAGCCTGGGGGCCCTGACGTTGGTGCACGCCGAGTCGGGCCGTCAGTTCGTGGAGGACGACCTGACCTTCGCCGGTCAGCTCGCCGCCACCGCCGCGATCGCGCTGGACAACGCTGCGCTGTACGAGAAGCAGCGCACCGTGGCGCACACCTTGCAGACCGCGCTGCTGCCCAGCGAGCTACCCGACATCCCGGGGATGAGGTGTGCGGGACGGTACCGCCCGCCCACGCCCGAACTGACCGACGTCTGGGTGGGCGGGGACCTCTACGACGTCTGCCAGGACGACGAGCGGGGCCGGTGGGCGTTGACGGTCGCCGACGTGTGCGGCAAGGGACCCGAGGCCGCGGCGTTGACGGCACTGATCCGGCACACGGTCCACGCCGAGGTCAACCACGGACACCGGCCGACCGAGGTGCTGCGCTGGGTCAACGCGGCGATGCTGCGCGACAACGCCGGGTCGCGGGCACGGTTCGCCACGGTGGTCCACGCGCACCTGACGGTGGACGAGACCGGCGCCTCGGTGCGGCTGGTCAACGGGGGGCACCTGCCGGCGCTGGTGTTGCGCTCGGGCCGAGTCGAGTCGGTGGCGGTGGCGGGCACGCTGCTCGGCGTGTACCGCTATCCCAAGCTCTCGGAGGTCCAGATGCACATCGGGCCGGGCGACACGCTGGTGCTCTACACCGACGGCGTGACCGAGGCCCGCCGCGGGCACGAGTGGTACGGCTCGGAGCGTCTGGAGGCGTTGCTGGCCTCGCTCGACGGTGGGTCGGCCGACGACATCGCCGACGGGATACTCGCCGACATCTGCCGGTTCCAACGCGGAGAGCTCCACGACGACGTGGCCGTCCTGGTCGCCCAGGCCACGGCATGACCGGGCCCACCGAACCGCCGCCCGACACCCTCCCGGCGACCGGGGCGGCGACCGCCCTGCGGGTGGTCCGGCGGCAGGAGGAGCCGGACCGGATGGAGCTCGTGCTGCACGGCGAGTTGGACATCACGACGTTCCCGATCGCACAACGCGAGATCAGCAGCGTTCAGGACCAGCGTCCGGCGATCCTCGTCCTTGACATGGCGGAGCTGGCCTACCTGGACTCCTCCGGGATCCGACTGGTGCTGCTGGCCCAGCAACACGCCGACGACTCCGGGCGGAAGGTGGCGGTACGCCTCGGCGATGGGCAGGCTCGACGTCTCTTCGACATGCTGGGCCTCGCCGACCGCTTCGACGTCCTCGACGCCGGCCCCGCGATCGACGCGGACACGGACACCGCCCGACGGCCCGACGGCACGGCCGACGATCGAGGTCAGGGCTCATCCCCGTGATCGCGCGTGACGGCCTGCCCCGCCCCCACGACTCGGGGGACACGTTCCGCCACCTCGCGGTGATCTACCGGTCGCTCGAGGAGCTCCTGGAGGTGGTGACACCCCTCCTGAGCGACGCGCTGGTCCGGGACGACGTCCTGTGGGCGACCGTCACCGACCTGCTGCGCGTGACGATCGAGAAGCGGCAGCCCGCATTGGCCCCGAGCATCGTCTTCCGCGAACCGACCCAGCTCTCCGGCTACTCCGGACAGACCATCGCCGTGCAGCGCGCCAACGACGCCTGCGAGATCGTCAAGACAGGTCGGGGCGCAACCATCCTCAGCGACGGCGCCGTCCTCTCCGGGCATCCCGCCGCACATACGGCGAGGCCGCACGGCTCGAACCCTCGCGCATCGACGGCCTGGTCGTGGCGATCGGCGAACTGGTCGGCAACAGCATCGAGCACGGCGCCGGGCACGGCACGTTGTCGTGGTGGACGAGCCCGGGCCGAGCCGTCGCGGAGATCCACGACCCCGGGCACCTGGGCGCGGTCACGCCCGGGCTGCGTCGACCCGATGCCCTCGCTCCCCGTGGGCGTGGGGTCTGGCTCGCGCGGCAGTTCAGCGACGTTCTCCACCTGTGGACCTCTTGGGACGGTACCCATGCACGCCTCGAGATCGCAGCCTGAGCACCTCACGCGAGGGTGGTCGACTCCCGCGTCATCGTCGACACGACCGCGACCGGGCACTTGCAGAGGATCGGGAGGAAGTGCCCGGTCCACCCGCTCCCCAGGACGCCGCCGCGACGTCGGGACGGGGCCACGATGAGCTGGACGCTCGCATCGGCACCCAGGAGCTCGTCCTCGAGCGGCCCGGTCACGGTCTCGGTCCGGATCTCGAGGCCGGGATGGCTTTCCCGCAGTTGCGCGAGCTGCGGGCCGTCCTCGTCGCTCGCCTGCTCCGTCAGCACCCGCAGGGCCACGTCGCGCCGCTCGGCGGCATCGGCGGCGAACGCCAGCGCGCGCTCCCCGTCCGGGCTGTCGTCGAGGGCGACCAGCACCGGGGCGTCCTCGGTCCGCGCCCGCGTCCGGCCGCCCGCCGGCACCAGGATCACCGGGCACCGGCAGTGGGTGGTCACCTCACCGAGGACCGACCCCAGGGAGAGCGGGATGGGCCCACCGGGGCCGTTCGAGCCCACCACGAGCAGGCTGGCCTCGGTCGCGTAGTCGACCAGCGCCGGGCCCACCCGCCCCGACAAGGCGTGCATGGTGACCACCAGGTCCGGGCTGATCCCGTGGGCGATCGACTTCGCGCGCGACAGCAGCGCCCGTGCCCGCCCGCGGGGCACCCCCGCCTCGTCCGCGGCGCCGCCGGGAGCGGGGAGGACCTCCACCAGGTGGAGCGCCAGGCCACGACGGTCGGCGGCCTGGGCAGCCCACGCCACGGCCGCGCGGGCGCTGTTGGAGTCGTCGACCCCGACGACCACCCCGGTCACCTGCCCGGCGGCCGACGGCGCTTGCGGTGGGGACCCGGCGCTCTCCTCGATGACGACGCCCGGCGCTCCGGCTGCTTGTTCGCTCATCGTCGCCCACCCCGATCCTCGGAAGCTGCTGCCGTCGATGGTGGCCCGGAGCGCGGCCAAGGTCACCCACTTCGTCGAGATTGCTCCGGGCTCGTCGCTGACCGGCTGCTCCCATCGGGACATCGGGGCGAAACCGTCGGATCCGACCCGCCGAGTACGGGTGCTGGTCCGCGACTCATCCCGTGCGACCCCGTGATCGGGCGAGCCGCCACGCCACGACCGCCACGATCACCACCGCGACGACGCCGAGCGCGACGAGGTCGGGAACCGAGTTCCCGACGACGAGCGCGGTGCCCTCGGCGCCTGCAGCGGTGGCGGGATCCGCGCCCACGAGACCGGCGGTCCCGTCGAAGACGACGAACAGCACCCCGACGGCGATGAACAGCAGCCCGGAGATCGTGGACGTGCTGTGCAGGCGCAGTGGGCCGAGCCGGTACTCGCGTCCCCGCAGCCAGCGGCGGCCGCCGAGGTCGAAGCGCTGCCAGAGCAGGGCCAGCACGAACAACGGCAGCGCCATCCCGAGGGCGTAGAGCGCCAGCAGCGCCGCCCCCCGGACCGCCTGACCGCCGGCGGCGGCCACCGTCAGGACCGCCCCGAGGATCGGACCGGAGCAGAACCCCGCCAGCCCGTACGCCGCCCCGAGCCCGAGCGTCGCCAGCCACGTCCCGCGGCGGGCCATCCGGGCCTGGAACCGCGTCGCCGAGGAGAGCGCCCAGCCACCCCCGAGGAGCTGGACCACCCCGAGCACGACGATGACCACCCCCGCCGTCGTGATCACGACGCCGCGGTGCGCGGCGAGCACCGAGGCCAGCGCGCCCGACCCGGCCCCGAGCGGAACGAGCACCACCGCGAGCCCCACGAGGAACACCGCGGTCCGCGCGACGAGCTCGGTTCGACCGCCGAAGGCGTAGGCGAAGAACGAGGGCAGCAGCAGCGCGCTGCACGGGCTCACCAGCGCGAGGACGCCCCCGAGGAACGCCGCGGTGTAGCCGAGGTCGGGCACCTCAGCGGGTCCGGGCCAGCGCCGCGTCGATCGCCTGCTGGAAGGTGGGCAGCGGCTGCGCGCCGAAGATCAGCTGGTCGGAGATGACGAAGCTGGGCACGCCGCCGACGCCGAGCCGGGACCCGAGCTGCTGGTCGGCCGCCACCGCCTGCGCGATCGCGGGGTCGGCGAGGTCACGCCGGAAGCGCGGCACGTCGAGGCCGAGCTGCCCGGCGAGCGCCGCGAGGGTCTGCTCGGTGACCTCACCGCGGTTCTCCGGTGCCTGGTCGCGATAGAGCGCCGCATGGACGTCCCAGAACCGGTCCTGACGGGCCGCGGCGCGCGCGGCGCGGGCCTCGAGCACGGACTCCGGGCCCAGGTAGGCGAAGTCGTGCCACTCGATGCGCACCTGCCCGCTGTCGACGTACTGCCGCAGCAGGGCCGGCTGGGTGGCGGTGGTGTAGAGCCGGCAGAACGGGCACTGGAAGTCGCCCCACTCCGCGACGACGACGGGCGCGTCGGGACGGCCCAGGGCCAGCGGGTCCCCCGGCTGGCGGCGCTCGACCGCCAGCCGGGCTTGCGACGTCGGGTCCTGCGGCGCCGCGCTCGTCCCACCCGGGAACGAGCTGCCGGACTCCACCGTGATCACGGCGAGCACAGCGAGCAGGACCAGCGCGACGGCGGCGCCGATCACCAGCCGGGTCCGGTTCCGCGGACGACGTTCCCGGCCGGCGTCGGTGTCGCGCTCTGTCCCGGGTGGCGACGACGTCATGTCCCGACCTTCGCACGCGACCCCCGCGTCGTTCGCGCTGGCCGAGAGCGAGCTCGGGGGCGAACGGGCGCTCGGCGACTCACACGGAGACGATCTGGAGCTCGTCCTCCAGCCCGACCAGGTCGCCGCCGTGGCGGGTGTAGAGCCGATCACCGTGGGCGTGAGCGGTCGCCGCGATCAGGAGATCCATGCTGCGCGGGCGCGGACTGCGGCCGACGTCGGCCACAGCGGACGCCAGCAGCCCGTAACTCGTCGCGCCCGCCCCATCGACCGGGACGGGATCGAACATCGACCGCAGTGCGGTCAGCCGTCGCAGCCGCTCGCCTCGCACCCCCCGGTCACGCGCCACCAGCACGCCGTAGTGCAGCTCGGCCACGGACACGGCGCTGATCCCGAGGTCGCCCTCGAGCGCGCCGAGATCGGCGCACCGAACCCACCCGACGAGCGTGGTCATGTCTCCACGAACGAGGCCGTGCCGTGGAGCCGCGAGACCGAGTAGGAGTCGCGCTGGCCCACGTCGAACTGCGCCGCGAGCGAGGTCCGGTGCACCGCCGTCACCGCGACGGTCGTGACCGGCAGACTCTGGGACGCCGGGAGCCGTACCTCGGGCAGGACGACCGAGAAGGTCGTCGACCCCAGGTCCACGGTCCGTGCGAGCGTCACGGTGACCAGACGACCCATCGCGGTGTCGTCCACCAGTACCTCGTCCTTGACGAAGACCTGCTGCTGGTGGGTGTCGTGGTAGCTCACCTGCGGCGATCCGTCGAGCGACGGGGAGATCGTCACCATGCGGTGATCGGGCCCGGTGAACGAATAGAGGTTCGCATCGACCGTCGGCCGACTCATGCTGTTCCACCCTTCCCACCGTCGGTCGATGCCGGAGCCGCCATCGACATGCCCATCCCGCTCGGCGTCATCCCGGGCGGAATCACGAGGAACGATCGCATCATCTCGTTGTCCTCGTGCTCGAGGATGTGGCAGTGGTAGACGTACTTGCCGAGCAGGTCGAACCGGATCGCCACCGCGACGAGTTCGTTGGGGAACACCCTCACGGTGTCCTTCCACCCGAACCGTTCGTGCGGCTCGTAGGCGCGCCCAGGCCCTGTTCTCACGATCGGTTGGTCGGCGGGCACCGCGAAGTCGTAGGTGTCGGCCCGGTCGTTGACCGGCTGGAACTCCGATTGGTGGATGTGGAGAGGATGGACATCCCCCGTCGTGTTGAGGAAGGAGAACACCTGCCACCGGTCGAGCTCGGCATAGATGCCCAGGGTGCTGTAGAAGTCGCCGGTGGGGCCGGGGACCGCCGGCGCCAGGTTGACCGGGCGGTAGGCGACGGGCTGCGTGTCGTTGGGCAACTGCAGCAGGATCGGACCGGTGGCCGGATTCCCGTTCGCATCCGGCGGCGCGTGCTCGATCTCCTGCAGGGTCAGGTGGCCGGTGGGGTCCTCGACGAGGAGCACCGCGTGGTGATCGTGCCCCTCGATGCTGACCTCGGGGGCGCCACCGGCGACCGGTTGGGTGTGGATGACCCGGCGGAAGTCCGGGTTGAGGACGCGGTTCGTGACGTCCTCCCAGAGGTCGGCGTGCGGGGACCTCGGGGCCTCCTCGTCGACGAGCAGGGACATGACCTGCGGGAAGGGGATCCGGTCCTCGGGTCGGCTGCGGGTCAGCGGCGTCGAGGGAGGGTCGCCGTGGAACGGTGCCTGGGCGGAGTTGACCACGAAGATCCTCGTGCCGGGTTCGAGGCCGCGGAGGTCGACCAACAGGTCGGCGCGCTCGGCGGGAGCGAGGGTGATCCCGGCCTCGACGTCGACCGGCTGCGCTCGCCAGAGCAACCCACCGTCGGTGCCGACGAGGCGGAGCCGCTCCGGATCCATGCAGGTGAGGGACTCGTCGAGGAGATGCAACCGGAACACCCGGGAGTTGCCGACGCCGTACAGCCGGAGCCGGACGACCCCCGGCCCGACCTTGAGCGTCGGCCACAGCTTCCCCCCGACCAGCGTCAACGGTCCGAAGAACTCCGCGGTCTCCGGCGTGATCTTGTGGAGGAACCGCAGCGAGTGCATCGGCTCAGCGGCGTGGCCGTCGGACGCGGCGACGTGGCCGTCGCCGGAGGCCGGCGCGGGCGACATCAGCTCGGCGTCGTCGACGATGTTGCGGTCGGTGATCATCAGGACCGCCTCCCCGTCGGCGGGCGTACAGGGCAGTCGTAGCGCCTTCTCCCGCGGATCACGGACCAGGTACGGCCCGGCCAGCCCCGCGTAGACGTGGAAGCCGGTGCCACCCATCGCGTGGTCGTGGTACCACTGCATCGGCCCGCGCTTGATCAGCCCGAGGTCACGGCTGTCGCTGTCGTTGTCGTACCGGCAGACCTGACGGCCGTTGGTGCGCATCATGTTGTCCGGCCAGCCGTCGGAGTCCGGGATCGAGTGCCCTCCGTGCAGGTGGGTGACGGTCAGGCCGATCGGTTTTCCTGTCTGGTCCTGCGGCACCCCCTCGGACCCCGCGGCGGCGACGCCGGGATCGACCTGCGGCGAGTTGCCGTCCGCCTTGTTCTCGGTCGTGGTCTTCCACGCCAGGAACGGGAGACCGGACTTCCCGAGACGGTTGTGGAAGGTGAGCGTCACGGGCTCGTCCGCTCGGGCCTCGAGGAGCGGCCCGGGCATGGTGACGGGGCCACCGTCCACCCCGTAGCCCCACGCCGCCATGGCCCGGAGGTCGGGGTGGATCGTGGCTTCTGTCGGAGTGAGCTCGACGTCGACCTCGCCGTGCACCGCCTGCGGCGTCGGCGCGACGATCTCGGCGGTGAAGGCCTCCACGGGCGCGTTCGGATCCGGGTACCCGAGAGGCAGCGGGAACGTGTCCGCGTCTCCTGCCGGACGTTCCGCCGCCGGAACCGGTTGTGACGCCGTATCGGTGGCCATGGCCATCCCCCGCTCCGTGAAGTCTTCTGTGGGCGCACGGAGGACGACGGTGTATTCCCCCCGAGAAACCCGTGTTCGACTGCTCCCCCACGGTAGGCACGGAGGACGCCGGCGGCGATAGCACTTCCGGCCCCTCATCGTGCTCCCGCTCTTCACGCCGGCGGCTCATCTCGAGTGCTACCAGCGTCCATTCGATACCCCCACCCCGTCAACGAGCCACATCGAATGGCCGCACGGCTGAGCAGAATCGGACGAAGTCGGTGCTCACGCCGGAAATCGTACTTCCGAAGGCACGGCGCGATGCGATCTCGGGCATGGCTGAGGGCCCTGATCGTCCCCGTCGTCCTCGCGGGCTGCGCGGCCGGCGCGGACCCCACCGGAGGAGGCGCCGTCGGCTACCTCGACGCCCGGAGTGCGTCCACCCCGCGCGAGGACGGGCCGGCCTTGGTGACGCTCCCGTCCAGCACAGAGGGCGCGAACCTGCTGGTCGCGGTGGCGATGGGCGACGGGCCGGGGCCCGGTGAAGCGAACGCCCAGGCGCAACGTTCGCGGCTGAGCGACAGCGCCGGCCACCTCTGGACCCAGCGGCTCCACCATGTCATGTTCGGCTCGATCGTCGACGTGTACACCGCGCCGGGTACACGCCACGGCCTGACCGTGCTCGCCTCCCGGCACGGCCGCTTCGGGTTCGAACACCGCCCGCAACGGCGGCTTCGGCGTGCCCCAACTGCGCGTCGACGCCTCCACAGTGACGTGCTCACCGAACTCGTCGACGGCCGCTAGAACACCCCGGCGGTCCCGGTGCCGGGGTTCCGACCGCTCTTGATCACCACGGTGTCGGCTGCGACTCGCCCTGGGGGGTTCAACGGCACGGCAACGGGACGGCTACGGCTCGTTCCCCCGCACTCCGCAGTGTCAGTACGCCCCGGGCCCGCCGGGTCGGGGTTGTCGTTGCGGGTCGAGCCAGGCCGGTGGGGTGAACCACGGTCGTCCGTCGAGCATGGTGATGTCCCATCCACCGTGGTGGACCAGGTGGTGGTGGAACGGACACAACAGGCACAGATTGCAGAGGGGTCGCTAGTGGTGCCTCCGCCGAGCCGTGTCCATCGATCCCGAGAGCGAGCAGGCTCGACCGCAACTCGGTCCCGCCGTTCGACAACGACCAGGGGGCCGGGGGCGGGGGGGGCCTTGCGTGCACCGACAGCAGCGGAAGGGCGACACGACGAGCAGGAGGGCAGGCGATGCCCGAGGACACGTGATCGCCGCCCATGGGGATCATCGGCCCCGCGTTGGTCAACAAGAATACGACGATGATCAGTCCCGACACCGGGACTCCGCACGACGAGATCAACCCGCCCGCTCGCCGCTCGATGCTTGCGGGCGGCCCGCAGGCCACCGCACGACTCGGCCACGACGACGCCTGCACCCACTACCTGTGCGCCCTCACGCTCCTCGACGACGCGGATCCGGCGCGGGGCACCGTCCTGCTCGACCTGGCGGCCGCGCACGAACGGGCCGGCACGGTCGACCCGGCGCGGCGGCACTACCGGGAAGCCGCCGTACTGAGTCGCTCCACCGACGATGCGGTGACGCTCGCCCACGCCGCCCTCGGCCTGCACTCGCTCGGGCACCGGACCGGAGCG
>NZ_DASXJD010000228.1:0-25047 GCF_036497585.1 Actinomycetospora sp. | reverse complement strand
GCGAGGTCGGCGGTCATGCCTGGGCCGCCGTCTCGTCCAGTACCCGCTCCGCGATCCGGAACGCCTCGAGGCCCGCCGGCGCCCCGCAGTACACCGTGGCGTGCAGCAGCGTCTCCTGGATCTCCTCGACGGTGGCGCCGTTGGTGATCGCCCCGTGGACGTGCACGGCCAGCTCGTGCGGCCGGTTGAGCGCCGTGAGCATGACGAGGTTGAGCAGGCTGCGGGTCCGCCGGTCCAGGCCCGGACGGCTCCACACGTCGCCCCAGCACGCCCGCGTCACGTACTCCTGCACGGGCCGGGAGAACTCGCTGACGTTCGCCATCGAGCGTTCCACGTGCGCGGCCCCGAGGACCTCCTTGCGCACCGCGAGCCCGTCCTCGAACCGTGCGTCGGTGCCGTTGCTGCCGCTCATCGCGCCTCCTCGTACTCGGCCTCGGACACCTCGTCGAGCCAGGTGGTGGTCCCCAGCGACACCGCGGTGTGCGTGAGGATCGAGCCGGGTCCGGCGCCGTGCCAGTGCCGCTCGCCCGGCGGGACCCAGACGACGTCGCCGACGGTCAGCGGATGCGGCGCCTCCCCGTGGGTGCACACCCAGCCGGTGCCGGCGGTGACGACGAGCAGCTGCCCGCGCTCGTGGTGGTGCCAGTAGGTGCGCGCACCGGGGGTGAAGGTGACCGAGTTGACGGTGGTGCCGTCCGTCGTCGGCAGCACCGGGTCGCCCCACACGGTGCCGGTGAACGTGGCTCCCCGCGCCTCGGTGGTGGCGCCCGCGGCGCGCCCGTGGACGATGTGCACGTCTATGCCTCCCTGCTGGGGTGGTGGTTGCCGGGTTGCTGGATACGGACGCCTCCGGCGAGGTCACCGAGGGCGTCGACGACGCGGTTGGAGATCACGTCGCCGTAGCCGAGGTGCGCCGCGAGCCCGAAGCTCGCGAGCGGCCCGGACGCGTTGAGGGAGGGCACACCGAGCCGGCCGAGCAGCTCGGTGTAGAGGGTCACGTCCTTGGTCATGAGCCGGCTCGTCAGGCCGCCCTCGAGGTAGTCGCCCTCGACGATGCGCGGGAACCGGTTGCTCGTGGCGAACGACTGACCGCTGCCGCCGTTCACGGCCGTGAGCAGGGTCCGCAGGTCCAGCCCGGCGCGCTGGGCCGCGACCATCACCTCGGCGCTCGCCGCGAGGGTGACGGCGTTGAGGAAGTTGTTGAGCAGCTTCGCGGTGTGCCCGGCCCCGACCGGGCCGAGGTGGTGCACGGCCGCCGCGATCGGGGCCAGGACCGGGCGGATCGCGTCGACCTCCCCGGCGTCCCCGCCGGCGGTGATCGTCAACGACCCCTTCTCCGCGGCGGCCGCCCCGCCGGAGATCCCCGCGTCGAGGAACGTGACGCCGTGCCGCGCCGCCTCCTGCGCCAGCGCCACCGTCGACGACGGGTCCGCGGTCGACAGGTCGACCACGGTGGTGCCGGGTTCGGCCCCGGCGAGGACGCCGTCCGGCCCGCGGACGACGGGCTCGACAACGGTGCTGTCGGGCAGCGACAGCAGCACGACGCGACAGCGGCGGGCGACGTCCGCCGGGCTCGCGCCGGGATCGGCACCCGCGGCCTCCGCCCGGCCCGCCACCGGGTCGAACCCGACGACGGGCGTGCCCGAGTCGACGATCCGGCGGGCCATCCGCCCGCCCATGTTGCCCAGGCCGACCATGCCGACCGGTTCCCTGCTCACGGCGCCACCTCGATCCTGATCACCAGGTCGTCGATCCCGGTCCCGTCGGCCCGCCCCGGGAAGCGGCGCCCGACGTCGGCGTCGTGTCCGGCGACGAGCACGTGGTCGGCCGGGGCGGCGAGCTCGCCGAGCAGGTCGAACCCGGCGTACATCGCTTCGAGGTCGGCCACGACGAAGAACGGCCGGTCGGCCTCGAGCTCGTCGTAGAAGTGCAGGGCGTCCGCGGCGAGCACCGCCCGCCCACCCGGGACCGGCGCGAGCGCGATCAGCTGGCCGGGCGTGTGCCCGCCGACCTCGACCAGCGTCAGCTCGCCCAGCGCCAGCGTGCCCTCGAACGTCGTGATGCGGCCGTCGTCACGGGCGCGGGCCAGGACGGCGAGCTCCTCCGCCTCGGTGGAGTGCGCGAACTGGGTGCGGCCGGCGTGCGGGCCGGTCCAGAACTCCAGCTCGCGCGCGGTCATCACCACCTCGGCGGCGGGCAGCCGGTCGAGGTTGCCGATGTGGTCGTAGTGGGCGTGGCTGACGACGATGCGCGCGACGGTTCCCGGGTCGATCCCGAGGCGGTGCAGCGCCTCCACCGGGTCGACGAGGACGTCCCGGTTCCGGCGCCGCCCGACGTCGGGCTCGAAGCCGCAGTCGAGCAGCGTCACCCCGCCCGCGGCGTCACGCACGACCCAGAAGAAGTAGTCCATCGCGAAGGCGGCGTCCGGCTCGCCGTAGACGTGCCAGTTGAGGTAGCTCTCGGCGTGGGTCGTCGTCCGGGTGCCGTACCGCACGGCGTGGACCTCCGGGGTCATCGTGCGCCCCGCAGCTTCTCGAGGACCGGCAGCAGGTGCTCGGCCATCCCCTCGGGGTCCTCGGCCATCGGGAAGTGACCCCGGCCGGGCATCGTCACCAGCTCCCCGCCGAGACGTTCCGCGGCCTCGCGGCTGGCCTCGGTGGTGGCGGAGTAGTCGTACTCGCCGCTGAACACGTACAGCGGGCACGTGGCCCGACCGAGCCCGGCGGACACCGTCGGGAAGTCGACCGAGTAGAAGTGCGTGTCGCCCTGGTAGACGCCGGGCCCGGTACTCGCGTAGCCCCACAGCGTCTGCTCGCGGGGGCCGGTGGGGCTGGCGGGCGCGATGAGGCCGCCGACCCAGCTCGTCAGGAACCCGGAGTGGTCGACGTCGCAGCGGTGGGTCCACTCGACGAAGCGGCCGGGGCTGCCGAGCCCGCCCTCGAGCGCGCACACCCCGCCGAAGCGCTCGCCGTGCTCCGCGGCCAGGTAGAGCGCGATCGCGCCGCCCATCGAGCAGCCGACGAGGACGGGCCGGTCGAGGTCGAGCGCGTCGGCGACGGCCAGGACGGTGCTCGCGTAGGTCTGCGTGTCGAGGGCGTAGCGACGGGTCCGCCAGTCGTCGGGTGGGTCGGAGCGTCCGTGCCAGGGCATGTCGAAGGCGACGACGCGGTGGTGGTCGGTGACGCGGGGGTCCTCGAGCAGCCCGCGGAACTGGCGGGAGTCGGCCCCGGCGGTGTGCAGGCACAGCAGCGGCACGCCCTCCCCGGCGGTCTCGATGAAGATCCGGCGGCCGTCGTCGAGGTGCAGGTACCGCCCGACCGACGGCCCGAGTCCCGGCGTGGGCGATGGCGGGTCGGGACGGCGGGGGACGGGCGTGCGCACGGCGTCCCGCAACGCCGCGACGACCCGGTCGAGGAGCCCGGCGGTGCGGGCCCACACCTCCCGGCGGCCGACGACCCGGTCGGCGCCGCGGGTGGCGACGAGGGCCTGCGCCGTGGTCGCGCCGCGCGGCGGCGGGTCGGCACAGACGTCGTCCCAGTCCTGCGCGGTCAGCACGAGGGCGACGTCCCAGGTGTCGTTGATGCCGGGGGCGCCGCGGACGGTCAGGGCGCCGTCGGCGACGTCGAGGAGCACGCGGGTGCCGGCCACGTCGAGCAGCAGGATCGTCGGCGGGCCGGGCGGCAGGCCGCGCAGGAGGTCGTCGTGCAGGGCTGCGGTGACCTGCTCGTCGTCGAGCCGCATCGTTCGCGGGCCTCCCTCCTCGCGGGCGGCCGCCCACGGTTGACGCCGACGGGGCGCCACCCTACGTTGCGGATTGTCTGACAGCCAGACGAAAGCGGCGGCGGCCGCCCGCCGCGCGACGCGAGGAGTGGTCTCGATGACGAGTCCCGATCAGGCGGTGCCCGCGGCGTCCCCCCCGGTCCCGGAGAGTCCGGAGCGGGCGGCCAAGCGGCGGTCCGCGACGCGCGGGGCGTTCTTCGCGGAGTTCGTCGACATGTTCGACATCTACCTGCCGACGGTGGTGCTCACGCCCGCGCTGGTCTACTTCCAGCCGGCCCACCTCACCCCGGGCCTCGCGGCGATCCTGACCTCGCTCGTCTTCGTGACGACGCTGATCGGGCGCCCGGTCGGGGCGGCGGTGTTCGGGGCGCTGGCCGACCGGATCGGGCGCCGACGCTCCACCATCGCGTCTGTCTCCGGGTTCGGGGTGATCACGCTGCTGATCGCCCTGATCCCGGGTTTCTCCACGATCGGCATCGCCTCGTACTGGCTGCTCATCGCGCTGCGCTTCCTCGACGGCATCTGCCTGGGCGGCGGGTACACCGGGGCGCTGCCGCTGGCGATGGAGTACTCGCCCAAGCACCGCCGGGGCCTGCTCGGCGGGATCATCCTGTCCGCGTTCCCGCTCGCCTACATCGTGATCACGCTCGTCGGGATGGCCTGCTTCGCGATCTTCCCGCTCGCGGGGCCGGGCTCGGCCTACGTCGAGTGGGGATGGCGCGTGCCGTTCGTGCTCGGCGCGCTCCTCGCCGGCGCCCTCGCCCTCTACTACGTCCGCAGCGTGTCCGAGTCCGAGGTGTGGCAGGCCGCCGAGGCGGCGAAGGCCGAGGGGACCTCGCGGGGCGGCTCGCTGCGCCCGCTGCTCGCGGTCGTCACCGGCGAGAGCGGACGGGCGTTCTGGCAGGTCTTCGCGATGATGACCGGGTTCTGGCTGACCCAGAACCTGGTCACGCTGTTCCTGCCGACCACCGTGCTGCGCGAGCTCGTCGGGCTCGCGAACTCCCAGGTCACCGTCGTGCTGCTCATCTCGTACGTCTGCCTCGTCGGGAGCTACATCGCGTCCGGGGTGATCGGCCAGCGGATCGGGCGGCGGCGCTTCTTCGTGACCTGCGGCGTGCTCATCGCGGTCGTCGGGTCGGCACTACTCGCGGTCCTCGCCTCGGGTCGGGGCATGCCGCTCGGGGTCGTGATCGTCGTGGTCTGCGCGTTCTCGATCGTCGTCACCGCGCCCTGGGGCGTCGTGCTCCCCTACATCACCGAGCGCTTCCGGACCGACGTGCGGGCCTCCGGCTTCGGCCTCGGGTTCAGCGTGTCGGTGGTGATCCCGTCCTTCTACGCCTTCTTCGTGGCCGGGCTCGCCGGGTTCCTGCCGTACGCGGCGGCCGCGGTGGTGCTGCTCGCCGTCGGCGGACTGCTCGGCGCGGCGGGCGCGGCGGCGGGCCCGGAGACCCGTGACGTCGACTTCGAGGCGGTGCCCGCGTCGCGGTGACGACTGCCCGATCGACCGGTCGACGTGACGTGGGCCACTTTGCTTGGATCGCCGGAGCACGATTGCTCCACAGCAGGGGCAACGAGACCAACGGAGGTCAGCAGGTGTCCACGTTCGACGGTTCCGGCATCGACAAGGTCCTGGCAGCGGCGGTCGAGGACCGCGCGGTGCCCCACGTCGCCGCGATCGCGGCGGACCGCGACGGCGTGTTCTACGAGGGAGCGGCCGGCGAGCGGGTCACCGGCGGCGGCGAGCCGGTCTCCACGAGCACGCACTTCCGGATCATGTCGATGACCAAGATGGTCGCGACGACGGCGGCGCTGCAGCAGGTCGAGCAGGGGCGGCTCGACCTCGATGCGCCCGTCGAGGAGTACGTGCCGCAGTTCGCCGAGCTGCAGGTGCTCGACGGGTTCGACGGCGACACCCCGCGCCTGCGGGCCCCGGCGAGCCGCGCCACGGTCAAGCACCTCCTCACCCACACCTCGGGGCTCTCCTACTGGTTCTGGAACGCCGACCTGGCGCGCTACGAGTCGCTGACCGGTCTCCCCAACGTCGTTCCCGGGGACATGGCGGCGTTCGGCGCGCCGCTCGTGGCCGACCCCGGCACCCGCTTCGAGTACGGCATCAACACCGACTGGCTGGGCCGCGTGGTGGAGGCGGTCGCCGGGACCACCCTCGACGTCGTCGTCAAGGAGAACATCACCGGCCCACTGGGCATGGACGACACGATGTTCGCCCTCGACGACGCCCGGCAGCAGAACAAGACCCCGGTGCACGCCAAGGGCGAGGACGGCCAGTGGGCCTCGATCGGGAACGTGCTGCCCGACGATCCGGCCTGGTGGGCCGGTGGCCACGGGCTGCACTCCACCCCGCGCGACTACGTCCGCTTCGAGCGGGCGCTGCTGCGCGGCGGGGAGCTCGACGGGGCGCGCATCCTGAGCCAGGAGACCGTCGACGCGGCGTTCTCCGACCAGCTCGACGGCGTGCCGTTCCCCACCGAGATCGTCACGGCCGACCCGGCGACCACCGACACGCTGCACCTCGGCCCGGGCTGGACCTGGGGGTACGGGCTGCTGCTCAACACCGCCGACGTCCCGGGACGTCGGCGCGCCTGGAGCGGGGCCTGGGCCGGCCTGTTCAACACCCACTTCTGGATCGACCGCACCACCGGCATCTGCGCCTCGATCTACACCAACTCGCTGCCCTTCATCACCGAGCACGAGGCGTGGAAGCTCTACGGCGACTTCGAGGAGGCGCTGTACGGGTCCTTGGGCTGACGCCTTGTGCGTGTGTTTCCGTGCCTGGGCACGGAAACGCACGCACACGTCGCGTCAGCGACCACCGTGCGTCGAGGACGACCGGTAGTCGGTGTAGGTGTAGGGGTTGTCGAGGACCTTCGTCGTCGGGATCTCGGGGTTCATGCCCTGCGACCAGGCCTCGTCGCCGAGGGTGCTCCGCAGGTGCTCGACCGTCGCCTCCACGGTCCGGCGCGCGGCGGCGAGGTCGATCCCGACGAGCCGGTGGTCCCGCTTGACCACCCGGCCGTCGACGATCACGGCCTCGACGTCGCCGCGCTGGGCCTGGAAGGCGACGTGGCCGTAGGGGTGCAGCAGCGGGAACATCACGGGGGAGTGCTCGTTGCGGATGAGCACCACGTCGGCCTTCTTCCCCGCCTCGAGACTGCCGAGGTCGTCGCGGCCCAGGGCGTGGGCCCCGCCGCGGGTCGCCCAGTCGACGACCTGCTCGGCGCGCAGGGACGCGTGCGTCACCGTCTCGCCCTTCGCGTGGGCCTCGAGGTGCTCGCGGGAGCGGTCGGCGCCCAGCGTCGTGCGCATCGCGGAGAACAGGTCGCCGCTCCACCACACCGTGGTGTCCATCGACAGCGACACCGGGATGTCGTGCTTCCGCAGGGCCCAGGTGGGCGGGTAGCCCTGACCCGCCGACTGCTCGCTCTCGGTCGACACCGACACCGACCCGCCGGTGGCGGCGATGCGGTGGTAGGAGTCCGGCGAGAGGGAGGCGGCGTGGACGTACACCGTCTCGGGCGCCATGAAGCCGTGCTCGTGCATCAGCCGGATGCCGTCGTCGTTCGTCGCGCCCCAGACCCCCGCGTGCGTGGTCACCGGTACGCCGAGCTCGCGGGCCACCTCGAAGGCCGGCTTCTCGGGGAACGACGGGTCGCCGGTGACGTCGAAGGCGAGCTGGAAGCCGAGCATGTCGCGGCGGCCGCTCATCCGGCGCTCGACGAAGTCGCGGAACCCCGGTGAGGCCGTCCAGTTCGCGGGAGCGTCCTGGATGTTGCCGTAGGCGAGCACGAAGCGACCGGGCACGGCCTCGAGGGCGTCGGCGGCCGCGTCGGCGTGGTCGGGCGTCTGGAGGTTGTGCGACCAGTCGACCGTCGTGGTGACCCCGGCCTCGATCGCCTCGAGGGCGCCGGCCAGGTTCCCGGCGTGCACGTCCTCGGGGCGGAACGCCGTGCCGTGCTCGAGGTAGTTCCAGACGAAGTACTGCGTCAGCGTCCAGTCGGCGCCGTAGCCGCGCATCGCGGTCTGCCACATGTGCCGGTGCGTGTCGATCATCCCGGGCATGACGATGCCGCCGCGCGCATCGATCTCCTCGGTGCCGTCGGGCCCCGCGAGGTCGGGGCCGACCGCGGCGATGCGGTCGTCGACGACGAGGACGTCCGCGTCGGTCAGGACGGTGTGGGCGGCGTCGAGGGTGAGCACGGTCCCGCCCCGCAGGACGACGGGACGACGGGCCTCGCCGGTGGACTGGGACATCGCGTGCTCCCTCGTACTCGGACGTCTGTCCGGATAGCGGTCATATGCTCCTCGTCACTCTGCTCAGGCGTGGTTTCGCTGTCAACGTTGTCGCTTCGGCCAGAGGTGGCCCACGGGTTCCTGCTCGGTCGTCCGCCAGACGGTCAGCGAGCGGCTACGCTGCGCCCATCACGACGTCGGCAGTGCTGGAGGAGGGACGCGCGTGCCACGCGAGGGAGCCGGGCCCGACTTCATCGAGGCGCTGGCGCGCGGGCTCGAGGTGATCGCGGCGTTCGGGCCCGAGCGTCCCGCGATGACCCTCGCCGAGGTCGCGTCCGCCACCGGGCTGGCCCGACCGACGGCGCGGCGGATCCTGCTGACGCTCGCCGAGCTCGGGTACGTGCGCAGCGGCGAGCGCGGGTACGCCCTCACGCCCCGCGTGCTCGAGCTCGGCGTGGCCTACGTCGGGTCGATGGGGCTCTGGGACGTGGCCCGCCCGCACCTCGAGGCGCTCTCGGCGCGCACCAACGAGTCGTGCTCGATCGCCCAGCTGGACGGGTCCGACATCGTCTACGTCGCCCGGGCGAGCGTGCCGAAGATCGTCTCGCTCGCGGTGCAGATCGGAACGCGCTTCCCGGCCCTGCCGACCTCGCTCGGGAAGGTGCAGCTCGCGGCGCTGTCGCCGGCCGAGCTCGACCGCGTCCTCGCCGAGCCGACCCGCTCCGGGCTCGCCCCGCGCTGGCAGCCCTCGCGCGCGGAACGGGACGCGGCGCTGCGCGAGGTCCGGGCGCGGGGCTGGGCGCTCACGGACGAGCAGCTCACGCTGGGGATCCGCTCGGTGGCCGCGCCGCTGCGGGACGGCAGTGGCCGGGTGATCGCTGGCGTCAACGTGAACTGCCACGCCGCGGAGACCTCGGTCGAGTACCTCGTCGAGCACCACCTGCCGCTGCTGCTCGCGACGGCCGGGGACATCAGCGCGGACTTCGCCCGCCGCGAGTCGCTCCCGCACGTGACGCTGCCGGCGTCCTGAGGGGGCCGCAGAAGGCCGCGACAAGGCCTCCCGGCCACACCCCGACCCGGCCACACCCGCTTCCCACCCACCGGGATTCCCGGCGCGCCGACCGCCGCGCCGCCCTCACGATGACCGAGCGCCACCACCGGAGGCGGCGCAGGAGGAGGGACCGGTGCTGGACGAACCGCGCGTCGTGATCGTCGGAGCGGGGCCCGCCGGGCTCGTCCTCGCCTGGCTGCTCCACCGGGCCCGGGTCCCGTTCGTGCTGGTCGAGCAGCTCACCCAGGCCGAGGTCGGCACCCAGCCGAAGGCGGGCATCGTCGAGTACCGCACCGTGGAGCTGCTGCGCCGGGAGGGGATGGCCGACGCGCCCGGCGCCCCCCTGCGCTTCGACACCGAGAACCGCCGCGTCGAGTTCCGGACCCCGCTCACCTCCCACCTGTTCGACTACGCCGACCTCACCGGCGACCGTCCCCACTTCGTCCTCCCGCAGCACCGCCTCGTCGCCGAGCTCGCCGCCGCCCTCGTCATCGACGGTGCTCCGCTGCACTTCTCCCACCGCGTGGTCGGGATCGAGGCCGAGTCCCCGGCCGTCGTCGTCGAGGGTCCCGACGGCGGGCGGCGGACGCTCGCGCCCGACGTCGTCGTCGGGACCGACGGCGCCGCGAGCCCCGTCGCCCGGGCGATGGCGGACCACGTCCGGACGCTCGACCGACGCGTCCCGGCCCGCTGGCTCGTCGTCGCCACCGACACGCCGCCGCTCGTCGGCCACACGATCTACGGCATCCACCCGCACGGGTACGCCGCGCACCTGCGCCGCGGCCCGCAGGAGACCCGCTTCTACCTCGAGGTCCCGGCGACCACCGGCCCCGACGACTGGTCCCACGACACCATCCGCACCGAGCTCGGCCACCGCCTGGGGATGCCCGGCGCCCTCGACGACCGTCCGCTGCGCAGCGTGGACGCTCTGGACCTGCGCACCCGGGTCACCACCCCGATGCAGCACGGTGGGCTCGTGCTCGCCGGCGACGCGGCCCACCTCATCACGCCCGCCGGCGGCAAGGGGATGAACCTCGCGGTCGCCGATGCGGTCGAGCTCGCCCACGGGCTGATCGAGTCCCACGACGGCGACGACGCGCGCCTGGCGGCCTACTCCGACACCCGTCTCCCGGCGATCTGGCGGGCCCAGGCGTTCTCCGACTGGTTCCTGCGCATCCTCACCGCCCGCAGCGCCGACGCCCTCGAGGACGAGTCGGCGGCGGCCTTCGTCCACGGCACGCGCGAGACCTGGGTCCGGGCGCTGCGCGACGACGCCGGGATGGCCCGCTGGTTCGCCCACTCCTACGCGGGCGTCGAGCCGCCGGCGGCCTGACCGGACCCCTTGACGCCGCCCCTGGGCCGCCGCAGGATCAGCAACGGACAGATGTCCGTACGACGGACCGGGAGACTGCATGGCTGGGACCGGGGGCGGGCCGCTCGCCGGGGTGCTGGTGGCCGACTTCAGCCGCATCCTCGCGGGGCCCTACGCGACGATGCTGCTGGCGGACCTGGGTGCCGAGGTGGTCAAGGTCGAGGGCCCGCAGGGCGACGACACCAGGACCTGGATGCCCCCGACCCGCGGCGAGACCTCGACGTACTACCTCGGCATCAACCGCGGGAAGCGCTCGATCGCCCTGGACCTGCGCGACCCCGATGACGTCGGCCTCGCCCGCGAGCTCGCGCGCCGCGCGGACGTCGTCATCGAGAACCTCCGGCCCGGCGGCATGACGAAGTACGGGCTCGACTTCGACAGCGTCAGCGCCACCAACCCAGGCGTCGTCTACGCGTCGATCTCCGGGTTCGGCTCGGGGAAGGGCGCGCACGTGCCCGGCTACGACCTCATGGTGCAGGCCATCTCCGGGCTGATGGACCTCACCGGTGACCCCGACGGTCCGCCGTACCGCGCCGGCATCTCGGTGTTCGATGTGATGGCCGGCAACCACGCGGTGATCGGCATCCTCGCCGCGCTGCGCCACCGCGACGCCACCGGCGACGGCCAGCACGTCGAGGTCAACCTGCTCTCCTCGGCACTGACCGGCCTCGTGAACCACAGCAGCGCCTGGGTCGCGGGCGGCGTCGTCCCGCACCGGATGGGCAACGCGCACCCGAGCGTCTTCCCCTACGAGCCGCTCGAGACCGCCGACGACGACCTCATCGTCACCGCCGCCAACGACGGCCAGTTCCGCAAGCTCTGCGAGGTGCTGGGCCTCGAGGGAGTCGCCGACGACGAGCGCTTCGCCCGCAACGCCGACCGCACGAAGAACCGGGACGAGCTGCGCCCCATCCTCGTCGGGAAGCTGAAGGAGAAGACGGCGGTCGAGTGGTTCGACCTGCTCGTCGCCGCCGGGGTGCCGTGCGGGCCGATCCAGTCGATCGACGGCGGGTTCGCGATGGCGGAGCGGTTCGGGCTGGAGCCGGTGGTCGAGGTGGGCGAGGGCGACCGTGCGGTCCCGACGACGCGGCACCCCATCCGCTTCTCGCAGACCCCCGCGGTCTACGAGCTGCCCCCGCCCGAGCTCGACGAGCACGGCGCCGAGCTGCGGACGTGGTTGAGCGCTGACGGGGCGAGCGGAGCGACGGGGGACGGACGTGAGTGAGCACGTCTACGAGACCGCGCTGGGAGCGGCCTCCCCCGACAAGATCACGCTGCTCGGGCACGACCTCGTCGAGGACGTCATGGGGCAGGTCGGGTTCGGTGAGCTCGCCTTCTGGCTCGCGACGCAACGCCGCCCGACGCCGGGTGAGACGCGCGTCTTCGAGGCGGTCCTCGCGGCGCTGGCCGACCACGGCTACACGCCGACCGCGATCGTCACCCGCCTCACGCACCTCTCGGCGCCCGACTCGGTGCAGGGCGCGCTCGCGGCCGGGCTGCTCGCGGGCGGGTCCCGGTTCCTCGGGGTCACCGAGGACTGCGGCCGGTTCCTGCACGACCAGCTCGTCGGCGTCGACCTGCCGACCGACGACGAGGGCTGGGACGCGCTCGCGCTCCGGACGGTCCAGGCCCAGCGTGAGGCCAAGCGGTTCGTCCCCGGCCTCGGCCATCACGTGCACAAGCAGGGTGATCCCCGCACGCCCAAGCTCATGGCGCTGGCCGCCGAGGAGGGCGTCACCGGCCCGCACCTCGCGCTGTTCGCCGCGATCGGCCGGGTGCACCCCCAGGTGCTGGGGAAGACGCTGCCGCTCAACGGGGCCGGCGTCTGCGGCGCGGTGCTCGCCGACCTCGGGCTGCCGCTGGAACTGCTGCGCGGGTTCGCGCTGCTCGCCCGGACCGCCGGGCTGATCGGGCAGCTCGCCGAGGAGCTGCGCCACCCGGTCGCCAACGAGATCTTCCTCAGCGTCGACCTGAACAACAAGCCGGTCGACCCGGATCCGTACTCGCCGCCGAGTCTGGACGGAGGAACGCATGGCTGAGCTCGTCGCGGTGATCGCGTCCACCCACCACCCGTTCTACTACCGGGCGAGCACCTCGACCGGCGAGGACCGCCCGCCGTTCGCGGACGAGTGGGTGCGCAAGATCGAGGCGTTCCGGGAGACACTGACCCGGGCGCGGCCCGACGTCCTCGTCATGGTCGGCTCCGACCACTTCCACCAGCTGTGGCTGGACAACATGCCGCAGTTCCTCGTCGGGAAGGCGCCGGTCTACGACGCCAACTGGTACAACGAGGAGCGCGAGTTCGGCCTGCCGCGCATGCGGCTGGCGGGCCAGGAGGACCTGTCGTCGTACATCCTCCGGGAGGGTCTCGACGCCGGGTTCGACCTCGCGTTCTCCAACGAGCTGCGGATCGACCACTCGATCACGTGCCCGATCATCACGCTGCGGCCCGAGGCCGACCTGCCGATCGTGCCGATCTACACCAACATCTTCGCGCCGCCGCTACCGCAGCCGAAGCGGTTCGTGCAGCTCGGGCGCACCATCCGCGAACTGGTGGAGTCGTGGCCCAGCGACCAGCGGGTCGCGGTGATCGGCACCGGACACCTCTCGCTCGAGCTGGGCGGACCGCGTCAGTTCGGGCCCCACGGACCCGACCCGGAGTTCGACCGCAAGGCCGTCGACTGGATCGCCTCCGGCGACCTCGAGGGCTGCCTGGCCGAGGTCACGCTCGACAGCCTGCACGCCCCGGGGAACGCCACCCACGGGTTCATGGACTTCATGCTGATGATGGGCGTCGCGGGCGAGGGGAAGAAGGCCGACCACGTCGACTCGCTCGACCTCTTCCACACCATGGAGGCCTACTTCACCTGGTACCCGAACGGGGTGACCCCGGCATGAGCAAGTACCTGCTGGACAAGTTCCTCTTCACCGTCGACCGCGATCCCGAGCTCGTCGAGCGCTACCGGGAGGCGCCCGCGGCGTGCGTCGAGGAGTGGGAACGCGAGTACGCGAACAAGCTCCTCAACTGCCACACCGGCGAGGCCTCGACGTGGCTGGCCTTCGAGCCCGCCGAGCGCGAGGCCCTCACGGCGCACGACCACGTGCGGCTCTTCGAGATGGGCGCGCACCCGTTCCTCACGCTGACGCTGTTCATCGCCATGTTCGAGCGCGACCACGGCCCGCTGGAGTACCAGCTCGCCTACGCGCGGGCCATGGAGCACATCTCGCTGCCGTATCCCGACATCGCCACCTGAGAGGGCGCCCGATGACGACGCTGCCGCTGCTGCCCACGAGCCTCGTCGGGAGCTACGCCCAGCCCGACTGGCTCATCGACCGCGCCAAGCTCGCCGGTCGGTTCCCGCCACGGGTGCGGGCCGAGGAGCTGTGGCGGGTCGACCCGGAGCACCTCGAGCAGGCCCAGGACGACGCGACGGAGCTCGCGGTCCGCGCCCAGGAGCGGGCCGGGCTGGACATCCTCACTGACGGCGAGATGCGTCGGGAGAGCTACTCCAACCACTTCGCGACGGCGCTCGACGGCGTCGACGTCGACAACCCGGGCACCGCGCTCGACCGCTCCGGGCACCCCAACCCGGTCCCGCGCATCGTCGGGCCCATCCGCCGCCCCGCGCCGATCCAGGTGCGCGACCTGGAGTTCCTGCGCGCCCAGACCGACCACGTCGTGAAGATGACGGTGCCCGGGCCGTTCACGATGTCCCAGCAGGCCCAGAACGACCACTACCCCGACGCCGAGGCCGCGGCGATGGACTACGCGGCCGCGGTCAACGCCGAGATCCGGGACCTGCACGCCGCCGGTGCGGACATCGTGCAGATCGACGAGCCCTACATGCAGGCCCGGCCGGACGCGGCGCGGCAGTACGGGCTCGCCGCGCTGAACGCCGCCCTCGACGGCGTCACCGGCACCACCGCCGTGCACATCTGCTTCGGCTACGCCGCGATCATCCACGAGCGCCCGGCGGGCTACTCGTTCCTCCCCGAGCTCGCCGGCTCGCCGGTCGACCAGATCTCCATCGAGACCGCGCAGTCCGGCCTCGACCTCGGCGTGCTCTCCGACCTCACCGACAAGACGATCATCCTCGGCGTCGTCGACCTCTCGGACCCGGCCGTCGAGTCCGCCGAGACCGTGGCGACCCGCGTGCGCCGCGCCTACGACCGCATCCCGCCCGAGCAGCTCGTCGTCGCCACCGACTGTGGCATGAAGTACCTGCCGCGGGCGTCCGCGGAGGGCAAGATGGTGGCGATAGCGCAGGCCGTGGCTGTGCTGCGGGCCGAGCAGGGCTGAGCCCCTCGGGACGCTGGAGCGATCCGGACCGTTTGGCGCTCCGGGTTTGCCGCGATCATGACGGGGCCATGTGATGCAGTCCACATGCGCCCCCACGGCCGATTGATACGGGCCGTACGCAGGACGACGCTTCGGTCATGGATCAGTGCCCGACGGAGGGGCTGTCATGACCGCGGTCATCGTCATCATCGTGGTGGTCGTCGTGCTGGCGCTGGCCGGTGGCGGCCTCGCGCTCGCGAGACGGAAACGTTCCCAGCAGCTGCAGGAGCAGTTCGGGCCCGAGTACGACCGCGCGGTCGAGAAGTCGGACTCGAAGAGCGAGGCGGAGAAGGAGCTCGCGTCCCGTCGCAAGCGCCACGCCGAGCTCGACCTGCGCTCGCTCGACCCGCAGACCCGCGAACGCTTCCGCGGCGACTGGAAACAGGTGCAGGGCGAGTTCGTCGACGACCCGGGCGGTGCGGTCGAGAAGGCCGACTCGCTGGTCACGACGATCATGCGCGAGCGCGGCTACCCGGTCGAGGACTTCGACCGGCGCGCGGACGACATCTCGGTCGAGCACCCGCGCGTGGTGGAGAACTACCGCGAGGCCCGCCGGGTGCGCGACGCCCACCGCAACGGCAGCGCGGGCACCGAGGACCTGCGCGGCGCGGTCACGTCCTACCGCAGCCTCGTGGACGCCCTGCTCGACGAGGGGTCCGACCGCGGCGGGCACGACGACGGGTCCCACGGCGACGGGCGCCACCGCGACGACGAGGGCCGTCACCGCGACGAGCCCCGCGGTTCCGGGGACGAGCGGGGCCGCGACGACCGCGTTCGCGACGAGGGCGCCGGGAACGGCCGGCAGGAGCGGGAAGCCGACGGACCGTCGGCCGACGGGGCACACGACCACGACGGGAGCCGACGGTGAGCACGGAGACGACGGGCGAGGGCCGTCACGACGGGGGCCTGCGCGACGAGGGCCTGCGTGACGACGCGAGCCGTCACGAGGGCCCGCGCGACGACGCCGGCCGGGACGACGGGCCCGGCCGGTACACCCGCCAGCACGGGGACCAGCCCGGTCAGCACGACCACGACGCGAAGGACTCGGACGGCGTCAGCGTCCTCGATCCGTCGGCGTCCGAGCGACTGCGCGGGCGGTGGCAGGAGGTCCAGGCCGCCTTCGTCGACGAGCCCCGGCAGGCGGTGACCGAGGCCGACCAGCTCGTCGGCGAGGTGCTCGACGAGGTCAGCCGGGTGTTCCGCCACCAGCGCTCCGAGCTCGAGGCGGAGTGGAGCGGCAACACCGAGCCCGGCACCGAGGAGCTGCGCCAGGCCCTGCGGCGCTACCGGGAGTTCTTCGACCGCCTGCTCTCCCTCTAGACCCCCCTCGAGACCGCCCGGGACGCGCGAGCCGCGTCCCGGGCGGTCGCCTGTCCGGCGCCGACGGTCGCTCGCGGAGATCAGGGAGCCGCGGCACGGTTGGTCCGCAGGACGCTCGTCCGGGCAGGGTGGCCGCGTGACCACGACCGACGGCCCGACGCTCGCCGACACGCTGCCCGCACTGCTCGGCTCGCTGGGCACCACCATCGACGGCTCGCCGGCGATCACCCTGCCCCCGGCGCGGTCCGCTGTCCTGCTCCTCGTCGACGGCCTCGGGCGCGAGTTGCTCACCGAGCACGCCGCCGACGCCCCGTTCCTGGCGTCGATGCCCGACGCCGGGCCCCTCACTGTCGGCTTCCCGACCAGCACCCCGATCAGCGTGACGAGCCTCGGCACCGGACTGCCGCCCGGCGCCCACGGCACCCTCGGCGTGCGCTTCCGCGTCGACGCCACCCTGCTCGACGCGCTCACCTGGACCCAGGGCACCGACGACCTGCGCGAGCGGCTGCGGCCCGAGGTCGTGCAGCCCCGGCCGACGCTCTTCGAGCGTGCCGCCGCGGCCGGCGTCACGAGCACCGTCGTCTCCGACCGCGCCTACCGGGAGTCCGGCCTGACACGCTCGGCGCTGCGCGGGGCGACCTACCGCGGGGTCGTGGCGTTCGGGGACCTGGCCGCCGAGACGCTCACCGCGCTCGCCGAGCCGGGGCTCGTCTACGCCTACCACGCCGACCTCGACCAGCTCGGGCACCTGCGCGGCCCCGGCTCGCTCGCGTGGCGCTGGCAGCTGCGCCAGATCGACCGGCTCGTCGCGATGCTCGCCGAGGACCTCCCGCCCGGGACGCTGCTCGCGGTCACCGGCGACCACGGGATGGTCACCGTCGACCGCCGCCACGACGCCGACACCCACCCCGACCTGCTCCTCGGCGAGCCGATGGTCGGCGGCGACCCCCGCGCCCGCCTCGTCTACACCCGCCCCGGCAGCGCGTCCGACGTGCTCACGGCGTGGCGCGCGACCCTCGGCGACGACGCGACGGTGCTCACCGGCGACGAGGCGGTCGAGGGCGGGTGGTTCGGGCCGGTCGACGACGCCGTCCGGTCCCGGGTGCCCGACGTCGTCGCCGTCACCCGCGGCGGTACCGCGATCGTGCGCACCGAGGGGGAGCCCGTGCTCGCGCGGCTCCCCGGCCAGCACGGCTCGGTGACCGACGCCGAGCGCTACGTCCCGCTGCTCGTGCACGCCGCAGGAGCGGCGCCGATCGTCCGGGAATCCCGCACCTGAGAACGTTCCTGCACAGCAGAAACGACGCTGTGCGCGCCGTCACCCCCCTGGGTTAATGTCCGACCGAGGACCCGGGATGCATGCAAGCGTCCCGGGAGCGAGACGAGGCACAAGGAGTGCGCGTGAGCGTCACGACCCACACCGGCGGATCGATCCTGGGCCACGCGGTCAAGCGGACCGAGGACCAGGAACTGATCACGGGCGCCGGGCTCTACACCGGCGACCTGCCCGTCGAGGGGTCGCTTCACGCGGTGTTCGTCCGCTCGCCGATCGCCCACGGGACGCTCGGCGACATCGACGTCGACGAGGCCAGGGGGATGCCGGGCGTGGTGGCGGTGTACACCAACGCCGACCTCGACGTCGCCGACCGCCCCGGCCTGCCCGGCGTCGTCCCCGACGCGATGTCGCGTCCGCACCTCGCCAAGGGCAAGGTCCGGTTCGTCGGCGACATCGTCGCCGTCGTCATCGGCGAGACCGCCGGCGAGGCGCTCGACGCGGCTGAGACCGTCTTCCCCGACATCGACCCGCTGCCCGCGGTCACCGACATCGAGGCGGCCTATGCCGACGGCGCCCCGCTGCTGTTCGACGAGGTCGGCAGCAACCTCATCGCCGGCGCGGGCACCGGCGACGTCCAGGGAATCTTCGACGAGGCCGACGTCGTCGTGACCGGCAAGTTCTACAACCAGAAGCTCGCGGGCGTGCCGATGGAGCCCAACGCCTGCGTCGCCGAGCCCGGCGTTCCCGAGGGTGGCATCACGCTCTGGCTCTCCACCCAGACCCCGCACGGCGCGCGCGACGCGATCGCCGGCGACCTCGGGCTCGACGCCGACCACGTCCGCGTCGTCGCGCCCCGCGTCGGGGGCGGGTTCGGACCGAAGGCCACCGCCTACCCGGAATGCACGATCGCCGCGAAGGCCGCGCTCGTGCTCGGCCGGCCGGTCCGCTGGACCGAGACCC
Source organism: Actinomycetospora sp. (assembly GCF_036497585.1). Taxonomy (GTDB): domain Bacteria; phylum Actinomycetota; class Actinomycetes; order Mycobacteriales; family Pseudonocardiaceae; genus Actinomycetospora. Next base: position 6,701 of record NZ_DASXJD010000228.1, on the reverse strand, counting down.
GGTCCGAGAACATGCTCTCGATGGTCCACGGCCGCGCCCAGGTCCAGTGGGTCGAGCTCGGCGTCAAGAACGACGGCAAGATCGTCGGCCTCCGCGCCTCGGTGATCGGCGACGGCGGGGCGTACCCGGCGGTCGGAACGATCCTGCCCAGCCTCACCCAGCTGCTCGCCCAGGGCGTCTACGACATCCCCGCCATCGAGTTCTCCTGGAAGACTGTCGTCACCAACACCACGACGACGGGCGCCTACCGCGGCGCCGGGCGCCCTGAGGCCACCCAGCTGCTCGAGCGGATCCTCGACATGGCCGCCGACGAGATCGGCGTCGACCCGCTCGAGATCCGGCGGATGAACTTCCTGCAGCCCGAGCAGTACCCGATGACCTCGCTCACCGGCGCCGAGTACGACAACGCCGACCACGAGAAGTCCCTCGAGGCGGCAAAGGCGGCCGCCGGGTACGACGAGCTGCTCGCCGAGCAGAAGCGCCGTCGGGACACGGGGGAGCGGGTCGCCCTCGGCATCGGGGTCGGCTCGTACGTCGAGGTCACCGCGCCGCTGGGCCTCGACGGCGAGTACGGCTCGGCCCAGGCCCACCCGGACGGCACGTTCACGGTCATGGCCGGCACCAGCGCCCACGGGCAGGGGCACGAGACCGCGTTCGCGCAGCTCGCCTCGTCGGTGCTCGGGGTGCCGATGGACAAGGTCAAGGTCGTCCATTCCGACACCTCGCTGGTGCGCAGCGGCGCCGGCACGCTCGGCTCGCGGTCGCTGCAGACCGGCGGCAGCGCGATCCACAACGCCTCGCAGGAGCTCGTGTCGCGGGCCCGGGAGATCGCGGCGCACCTGCTCGAGGCGGCGGTGGAGGACATCGAGCACTCCGACGACGGCTTCGGGGTGCGCGGCGTCGCCGGCCACACGGTGAGCTGGTCCCAGATCGCGTCCGCGTCCGAGGACGGCTCCGGGCTCGAGGACGGCAACGGCCGCGCGATGCGCGAGGACCTCGACTTCAAGCAGGGCCAGTCGAGCTTCCCGTTCGGCTCGCACATCTCGGTCGTCGAGGTCGACCTCGACACCGGGATGGTCAAGCCGCTGCGCCATGTCGCGGTCGACGACTGCGGGAAGATCCTCAACCCGATGCTCGTCGCGGGCCAGCAGCACGGCGGCATCGCGCAGGGCATCTCGCAGGCGCTGTTCGAGCGGGTGACCTATGACCAGGACGGCAACCCGACCACGGGCAACCTGGCCTCCTACACCATCCCGAGCGCGGCCGACCTGTGCTCGTACGAGGCGTCGAACACCGAGACGCCGACCTTCCTCAACCCGATCGGGGCGAAGGGCATCGGGGAGTCCGGCACGATCGGCTCGACGCCCGCGGTGCACAACGCCGTCGTCGACGCGGTGTCGCACCTCGGCGTGCGCCACATCGACATGCCGCTCACCCCGGAGGCCGTGTGGCGGGCCATCCAGGGCGTCTCGGCCTCCGACCCCGGGACGCGGCAGCAGGCCGGCCCGGAGTACGCCGGGGCGGCGGGCAGCCAGCACTGAGCCCCAGCCAGCACTGAGCGCAGTCGCGCGACGCGGCCGCTGATGCAGTAGTCCGCTACGGCATCCCCGGCCGCGACGCCGGCGAGATCATCCGGTCTGCCCACTCCCCCGGAAGGTCTCCGCTCGCCATGACGTCCGTCGTCCCGTTCACCAGCAACCACTCGGACGTCAGCACGAATGAGGGCTACCAGCCGCCGGCTACTGCGTGGGGTGCGTCCCCCCGCAGGCGCCGCAGATCGCCGGACGCTGCGGGCGGTGCGGCTCCTACGGCGACGGCGCCTACTGCAGCAACTGCGGCGGGCCGCTGCGGGTGCAGGTGGCGTGCCGGCGCTGCGGCGCCCAAGTCGGCAGCGGCAACTTCTGCCCGGGGTGCGGCACGCCGCGGGGGTGAGGGCTGGACCGGACTCGGAACCTGCCCAACACCGGCCGTGTGCTCGGCGCAGACGGTGCCGACGGCCCGGAGGGGCCGCGGCCCGGGACCGGCCGTATGCGTGACGCGCACGGCGGCGGCAGGCGGTGTTCCGCGCCGTGACCGGGATGCGTCACGCACTCGGGAGCGGGACAGTCGGCTGTCTACCGTGTGCGTGACGCACTCGTGGTCCGACCGAGTACCTTCCAGGTCCTGGCCGTGTGCGTGACACACCCGCGGCCCGACCCGGAACCTGGCCGACACCGGCCGTGTGCTCGGCGCACACGGTGCTGGCAGCCCCGAGGGGCCGGGGCCCGCGACCGGCCGATCGGGTCGCCGTGCCACGATCGGTCCGGTGAGCGAACGGAGCGCGCGACGCGAGCTGGCCGTCCTGATCGTGTCCTACCGGCGGGCGGACCTGCTGGAGCGCGCCCTCGCGAGCGTCGACAAGTGGATCCCCGACGCCCGGGTGCACGTCTGGGACAACGCCTCCGGCGGGTCCCCGCAGGTCCGGGAGCTCGCGGCGACGCGGCCCGACGTCACGTGGACGTTCTCCGAGACCAACCTCGGCTACATCGCCGCGATGAACCGCCTGATGGCCCAGACCCCCGACCACGACGCCCTGCAGCTCAACCCCGACGCCGAGCTCCTCGGCCCGCTCACCCGCGCCCGCGAGGCGCTCGGCGAGCCCGGCGTCGCCGCGGTCTCCCCGACGGTCCTCGACCCGGACGGCCGCGACGAGCCCTGGGACGTCGCCCACCGCGAGCAGGGCGTCGTCCGGAACCTCGTCAACGCGGCCGGCTACGCCAAGCGGCTGCGCGGGCGCCTGCTGTCCAACCTCTACGAGGGCCCGCAGGACGACGTCGACGGGTACCTCACCGGCTGCTGCCTGTTCATCTCCCGCGACGCCTGGAACGCGCTGGGCCCGTTCGACGAGGCCTTCTTCGTCTACGGCGAGGACGCCACGTGGCAGCCCGACGCGCGCCGCGCGGGCTGGACGCTCCGCCTGGTCGACGACGACGAGCCGCAGGTCCGCCACGCCAGCGGCGGCACCGTCTCCGACGACCCGCTCGCCTCCACCCGCGGCGACGACCTGCTGCGCGCCGCCCAGGTGATCGCCCTCGGCCTGCGGCACCAGGTCGGGCGCGGATCGCTGTTCTCCGCGGGCGCCACGGTGCTCGAGCGGGTCCAGCGCTCCAAGCGGGCGCCGCGGCGGGCGCGCCTCGACGCGCTGGCCCGGCAGGCGGCCGGGCGGCCCGCCGTCGTCGTCCTGACCCAGGGCCTGCGCACGGAGTCCGAGCGCCGGCGGGTGGTGCTCGCCAACCAGCTGGTGGCCCGCGGCCACCCGGTGACGATGGTCTGCCTGGCGCACCTCGGGCGGTACGTCGCCGAGCTCGACCCGCGCGTGCGGATGATCGTGCAGCCGTGGTGGCAGCCGGTGGTCGACGTCGCGGACACCGACGAGGCGATCGTCGTGGGCGGCACCGCGTCGACCGAGATCGGGTTCGCGACGGCGTGGCGCGCGCTCGGCCACGCCGTCGGGCAGCGGCGCTCCTGGCTCGCCGTCGCGCACGAGCCGGCCGACCCGCAGGGCCCGACCTACCCCGAGTTCACCGCCCGTGCGCTGCGCACCGCCGACGGCCTGCTCGTGCCCTCGCGGCCCCACGGGGACGAGCTCGCCCGCCACCAGCGGCTCACCGACGACGTCCTGGTCGCGCCGGACGGCCTGGCCCCCGGCGAGCCGCTGCCGGCGCGCCCGGCCCTGTCCTCCCCCTCCCACCCGGTCCGCTTCGGCGTCCGCACCCGGCTCGAGGAGGCCGGCAACACGACGCTGCTCGTCCGGGCCCTCGACGCGCTCGCGCGGCCCGACGAGTGGACCCTCGACGTGTTCGGGGACGGGCCCGACCGGGTCGCGCTGCAGGCGCAGACCCCCGCCTACCTGCGCGGCCAGGTGCGCTGGCACGGCGAGCCGGCGAGCGTGGACGAGGCCGTCGCCGACCTCGACGTGCTGTGCGTCCCGGGCGTCACCGAGGCCTTCCCGCTCGTCGTCGTGGAGGCGATGACGCGGGGCCTGCCGGTGATGGCCTCGGCGAGCGGCTCGGTGCCCGAGATGCTCGACGAGGGCATGGCCGGCGTCGTCGTCGCCCCGGTGACGGTGCCGGCCTGGACCGAGGCGCTGCGCGGCGTGCTCGACGACCGCGGCGCGCTCGCCCGGCTCGGGGAGGCGGGCCGGGAGCGGGCACTCGCGCAGTACACCGAGACCGCGATGGCCGACGCGTACCAGCGGGCGTTCGTCCACGTCCTGGGGCACCCGTTCCCCGGGGCGCCGGGGGCCTGAGCCGGGAGCCCACCTCGTCACAGCGCGGAGACGCCCCCGTCATCTGCGTGTCACACTGCGCCGTCCGTGACCCCCTGCGGAGGGCCGTGCCGTGATCGATACGGGGAGCACCGCCTGGGTGCTCGCGAGCACCGGGCTCGTCATGCTCATGACGCCGGGCCTGGCCCTGTTCTACGGCGGGATGGTCCGGTCGAAGGCCGTCCTCAACGTCATGATGACGAGCTTCGTGTGCCTCGGCGTCGTCGGCGTGCTCTGGGTGGTCTACGGCTACTCGCTCGCGTTCGGCTCGGACGCCTGGGGCGGGCTCGTCGGCGGCTTCGGCGACGTCGGGATGCGCCACCTCGACACCGCCGTCGTCGGGAGCGGGCCGACCGCGATCCCCGCCGGCGTCTACGCGATGTTCGAGCTGATGTTCGCGGTGATCACCGTCGCCCTGCTCGCGGGCGCGGTCGCCGAACGCATCCGGTTCTGGCCGTGGACGCTGTTCGTGCTGGTCTGGGTGACGCTGGTGTACCTGCCGGAGGCGCACTGGGTGTTCGCGCTCGACGGCGCCGCCGGGCCCGGGTCGGTCGGCGGCTGGATCGCCAACCGGCTGCACACCCTGGACTTCGCGGGCGGCACGGCCGTCGAGATCAACTCGGGGGCGTCGGCGCTGGCCCTCGTGCTCGTGGTCGGACGGCGCCGGGGCTGGCCACGCGACCCGATCCGGCCCCACAACCTGCCTTCGGTCCTCCTCGGCGCGGGCCTGCTGTGGTTCGGGTGGTTCGGGTTCAACGCCGGCTCCGCGCTCGGGGCCACCGCGGCGGCGGGCACCGCGCTGGTGTCGACGATGACGGCGGGCGCCGCCGCGGTGCTGGCCTGGCTGGTGGTCGAGCAGATCCGCGACGGGAAGCCGACCTCGCTCGGGGCGGCGTCCGGGGCGGTCGCCGGCCTCGTCGGGATCACGCCGGCCTGCGCCTACGTCGAGCCGCTCGGGGCCCTGGTGATCGGGCTCGCCGCGGGCGCGATCTGCGCGTGTGCGGTGCGGCTGAAGTTCCGCTACGGGTTCGACGACTCGCTCGACGTCGTCGCCGTCCACGGCGTCGGCGGCCTCGTCGGGATGCTGCTGATCGGCCTCCTGGCCTCCGCCGCGACCAACCCCGCCGGCGCGGACGGCCTGCTCTACGGCGGCGGGTTCGGCCAGCTCGGGCGCCAGGCGGTGGCCGTGGTCGCGGTCCTCGCGTACTCCTTCGTGGTCACCGGCCTCATCGCCTGGGTGATCTCGCGGACGATCGGACTGCGGGTGGATCGCGAGGTCGAGGCGGAGGGCGTCGACGAGGGCGAGCACGCCGAGAGCGGCTACGACTTCTCGACCGTGGTGGTCGGGCACCGCGCGGAGCGTCCGGGCGGGGTCCACTCCGGCACGACGGTGTCTCGGCCGCCCTCCTGAGCGCACCGGTGCGGAATCTGCCGATGGCCTCGGATTCTTGATTGATTCCAGTTTGTGGGCCACACTCGCGGCCGTGCCGACGACGACCGAGTACGAGCGCCAGCTGCGCGAGGCCGGTCTGCGCCTGACGCGACCTCGCCTCGCGGTGCTGTCGGCGGTGCACGACCACCCCCACCTCGACACGGACGCGATCATCGGTCTCGTCCGGGCCGACCTCGGCGCGGTGTCCCACCAGGCCGTCTACGACGTCCTGCGTGCGCTCACCACGGCGGGGCTGCTGCGGCGCATCGAGCCCACGGGCTCCGCGGCGCGGTACGAGGCGCGGGTGGGGGACAACCACCACCACGTCGTGTGCCGGTCCTGCGGTGCCATCGCCGACGTCGACTGCGTCGTCGGTGCCGCGCCGTGCCTGACCGGCTCGGACGACCACGGCTTCGCCGTCGACGAGGCCGAGGTCGTGTTCTGGGGCCACTGTCCCGACTGCTCGACCCCCACCTCTCAACCACCCGGAGGGAACTCTCGTGTCTGAAGGCCACGTCACCCGCGAGTCGGAGATGAACACGGAGGACGCGGGCGGGTGCCCGGTCCACACCGGGCGCCTCGCGCACCCGACCGAGGGCGGCGGCAACGTCGACTGGTGGCCCAACCAGCTCAACCTGCGCGTCCTGCGCACCCATGTCGCGGACTCCAACCCGATGGACCCCGACTTCGACTACGCGAAGGAGTTCGCGACCGTCGACCTCGACGCGCTCGCGGCCGACGTCGACCACGTCCTGACCACCTCGCAGGAGTGGTGGCCCGCGGACTTCGGCCACTACGGCGGGTTCATGATCCGCATGGCCTGGCACTCCGCCGGCACCTACCGCCTGGCGGACGGCCGCGGCGGCGCGGGCATGGGCATGCAGCGCTTCGCCCCGCTGAACAGCTGGCCGGACAACGGCAACCTCGACAAGGCCCGCCGCCTGCTCTGGCCGGTCAAGCAGA
>NZ_DASXJD010000227.1:0-82989 GCF_036497585.1 Actinomycetospora sp. | reverse complement strand
GGTGACCCCGCGCCAGACGACGTCCTGCAGGTTCGCCAGGCCCAGGTTCGACCCGTCGAGGCGGTAGGTGACGGCGAGCCCGCGGAGGCCCGAGAGGTCGGCGCCGATCATCCGGCAGTCGGTGAAGCGGGTCTCGGTCAGCAGCGAGCCGGTGAGCCTGACGCGGGAGAGGTCGACGGCCTCGAAGACGGCATCGGTGAGGTCGGCGTCGACGATCACAGCGCCGGCCAGGGAGCCGCCGCGCACCACGGCCCCGTCGAGGGTCGCGGCGCGCAGGTCGGCCCCGCCGAGACGGCACGCGTCGAGGGTGGCGCCGGTGAGGTCGGCGCCGTGCAGGTCGGGCTCGGTCGAGGTGCAACGTCGCAGTACCGCGGCGCGCCGCCCGTCGAGCAGCGCGCGCAGGTCCAGCCCGGTGAGGTCGGCGTCCTCGACGGCCTCACCCGCGTCGAGGAGGGCCGCCACCTCCCCGGCGCCGGGCTGCGTCGTCGTCACACCGCTCAGCCTGGCACCCGTCGGGCGCTGTGCCGCCGCCCGGTCCGAGCCGTTCCGGCGAGGGGCGCCCATCGTCGATCTAGTCGACCGAAGGTGCCCTTCGCTCAGAACGGGTGGCCGGTCCGGGCCCACCGTCCGGCGAGGGGCGCCCATGGCCGATCTAGTCGACCGAAGGTGCCCTTCGCTCAGAACGGTGCGGGCTCAGCGATAGCCCCGGAACCCCTGCCACGCCAGCCGGCGCTCGGGACGTGGATCGCTCTCGATGCGGTCGGTCTCGTCGAAGATCCGGGTCATGCGGGCGTCCGACGTGTACCGCGGCCAGTACCCGGCGGGCTCCCCCTCGTGCGCGAATGCGGTCCACGCGCGCTGCATCCGCTCCGAGGTCTCCCGCAGGTCTCGCCGCCCCCCGAGCGCCGTCAGCACCTTGCCGGCGCGGGAGTCGGCGAGCCCGAACACCGGGTAGAGCTCGGTGCCGTGCGTGGCCCGGAGCCCGAGCAGCCGCAGCAGGCGCGGGGCGAGGTCGAACCGGTAGGCGTAGACGGGGTGCCCCGCCGCCGCGTGCGACTCCATGACCTGCACCGACGGGTACCAGAACATGTAGTCCCCGCCGAGGTCCTTGCGGTGCGGCGTGCCCCGGTAGGCGGCGAGCACCTGCTCGCCCAGCTCCGGCTGGGTCGCCGCGAACAAGGCGTCCGCCCGCTCGTCGGTCACCAGCAGGTCCAGCCGCAGCCCGGGGAGCTCGAAGAGCCGACCCTCGGTGTCGTTGGTGCCGATGATCAGCGGCACGGGGTGCTGGCGTCCCGCCTCGAAGGCGTCGAGCGGGGCCTCCGGCAGCAGGTCGCCGTCGACGGTGGGGCCGGTCAGCAGCACCCCGGGGGTGTCGTCGGCGGCGTTGCGCATCCGACGGGAGGCCGCGAGGAGGTCGTCGGTGGAGGCGGCGTCGAGCAGGCGGGCCACGATCGCCGCCGGCAGCGGCTCCCGGCCGGTGCCCGGCACCGGGAGCCCGGTGATCCCGGCGAGCTCGCGCACGTACTGCCGGGCCCACCCGCCGGCCCGCTCGGCCGACCAGGCGATCCCCGGGGCCGAGCTCTCGGCGATGGCGCGGTGGAAGAGACCGCGGGCGGCGGGCACCGTCATCAGCGTCGTCACCGAGATCGCGCCCGCGGACTCCCCGAAGATCGTGACGTTGTCCGGGTCACCGCCGAACGCCACGATGTTCTCCTGCACCCAGCGCAGCGCGGCGAGCTGGTCGCGCAGCCCGAGATTCCCGTCGAGGGGCCGCTCGGGCGTGGAGAACGAGGAGAAGTCCAGGTAGCCCAGCGCCCCGAGCCGGTAGTTGACGCTGACGTACACGACGTCGCCGGAGCGGACGAGCCCGTGGCCGCGGTACGTGGGGGCCGAGGCGGCACCGAGGACGAACGCGCCGCCGTAGAACCACACCATCACCGGCCGCGGGCCGTCGGCGGGCGTGGACGGGGCGACGACGTTGAGGGTGAGGCAGTCCTCGTCCATCGGCGTGTGCTTCCCGGCGCCGATGAACTCCCCGATCCGCTCCTGCGGGGGCACCGGGCCGAACCCCACCGCGTCCCGCACGCCCTCCCACGGCTCGAGGGGCTCGGGTGCCCGGAGGCGCCGGGCCCCGACCGGGGGCGCGGCGTACCGGATCCCCCGCCAGACGTGCACCCCGCGCGCCGCACGACCGCGGACGACGCCCGCCGTCGTCTTGACCTCCGTACCCGTGGCCTCGTCCGTTCGGCTCCCGTTCACGTCTCCACTCTGCGCCGGGCGGGCGGCAGCCGTCCGGTCGGTGTGGCGCGCCTGACGACCGCCCGGCCGGGCACGACGTCCTTCCCCACCCGGCCGTACGTGAGAACACGAAGAGTGACACCATCGAGTAGAAAGCGCCCGATCAGTGACGCGTGTCGCCTTGTCGGCGCACAGAATCGGACCGTGGAAGCGGAGGTCGCGGCGGCGTTGTGGCAGCTGGAGGCCGCCTTCGTCGCGCACCAGGCCCGCGAGGTGCTCGAGAGCCGCAGCCCGCGCCAGAAGCCGGTCGTCCTCGCCGAGGCCGATCCGCTGGCGCTCGCCCTCGGGCTCGGCGAGACCATCGGGGCACCCGACGACGTCCGCGCGCTCACCCCCTGGTTGCTGCGCGCGGTGGTCTCCGACGACCGCGTCGACCTGCACTCGGTGCTCTCGCGCATCGCGGCCTTCTGGGACGGCTGGACCGTCACCGAGCGCACCGCGGTGCGGGACTTCATCGACACCCTGTGGGTCGCGCTCCTCGACCGGCACCCCGGCCCGGTGGCCACCCTCCCGGTCGGCACGGTCGTCTCGTTCCTCGACGACGCCTCCGGGCTCGGGGACGGCCCGACCCGGCTGCTCGGCATCTGGGAGTACAAGGACACCGCAAGCGCCGACCACCACCTCGCCGAGCTCGTCGTCGACGCGCACTACGGCGCGCGCGTCGACCCCGAGGTCCTGACGTGGGCCGGCGCGGCGCCGCAGCGCGAGCGGCTGGCGCGGGCGGCCGCGCGGGACCGCGGGGAGCCGTGGGCGGGCGACCTCGGGGCCGCCCTCGACGTCCTCGCCGCGACCCCGCCGACCTGATCCCCGGCGGCCGTCGGGGAGTCCGTGACAGGCTGACGGGGTGTCCGAGGAACGCGCGGTGGAGTCCTCGTGGGCCGGTGACCGGCTGATCGGCGAGCTCGTGCGGCGCGGCATCGGCGGGGCCGGCCCGTGGCACTCCGCGCGCCGCGTCGCCGAGGACCACCTCACCGACGCCGGCGGGGACGTCGAGACCGCGGTGCGCCGCCTGACCTCCACCCACGTCCGGCTCGCCGCCAGCTCCGGGCTGCTCTCCAGCCTCGGGGGTGCGGCCACGATGGTCGTCACCGCCCCGGCCGGCGTCACCGGCCTCTATCTGGTGTGCACCCGCCTGGCCGCCTCGATCGCGACGGCGCGCGGGCACGACCCGGCCGACCCCGTCGTGCGCACCGCCGTCCTGCTCTGCGTCCTCGGTCCCGACGGCTCGGAGCTCGCCGCGCGCACCGGCATCGACCTGCAGGAGATCTCGCTGCTGCCCGGTCTGCGGCGGCTCCCGTCCGAGGTCCGCGCCCAGCTCGACCGCCGCATCGGCTACCGGCTGGTGAGCCGCGCGGGGCGGCGTGGCGTGCTCAACCTGACCAAGCTCATCCCTCTCGTCGCGGGTCCCATCGGCGCCGGGGCGGACGGGATCACCGCCCGCTCGGTGGCCACCTACGCCGACGTGACCTTCTGGACGCGGGCCCTGCCGTCCCCTCCTTCGGGTGACCCACGGTGAGTCGTGGTTCGGGTGTGACGCATGTGGGTGTCATGGTCTTCCTCCGGGCGACCATGAGCGGAGGACACGATGGCGGCGCGGTCGGCATCCGGGACGGCGGGCGGAACTCGTCGGGCCGGTCGTGACCACCTCGGGGGTCCCGACGACGGCGGGCGCCGCCGGCGGCCCCGCCGGGGGCGGCTGCTGCTCGGGCTGGGCGCCGTCGTGCTCGTCGCCGCCCTCGCCCCCGTGGCCGCGGCCGACCCGGAGCCCGGGACGACCCCGGACCCCGCCCGCGCGGTGACCGCGCTGCCGGCGGCGACCCTTCCCCCCGCGGACGCCACCGGCGCCTCGATCAGCGCGCTCGCCCTGACCGCCCAGGCCCGGGACGGCGAGGGCACGCAGGTCGCGCGGTCGTCGACCCCGCTGCAGCTCGTCGCCGTGACGTGGACCGGACCCACCCCCGACACCATCCAGCTGCGCTCCACCGACGCCGCCGGCCGCTGGGGCACCTGGCTGCCGCTGGACTCGAACTCGGGCGAACGCGACGGCACCCCGGCCCGGACGGCGGGCGGGGGCACCGACCCCGTCTGGGTCGGCGACCGCACCCAGGTCGAGGTGCACGCGACGCGCGGCGGCGCCCCCGTCACGGATGGCCTGGCCGTGCAGCGCATCGACCCCGGCAGCTCGGCGAACGACACCGCGATCGGTGCCCGCGCCCGCGAGCGCGACTCCTCGGCGCGGGCCGGCGCCCCGCCCGCCCCCGCCTACGTCACCCGCGCGCAGTGGGGCGCGGACCCGAAGCTCATGACGTGGCCGCCGCAGTACACGGCCACGACGCGGGCAGTGACGATCCACCACACCGCCGAGTCGAACGACTACACCCCCGAGCAGTCCGCCGCGATCGTGCGCGGCATCTACGCGTACCACTCGGTCAAGAACGGCTGGGGCGACATCGGCTACAACGCCCTCGTCGACAAGTACGGGACGATCTTCGAAGGTCGCGCCGGGGGCATGGACCGGCCGGTGGTGGCCGCCCACGCCGGGGGGTTCAACCAGGAGACGTTCGGCATCGCGATGATGGGCACCCTCACCGACACCCCGCCGACGCCGGCCGAGCTCACCTCGGTGGAGCGCCTGGCCGCCTGGAAGCTCGGCGGGATGTACCGCGACCCGTCGCAGAACGTCACGCTGACCTCCGCCGGCGGCGGGACCTCGAAGTTCGCCAAGGGCCAGACGGCGACCGTCGACGCCCTGTTCGCCCACCGCGTCGTCGGGAACACCGAGTGCCCCGGCAACGCGGGCTACGCCGCGATGGACACCATCCGCGCCGAGACCGCGAAGCTCATCGCCGCCGCGGGCACCGACGTCCGCTCGGTGTGGGCCGACCACCCCGATCTCGGTCAGCCCGACCGGGTGGAGCAGCCGACCCCGGACGGTCGCGGCCGGTTCACCGACTTCGAGCACGGGTCGATCTACTCGTCGCCGGTCACCGGCACGCACGAGGTCTCCGGGCCGATCCTCGCGACCTGGCGGGGGCGGGGAGCGGAGCGCTCCGCGCTGGGGCTGCCGACCGGGGACGCGCACGCCGTCGTCGGCGGTCAGGTCCAGTCCTTCGAGCACGGCACCCTGCGCCTGACGGCGGCGACGGGCACCGTCTCCGGGTGACCCGCGAGCGCGCGAGCGCGAAGCGCGGGACCATACCGCCGTGACTCCAGAGCCCGGGTCGCCTCCGCCCGGGGTGGCGGACGCCCTCACCCGCCTCGGCGACCTGGTCGCCGAGGGGGAGCCGCCGCTGGATCTCGCCGCGCTGCAGATCGCCCGGCTCGCCGATCCCGACGCCGACGTCGATGCCGCGCTGGCCGAGCTGGACCGGCTCGCCGCGGGCGTCACCGACCTCGACAGCCTCGTCGTGCGCCTCTACACCGAGGAGGGGTTCGCCGGGAACCGCGAGGAGTACTACGACCCGCGGAACTCCTCGCTGGTCGAGGTCCTCGCCCGGCGCCGCGGCATCCCGATCACGCTCGCCGTCGTCGTCCTCGAGGTGGGCCGGCGGGCCGGACTCGCGCTGGAGCCGGTCGGGATGCCGGGACACTTCCTCGTCCATCCCCGCGACTCGGGGTGGTACCTCGACCCCTTCACCGGCGACCTGCTCGGACTCGACGAGTGCGAGGCGCTCTTCCGGGCCTCGACCGGCGCCGGGCGTGACGTGCCGTTCCACCCCGCGATGCTCGTGCCCGTCCCGGTGCAGGCGGTCCTCGTGCGGATGCTGACCAACCTGCGCATCATCCACCGCGCGGCCGGTCAGGTGCCGGAGCTGCGGTGGGTGCTCGAGGCGCGGTTGCTGTTCGCCGGGGTCGGGGCCGACGAGGTCGTGGAGCTCGCCGCGACGAAGGGCCGCCGGGGGGACTACCTCGCCGCGGCCCGGACGCTCGACCACTGGACCGAGCGACTCCCGCGCGACGCGGCCCGGCTGGCCCGCCACGCCCGGGCCTGGCGGGCGCACCTCAATTGAGGTGCGCGCCCTCGTCCAGCCCCTGCTCGATCGCGTAGCGGGCGAGCTCCACCCGGTTGGTCAGCTGCAGCTTGCGCAGCACGTTCTGCACGTGGTTCTCGACGGTGCGGTGCGAGAGCCCGAGGCGCTCGGCGATGCGTCGCGCCGTGAGGCCCTTCGCCACGAGGCGCAGCACCTCGGTCTCGCGTGGGGTGATCGCCGGACCAACGGTGCCCGCCGGTGCCTCCCGCTCCCGGTGGCGGAACTCCCCGAGCACCAGCCCGGCGAGCTCCGGACCGAAGACGGCCTGGCCGGCGGCCGTGCGCTCCACGGCGTCGACCAGCTCGGTGACCTGCGCGGACTTGACGAGGTACCCGGACGCCCCGGCACCGCGGCCAGCACGTCGCCCTGCTCGGCGCTCGCGGAGAGCACCAGGACCTTCGTGGCGGGCAGCGCTTCGTGCCGGGCCCGTCGTCGCGCACGCTGATCGTGACGGCGTCCCGGTCGTCCTCGAGCAGCACCCACAGCCCGGCGCCGGCCAGCCCGCGCCACAACGGGACCAGCGCGGCGTGGACGTCGACCGCGGCCCCGCGTCGCGCGGCCCGGGGTGCGCTCATCGGGCCTCCGCAGCCGGACCGCGTCATCGATCGGGGGGTCCGACCCGTCCCTGGAACGGGTTGGGCCGATCCCGCCACGGGAACCGGCCGGCGTCAGCATGCCCGAAGGGTGTGACACCAACCACGGCTCCGGGTCTCCGGCAGGGCCGACACGGTGACTGGTGGTGGCGCCACGTCACGATCCCATTACCGTGGACGCGCCGGAACGGCGAGGTGAGGAGGGCCGGGGTGACGAGCTGGGTGATGGCGGTCGAGGTGACGCCGTCGGAGCTGGTCGCTGTCGACATCGACCGCGCCGACCGCTCCGGGACCGGGTCCCTGCGGCCGCGGCGGGTCGCGCTCGCCGACGACGACACCGCCGGTGACGGGGGGACCGACCCGGTCGACGTGCTCGCCGACGCCTTCAGCCGCGTGCTCGCCGAGGTCGACGGGCCGGCCGGGACGGACGCCGACGACCCCGCGGGCCGCCCGGCCCGCATCGTGATCGCAACCCCGCCCGACACCGAGCGCCGCCGCTTCGAGGAGATCGCCGAGGCCACGGCCCTCGTCGGGCTCCCCGCGCCCGCCTGGCTGCCCGGACCGGTCGCGCTGGTCGGGGACCGGGTCGCCGCCGAGCTGGACGTCGATGGGCAGAGCGTGGTGCTCGACGCCCGGGCCGGGGGGCTCACCGCCTGGCCGGTCCGCCGCACCGCCGCGGGCGCGGAGATCGGCTCGCGGGGCCCCATCGCGACCGGCACCCGGCTCGACCAGCTCCTGCTCGGCGTCGTGCGGGCCCAGCTGCGCTCGCTCGACCCGGCGGGGACGGCCGGCTCGGGGGACGAGCCGCGACCCGGGTCCCGGACGCCGGGCGCGGCCCGGGACCTGCGGGGCGAGGCCGCACGGCTGCGCCGGAGCATCCGACGGGCCCGCGCGCAGCTCGCCGCGCAGGACGTCGACGAGGCCCGCGTGGCCGCCGAGGGCCTCGAGGTGGTGGTGGACCGCGGCGTGTTCGACCAGCTCGTCGAGCACGCCGTGCAGGAGACCCTCGCCGAGGTCGCGGACGGGCCCGAGGGCCCGCGGAGCCCCGTCGTGCACGTGCTCGCCGACCGGGCGACCCCGCTCGCGCGCCGCCTCGCGGAGCTGACCGCGGGCGGGGACCGCGCCGAGGAGGCGCTCGTCCTCCCCGGCGGCCCCCACGACGGCGTCCTGGGCTTGGCGGCGCTGCTGCTCGGCGGCCGGTCCCGGCCGGCCCGGGCGGCGTCGGGAGCGCAGGCCATCCGGGCCGCGCGGGCGGTCGGCAGCCTGCCGACGCCGGTCGCGATCGGGGCCGGCGGCGCCGGGCCGTCGGGTCCCGACGAGCCGCCGGGTCCCGACGGCGGGCACGGCCCCGACCTGGGCCGGGACCCCGACGACGACGAGGCGGACCTCACCCCGGCGGCCGGCTTCCCGGCGCCCGACGACGACGCCGTCGACGACCCGGACGCCGTGATCCCCGAGGCACGCATGCCCTCCTCACCGGTGCAGGCGCACCGGGGTGGCACGACGCGGGACTCCCTACCGGAGCCGGAGGACACCGACCCCGGGGATGCGACGGCCGAGCCGGGGGCCCCGGATCACGACGACGCTCCGGAGCGCGTTCCCGAGCCCGTCGGCGGGGGCCGTCCCGACACCGGCCACCTGGCGCTCGCCGCCGCCGTGGCCCACGAGGTGCGGCCGGCGAGCGACGCCCCGCCCGGTGGGGGCTACCCGGCGGTCGCGCCTCGGCCGGTCGGGGACGGCAACTCAGGCCGGCAGGACGCCGCGGGCCGGGACGCAGCGGAGGACCGGCTGCCGCGCGCCACCGTGCGGGGGCGCCGCGGCCCCGACACCGCACCCCAGCCCGTCTCCGAGCCTGACACCGGGGTGCGGCGGGCGCCGCGGGGCGCAGTGCCGGTCCTCGTGGTCCTGGTGGTGCTCGCGGTGCTGGCCGCGGTGGGGGTGCTGCTCGTCGGGCCCGACCAGGTCGACGCCGCGTTCGCGGGGCTCGGCGCGGCGACGGGCCTGCTGCCGGTCGACCTGTCGGTCCTCACTCGGTGACGGCCTCCACGTAGGCGTCCGGGTCCTTGTCGGAGAAGTCGAGCCCGGCCGCGTTCGCGTGCTCGGACTTGAACTGCTCGAACTTGGCCCCGAGCTCCTGCCGGAAGGCGAGGCTGGTCACGCGGCGGAACGGCTCCAGGTCGTCGGTCTCCTCCTCGGACATGTGGTGGTTGTTGGCCTGGTCGCACTCCTCGATGGCCGACCACCAGTCCTCGCTGCCGATCTCGTGCTCGAACGCCTTGCGGGAGGCGGCGCGGATGTCGTCGTGGTCGCCGATCGCGTCCTCGGTGGCCGAGGCGTCGTCGTCGTCCGCACGGCGGGCCATCGACGGGTAGAAGTGCTCCTCCTCGGCGGAGGCGTGCACCTCGAGGTGGCGGGCGAGCTCCTCCCAGACCTTGCCGGCCTCGTCGACCCGCGAGGCGTCGTCGCGCAGCTCCGCGAGCAACAGGAAGCGGCGGCGGAACCAGTCGTGGTCGTCGAGGATCATCTCGGTGATGTCCGCGGACATGCGGGGTCCTCCTGGTCGCGCGTGTGGTGGCACGCAGGAGCTACCCGGCGCCGCACCCGGGCAACCCGGGGCGCCGGTCAGGAGAGCTGGACCTCGCCGGCGCCGTCGACGAACCACACCTCGGCCCGGGCGCCGGCCAGGACCTCGGCGCCGTCCTCGGCGAGGGCGCGGTAGCGGCGGGTGTCGGGGAGGGCGATCACGACGCGGCCGCGCGGGTGGGCCCGACGACGCTGCGAGGCCGCCCGGGCCGCGGCGCGGAACCAGTCCCCGGCCAGCGTGGTCGGGTGGCTGCGGGCGCCGTCCGGGGGCCAGCCGGTGACCTCGACGTGGAGGTCGGCGCCGTCGAGGGTGGCGACCAGCTCGTGCGCCGGGCCGGACGCGCGCGCGGCCCGGATGGTGCTCCCGCGCCGCGTCAGCCACGCGGCCACCGCCGCGGCGACGTTCTGGGTGCGGGACCAGCCCTGCAGCACGTCACGGGTCGGCACGACGATCTCGTCGCTCTGCTCCGGGACGCGCCGCAGCGCCGCCCGCTCGGCCATCCGCTCGCGCAGCGCCGTGCGGGCGGTGGCGGCCGGCGCGAACGGCAGGAAGCGCAGCAGCGGCACGTCGGGGTCGTCCGGGGCCCAGTCGTCGCGCTCGGAGCGCCGCATGCGTGCGACGTCGTCGGCGGGCGCCTTCGCACGGCGGCCGGGTCGGCGCGACGGCGCCCCGACGAGCGCCGGTTCCCGGACCTTCTGCTCGA
Source organism: Actinomycetospora sp. (assembly GCF_036497585.1). Taxonomy (GTDB): domain Bacteria; phylum Actinomycetota; class Actinomycetes; order Mycobacteriales; family Pseudonocardiaceae; genus Actinomycetospora. The sequence continues at coordinate 72,780 of NZ_DASXJD010000227.1, read as the reverse complement.
CCGGTTCGGGGGCCTCCTGCCGAGCCGGCTGCTCGGCGGCGGCCGGCTCGTCGAGGGGTTCCTCGGCGGGCGGGTCGGGGCGGGTCGAGTGTCTCTCGGGCGCCGCGGCCGTGAGCCGGGTGCGGATCGGGGTGTCCCTCGACCGCGCGCTGCGCTCGACGAGGCCGGCCTTGACGAGCTTGCGGCACTGGTAGTTGAAGGCCTTCGGGTCGACCTCGGGGTGCCGCGACGCGAGGGCCGCGGCGAGCTCGTTGTCGGTGAGGCCCACCGGTGTCTCGGCGAGCGCCGCGACGACGTCCTGCTGGATGGGGGTGAGCGCGGGAGCCGGCGTGGCGCCCGCGTCCCGGAGTGCCTCGAGCATCTCGGGCGGCTGGTCGGGCTCGGTGGTCTGCTCGACGAGGGCCGGCGCCGGATCGGCGTCCCGGGTCCCGGCCTCGCCGTCCGGGACGAGTCTGGTGCGCACCGGCCGCGTCCCCACCCGTTCGACGGCCCCGGCGGCCACCAGGCGGCGGCACTGGTGGTTCGCGGCCTTGGCGTTCAGGCTCGGGTACCGGTCACCGAGAGCCGTGGCGATCTCGGCGTCCGAGAGACCCTCCGGAGTTCCGGCCAGCAACCGGATGATGTCCTCACGCGGCCCGGCGGCCGACTCGGGGACCGGGAGCGCCATGGCCGCTCTCCTCCGTGAACGGTGCGCCCGACCGGGGGACTGCCCGTGTGACGGGACGCGCGATGACGTGCGTGACCTTCCTGTGATCCGTATGGTAACGGGGCATGCTGGCACTGACGGAGACGGCTGCCGAGGCCATCTCCAACATCCTCGAGACCAACGAGATGCCCGAGGGCTCCGGCCTGCGCATCGCCGCGACGCCGAACATGGCGGAGGAAGGCCTCGAGCTCTCCGTGGCGCCGAACCCCGCCGCGGACGACACGGTGCTCGAGGGCGGCGGCGCCGTCATCTTCCTCGAGCCGACGGCCGCCTCGGCGCTCGACGACAAGGTGCTCGACGTCGAGAAGATCCCGGAGAACGAGACCGACGGCTCCGGCGACGAGTACCGCTTCGCGATCACGCCCCAGTCCGAGCTGCAGGCCTGACCACCCGGCCTCCCCGGCCGACCCCCCCGACGGCGACCGCACGGCCGCCGTCGAGACCCCGCCTCAGGCCTGCACGGCCTCCACGGGGCCGCCCACCCGCGTGACCAGCTCGCCGTCGTCCGACGGCACCAGCTCGACGTCCCGGACGCGCCCGGCCGCCTGCACGTCGTCCAGCACGACGCGCAGGGCGTCCAGCCGGTCCGGCGCGCCCGAGACCGACGCGCTCTCCACCTCGGTGCGGATCGAGAGCTTCTGGTCCGACTTGCCCTTGCGGATCCCGGAGATGACCTCCGAGGCGACGTCCAGGACGTCCTCGTCGACCCCGTCGACGGCCGGGAGCTCCGTCGTGGTGGGCCACGCCGTGCGGTGCACCGAGCCGGCCTGCCACCAGGACCAGACCTCCTCGGCGACGAACGGCAGCACCGGCGCGAAGAGCCGCTCCAGCACGCGCAGCGCCACCGCCAGCGCGGCCCGAGCTGAATCCCGCCCGGCGTCATCGAACTCGCCGTACGCCCGGGACTTCACCAGCTCCAGGTAGTCGTCGCAGAAGAACCAGAAGAACTGCTCGGTGATCTCGAGGGCCACCGCGTAGTCGAAGCGCTCCAGCGCCGCCGTCGCGCGCTCGACCACGCCCGCCAGCCGCGCCAACAGCGCCCGGTCGATCGGCGCGGTGACCGCCGACGCGTCGGGCTCGCCGGTCGCGACGCCCACCCCGAGGATGAACTTCGAGGCGTTGAGCAGCTTCATCGCGAGCCTGCGGCCGACCTTCATCTGGCCGCGGTCGAACGCGGTGTCGACGCCGGGGCGCCCGTTGGCCGCCCAGTAGCGCACGGCGTCCGAGCCGAACTCCTCGAGCAGGCCCATCGGGGTGACGACGTTGCCCTTGGACTTCGACATCTTCTTGCGGTCCGGGTCCAGGATCCAGCCCGAGAGCGCCGCGTGCGCCCAGGGCAGCTCCCCGAACTCCAGCGAGCTGCGCACGACCGTCGAGAACAGCCAGGTCCGGATGATGTCGTGCGCCTGGGGGCGCAGGTCCATCGGGAAGACCCGGGAGAACAGGTCCTCGTCGAGCGACCACCTGCCGGCGATCTGCGGGGTCAGCGAGGAGGTGGCCCAGGTGTCGAGGACGTCGGGGTCGCCGGTGAAGCCGCCCGGTTGGTCGCGCTGCTCGGCGGTGTAGCCGGGCGGGACGTCCGTGGTCGGGTCGACCGGGAGCGCGGCATCGGGCGGGGTGAGGACCTGCTCGGCGAGCACCTCGCCGTCGGCGTCGAGGGCGTACCAGACCGGGATCGGGACGCCGAAGAACCGCTGCCGGCTCACGAGCCAGTCCCCGTTGAGCCCGCGGACCCAGTCCGCGTACCGGTGGCGCATGTAGTCCGGGTGCCACACCAGCTCGTCGCCGCGGCGCAGCATCGCCTCCCGCATCTCGGCGTCGCGGCCGCCGTTGCGGATGTACCACTGCCGGCTGGAGACGATCTCGAGCGGCTTGTCGCCCTTCTCGAAGAACTTCACCGGCCGCGTGACCGGCCGGACGTCGCCGATGAGCTCACCGGTCTCGGCGAGCATCGCAACGATCTTCTCCTTCGCGGTGAAGACCGTCGCCCCGGCGATCTCCTCGTACCGGGCGCGACCCTGCTCCGAGGTGATCCATTCCGGGATCTCGCGCAGGAGCCGACCATCGCGGGTGATGACGGTGCGGTTCGGCAGGTCGAGCTCGCGCCACCAAGCCACGTCGGTGAGGTCACCGAAGGTGCAGCACATCGCGATGCCCGCACCGCGGTCCATCTCGGCGGCCGGGTGCGCGAGGACCGGGACCTCGACGTCGAAGAGCGGCGAGCGCACCGTCGTGCCGAACAGCGGCTGGTAGCGCTCGTCGTCGGGGTGGGCGATCAGCGCCACGCAGGCCGGGATCAGCTCGGGGCGGGTGGTCTCGATCGCGATGTCGCCGTCGGCGCCGTGGTAGGCGATGCGGTGCCAGGCGCCGGTGTGGTCGCGGTCCTCCAGCTCGGCCTGGGCGACCGCGGTGCGGAACGTGACGTCCCACAGGGTCGGCGCCATCGAGACGTAGGCCTCGCCGCGGTCGAGGTTGCGCAGGAACGCGCGCTGGCTGATCGCCCGCGCGTCGGCGTCGATCGTCTGGTACGTGTGCGACCAGTCGACCGACAGGCCGCCCCGGCGCCACAGCGCTTCGAAGGCCTTCTCGTCCTCGGCGGTCAGCGTCTCGCAGAGCTCGACGAAGTTCCGCCGCGAGATCGCGATCTGCTGCTTGCCGGGCTTCTCCGGCGGGGTGAAGTCCGGGTCGTACGGGAGGCTCGGCTCGCAGCGCACGCCGTAGAAGTTCTGCACGCGGCGCTCGGTGGGCAGGCCGTTGTCGTCCCACCCCATGGGGTAGAAGACCTGCTTGCCGCGCATCCGCTGGAAGCGCGCGACGACGTCGGTGTGCGTGTAGCTGAAGACGTGCCCGACGTGCAGCGACCCCGACACCGTGGGCGGCGGGGTGTCGATCGAGAAGACCTGCTCACGCTCCGCCGACCGGTCGAACCGGTAGGTCCCCTGCTCCTCCCATACCGCGGTCCACCGCTCCTCGAGGCCGTCGAGCGTCGGCTTCTCGGGCAGCTGCGGCGACGACGGTGCCGACCGCGCCGATGCAGCCAGGGAGGAGGGGGACTGCGTCATGTGACCAGTTTACCGAGGGGGTCCGACACCCTTTCGGGCTGGACGGACCGGATCGGGCACACCTGCTGCGCCGTGCGGGTGGATCCCGTAACGCCCCCGGCCGGCTCGGGAACGCCCGGCCGCCGCGCTCGGGTGCTGCGCCCTCGCGGCCCACCCCCACCCGGTCCGGGGCGGCGCGCGGCGGGGTCGCGCCGTGGGAGACGCCGCCGATCGATCGGCCGTCGACTCGAGCCGGCCTCGTGGCGGTCGCGGTCGGGGCGCTGGGTGCGTTGCTCGGGCTCGCGCCCTGGTCGGGACTGCTGCCGCGGGTGCTCCCGGTCGCCGCGCTCGGCTCGATCCCGGTGTTCGGCCTCGCGGGGGCGCTTCTCGGGGTCGTGGCGCTGGGACTCGGCGGGGTGGCGATGTTCCGGGCCACCGGGACCACTCGGGGACTGCTGGCCGGGGTGATCGGGGCCTGTGTGGGCGCGGCTGCGATCGTCGTGGGCCTCGTCGTCTGACCTCGGGCGGGGAGCTCGAGCCCCGGGGCTGACTCGCCTGGCCCCCCGCAGAACGAGGGGAACCGAGGCAACCGGGGCCGGGCCCGACCCGACCTAGAACCCCGACACCCCGGACGGCGCCCGCGTCACCAGCCACTCGCAGGAGGGCTCGTCGGTCGCGTGGACGTGGATCGTCTCCCCCGACCCCGCGAGCTCGGCCCGGCGGTCCCCGAACGTCTCCAGCAGGGACAGCGACTCCGCGATCCCGTCCGCGGCGAGCTCCGGCCCCACCCCGACCCACGGCTCGACGCCCACCGCGACCTCGGCGTCGTAGCGGTGCACCAGCGTCTCGTGCAGCATCCGCCGCGCCCACCACGACGCCGGGACGGGGCCGACGAAGCCCGCCACCGTCCGGTCCGGCCCCGCCTCGGTCAGCGCCGACGCGACCTCGGCACCGCCGGCGAGCAGCCACGTCGCGACCTCGTCCCGGGCCGACGGCGGCTCGCCGTCCTCGACCTCGCCGTGGTGCACCAGCCGGTTCCCGCCCGCGCGCACCGTCGCCGGGACCCGCCGGTGCACCCGGCCCAGGTGACGCGCCAGGTCCCGCAGCGACCACTCCGGGCAGGTCGGCACCGGTCCCGACAGATCGCCCGCCGCCTCCGCGCTCGCGGCGTCCGCGAACGCCGCGACCTGCACCAGCAACTCGTCCGTCACACGACGAGAGCCTGCCCCGGTCTCACCTGTCCGGCGCGACGAGGCTGACCACGAGCTCGCCGTCCTCCTCGCTCGCCCGGTACGCGGCCACGTCCGCCACACCCCCACCGGACACGCACTCCCCGGACCCGAGCCGGAACTGGTGGTTGTGCAGCGGGCACATCACCACCTCGGCGTCGACGAGCCCGTCGGCGAGCGGCCCGCCCCGGTGCGGGCAGATCGCCCGCAGCGCGTACACCCCGCCCGAGCGCGGACGGAACACCGCCACCGGCTCGTCGCCGACGAGGAACGCCCGCCCCTCCCCGATCGGGATCTGGTCGACCGGCCCGAGCCGCGCGGTCACCGCCTGGTCCGAGGTGGTCACGCGGGGGCTCCCGACGACGATCGCACCGGCACCTGCGGCAGCGGGATCAGCGGGAGCGCGTCGTGGAACTGGCCCGGGGTCTTCTCCTCCTGGTCGGTGGCCCACGGGTCGGAGTAGGCGTCGATCGCCTGCTGCATGCGCATGTCGAGATCGCCCGCAATACCGTCGACGTCGTCGACGATCACTCCGACGAGGTAATCCAGCCCCATCCGCGGCACGAAGTCGTAGGTCCGCTCGAGCCAGTTGGCGTTCTCCCGGTAGTACTGCAGGAACCGCCCCACGATCCGCAGCGCCTCGTCGTGGGAGTCCACGGTCGTCAGGACGTCGCCCTTCCGGATCGTCGCCCCCGCCGCGCCGCCGACGTAGATCTGCCACTGGCAGTGCCCATCGCCCTGCGGGCTCTCCACGGCGACCAGACCGACGTCCTTGACCATCGACTCCGCGCAGTTGCGCGGGCAGCCCGAGACGCCGAGCTTCATCTTGGCCGGCCCCTCGATGCCCTTGTAGCGCTCCTCCATGTCGACGCCGAGCGTGGTCGAGTCGCCGAGCCCGAAGCGGCAGAAGTCGGTCCCGACGCACGTCTTCACCGTGCGGAACGACTTCCCGTAGGCCCAGCCCGAGGGCATGTCCAGGTCGGCCCAGACCTCCTGCAGCTTCTCCTTGGGCACCCCGAGCAGGTCGATCCGCTGCCCGCCGGTCAGTTTCACCATCGGGATCTCGTGCTTCTCGGCGACGTCGGCGATCCGGCGCAGCTGATCCGGACTGGTCACCCCGCCCGACATCCGGGGGACCACCGAGAAGGTCCCGTCACGCTGGATGTTGCCGTGCACGCGGTCGTTGATGAACCGGCCGTCGCGCTCGTCGACCAACTCGTCCGGCCACATCATCCGCAGCAGGGCGGTGAGGCCCATCTTCGAGCCCACGTGGTCCCTGCCGTCGGGGGCCAGCGCCTCGAACACCGCCGAGACGGACTTCAGCCCCCGCGACCGGATCTCGGCCATCAGCGTCGGCTTGTCCATCGGGATCGCCGGCACATAGTACGAGTCCGCGGGATCTTCTGCGCCCTCCCCGCCGAGGGCCGCCTCGACGACCTCCTTGACCAGGCCCCTGCACGAGCCGCAGCCCTTGCCGGCCCGCGTCGCCGCCATGCACGCCGACACCGACTCGGCGCCGTCCTCGACGCACGAGACGAGGTCGCCCTTGGAGACGCCGTTGCAGTTGCAGATCTGGGTGTCGGCCGGCAGGTCGGCCGCGGACGAGGCGTCGTCGGCGGACCCGAGGTCGAACAGCAGCTTGACCCGCTCCTCGGGCAGCGCCGAGCGACTGTCGAACGCCTGGGTGAGCGCCGCGGCCTTCGAGATGTCCCCGACGAGCGTCGCCCCGATGAGCGTGCCCTCCCGGATCACCACGGTCTGGTAGACGCCGCGCCCGGTCTCGGAGAACTGCACGAACTCGTCGCTCTCGCGCTCCGGGGACTTCACGCCCATCTGCGCCACCTCGACGCCGGCGACCTTGAGCTTCGTCGCGAGCCTCGACCCGTGGTACTCCGCGTCCGGGTCCGCGCCGGTCACCACGTCGGCGAGCACGGCCGCCTGCTCCCACAGCGGCCCGACGACGCCGTAGACCTCGCCGCGGTGCTGGGCGCACTCGCCGACGACGTAGATGTCGTCGTCGTCGACCGAGCGCATCTTGTCGTCCACGACGACGGCGCGCTGCGTCTCGAGGCCGGCGAGCATCGCGAGCCCGATGTTGGGCCGGATCCCGGCGGTGACCACGACGGTGTCGCACTCCAGCGTCGACCCGTCGGTGAACCGGACCCCGCGGACACTGCCGTCCTCCCGCCCTCGATCGGTCGAGCTCCGCTCCGCTCCGTCTCCCCACCTGAGGATCTCGCTCGTCTTCACCCCGAGATGCATGTGCATGCCCATGTCCTCGAGCTTCGAGCGCAGCACCTTCGACGCCTCCGCCTCGAGCTGCTGATTCATCAGCACCTCGGTGGGGTGCACGACGTGGACCGCGAGCCCGTGGGCCTGCAGCCCGGCCGCGGCCTCGAGCCCGAGCAGGCCACCGCCGATGACCACGGCCGAGTGCCGGCCCTTCTCCTGGGTCGAGCTCCGCTCCGCTGCGTCTCCCTTCACGTGCCGCAGCATTCCCGTGGCGTCGGAGAGGCTGCGGAACCCGAACACGCCGGGGGTGAGCTCGGTGTTGCTGGCCCACATGCCGTCCATCGGCGGGAAGAACGACCGGCTGCCGGTGGCCAGGATGAGGGTGTCGTAGGGCGTCAGCGAGCCGTCGTCGCCGTAGACGACCTTGGAGTGCCGGTCGATGCGCACCACACGCACGCCCGCGTGCAGCGTGATCCCGTTGTCGTCGTACCAGCTGCGCGGGTTGAGGAAGATCTCGTCCTCGTCGTCGAACCCGTCGCCGTCCGGCGCGTCGCCCGACTCGGCCGCGGCCTCGGAGGCCGGCTCGTCCGGCGTCGTCTCGTTGGACGCGCCGTCGCCGCCGGCGGCGTCCGCGAGCACCTCGGAGAGCAGGATGCGGTTGTAGTTGCCGTACGGCTCGTCCCCGAAGACCGTGATCGCGAAGGTCTCGCCGCCGCCCCGGGTGAGGATCTCCTCCAGGGCACGCGCCCCGGACATCCCGTTCCCGACGACGACGAGCCGCGCGCGCCCGTCCGGGGCGTCCTCACGGCTCCGGGGCTCCTCGAGTGCCGTCACCTAGACCTCCACCAGACCGCAGTCGACGACGAGGGTGCCGGTGGTGCCCGCGGGCGCGCCGAAGTGCAGCTCGACGGTGCTGCCGGCCAGGAGGTCCTCGACCACCCGCAGCGACACGTGCATGTCGGACTTCGCGCCGACGGGCAACCAGCGGGCGGGCGCGCCGTCGAAGACCAGCACGAGCGTGGCGAGCTCGTCGGAGGAGTTGCCGGCGCGGACGTAGAGCACCTGGCCGGTGACGCCCTCGGGGACGCTGTAGCTCAGCGACGGGTGCAGCGGCGCCGGCTTGTCCAGCCCCTGTCCCTCGAACGCGAAGGCGCCCTGCAGGAACCGTGGCGTGGTGATCATGCGGTGGATTCCTCTCCAGCCGGGTGGTCGAGCGGGTCCTCGGGCGCGGCGGTGACGTCCACCGCGCAGATCTTGAACTCGGGCATCCGCGACGCCGGGTCGAGCGCCGGGTTGGTGAGGGCGTTGATCGTCTGGCCGCCGCCCCAGTGGAACGGCGCGAACACCGTGTCGGGCCGGATGGTCGAGGCGAGCCGGGCGCGCATCCGGGCGGTGCCGCGGCGGCTGCGCAGCACCACGTCGGCCCCGTCGGGGATCCCGAGCCGCGTCGCCAGGTCGGGATGGATCTCGACGACGGGCTCGGGCTCGGCGTCGAGCAGCGCCTTCGTCCGGCGGGTCTGGGTGCCCGACTGGTAGTGGCCCCGGGACCGGCCGGTGGTCAACCGGTAGGGGTACTCGCGGTCGGGGGTCTCCGCGGCCTCCCGGTGGTGGACCACGTGGAACCGGGCGCGGCCGTCCGGGGTGGCGAAGCGGTCCCGGAACAGCCGGGGCGTGCCCTCGTGCGCCTCGTCGGGGCAGGGCCAGAAGACGCCGCGCTCCGCCTCGATCCGCTCCCAGGAGATCCCCGCGTAGTCGGCCTTCCCGCCGGCGCTCGCGCGGCGCAGCTCCTCGAACACGGTGGCCGGGTCGGCGTCGAAGTGGGCGCCCCGCCCGAGGCGGGCGGCGAGGTCGGCGAGGACCGCCAGGTCGCTGCGGGCCCCGTCGGGCGCGTCCACGGCACGGCGCCGCCGCAGCACGCGACCCTCGACGTTGGTCATCGTGCCGTCCTCCTCGGCCCACTGGGTGCAGGGCAGGACGACGTCGGCCAGCGCCGCGGTCTCGGAGAGGAAGATGTCGGAGACGACGAGGAGGTCCAGGGCGCCGAGGCGTTCGCGGACGTGGTCGGCGCGCGGCGCGGACACCACGACGTTGGACGCCATGACCAGGAGCGCCCGCACCCCGCCGTCGGTGCCGAGGCGGTCGAGCATCTCGTAGGCCGAGAGGCCGGGCTGCGGCAGCTCGTCGGGGTCGACGCCCCAGACGCGGGCCACGTGCTCGCGGGCGGCCGGGTCGGCCAGCATGCGGTAGCCGGGCAGCTGGTCGGCCTTCTGGCCGTGCTCGCGCCCGCCCTGGCCGTTGCCCTGGCCGGTCATCGTGGCCCAGCCCGAGTACGGCCGCCCCGGCAGTCCGAGGGCCAGCGCGAGGTTGATCCACGCCAGCGCCGTCTCGGAGCCCTTGGCGTGCTGCTCGGCGCCCCGGCCCGAGAGGATCATCGTGGCCCGGGACTCGGCGAGCAGCCGGATCGCGCGCTCCATCACCTCGACCGGCACGCCGGTGATCCGCTCCACCCGGTCCGGCCAGTACTGGCGCGTCGCGCGCTTCACGGCGTCCCAGCCGGTGGTGCGCTCGGCGACGTAGGCGGTCTCGACGAGCCGGTGCTTGATCGCCAGGTGCAGCAGACCGTTGGCCAGCGCCAGGTCGGTGCCGGGGACGGGCTGGAGGTGGACGTCGGCCGCGGCGGCGCTGGCGGTGTAGCGCGGGTCGACGACGAGGTGGGTGGCGCCCCGCTCCCGGCCGGCGGCGAACCAGCGCATCGCCGGGGGCATCGTGTCCCCGGGGTTGGAGCCGACGAGCAGGACGGTGTCGGCACGGGCGATGTCGGACAGCGGGAACGGCATCCCGCGGTCGACGCCGAACGCCTTGTTCGCCGCGGCGGCGGCCGAGGACATGCAGAACCGGCCGTTGTAGTCGATGGCGGCGCTGCGCAGCGCGACGCGCGCGAACTTCCCGGCCTGGTAGGCCTTCTCGTTGGTCATCCCGCCGCCGCCGAAGAGTCCGGCGGCGTCCGGCCCGTACCGCTGCTGGGCGTCGCGCAGACCGGTGGCCACCCGGTCGAGGGCCTCGTCCCAGGTGGCCTCGCGGAACGGCTCGCGGCGCGAGCCGCGCACCAGCGGCGTCGTCAGCCGGTCGGGGTGGCCGAGGAGCTCCGCCGCGCTGAGTCCCTTCTCGCAGAGGCCGCCGCGGTTGGTCGGGAAGTTCGCGCCTTCGACCGCCCAGCCCCCGCCGTCGTCCTCGGCGCGCGCGGTCACCGTCATCCCGCACTGCAGCGAGCAGTACGGGCAGTGGGTGAGGACCGGGAGGGACACTCCGCCCACGGTCCGGCGGACCCGTTTCGCGGTGGTTACGTGGGCGCTACGCCTGGGGGAGCCCGCGTGGGCTCCCGCCACCGTGGCGTCCCGACGTGACCTGGGTCTCGTTGGACGGCGGGGAATCCGGTTCGTGCGGCGCGCGTCATCTCGATCGTTCAGTGTTGGTGAACGTAGCGTGGATCACACTCCGGAGGCCGGGCGCGGTCTAGCCTCCGCCGGACGGTCGTCGGAGGGATCCGGCGGACGCAGGAGACCTCGGTCGAGACGCCCGGACGCGATGACCCGTGTCCGGCGGCTCCGTCGGGGCCGGACGAGGAGGGCGCGACGGTGCGCATCGGTGTCCCCCGGGAGACCCGGGACCGCGAGACGAGGGTGGCGGCCACGCCCGCCTCGGTGACGGGCTTGCAGAAGCTCGGTTGGTCGGTGACCGTCGAGGCCGGGGCGGGAGAGCGCTCGAGCATCCCGGACGAGGCCTACACCGAGGCCGGGGCCGAGCTCGGGGACCCGTGGGGGGCCGACGTCGTCTTCGCGGTCAACACCCCGCGGTCCGAGGATCTGTCCCGGCTGCAGGAGGGCGCGACGCTGGTCTGTCGCGTGGCCCCGGCCCAGAACGAGGAGCTGGTCGCCGACCTCGCCGGGCGCGGGATCACGGTGCTCGCGACCGACGCGGTGCCGCGCATCTCCCGCGCCCAGTCGCTGGACGTGCTGAGCTCGATGGCCAACATCGCCGGCTACCGCGCCGTCGTCGAGGCGGCGAACCACTTCGGCCGCTTCTTCACCGGCCAGATCACGGCGGCCGGCAAGGTGCCGCCGGCGAAGGTGCTGGTGGCAGGCGCCGGGGTGGCGGGCCTCGCGGCGATCGGCGCGGCGTCGTCACTCGGTGCGGTCGTCCGGGCCACCGACCCCCGCCCTGAGGTCGCCGACCAGGTCGGTTCGCTGGGCGGCGAGTACCTCGAGGTCGTCGTCGAGGGCGAGGAGGCCGAGAAGTCCTCCGACGGGTACGCGAAGGCCACCTCGGAGGCCTACGACCGGCGTGCCGCCGAGATCTACTCCGAGCAGGCCGCGGACGTCGACATCATCATCACCACGGCGCTGATCCCCGGGAAGCCGGCGCCGCGGCTGCTCACCGCCGACGACGTCGCGGCGATGAAGCCCGGCAGCGTCATCGTGGACATGGCCGCGGGCAGCGGCGGCAACGTCGAGGGCTCGCAGCCCGACGAGGTCGTCGTCACCGACAACCGGGTGACGATCCTCGGCGAGACCGACCTCGCGACCAAGCTGCCCACCCAGGCCAGCCAGCTCTACGGCCAGAACCTGGTCAACCTCATGAAGCTGCTGACCCCGGAGAAGGACGGGGAGCTCGTCCTCGATCTCGAGGACACGGTGCAGCGCGGGATGACCGTCGCCCACGACGGCGAGGTGATGTGGCCGCCGCCGCCGGTGGAGGTCTCGGCCGCCCCGGCCGCGTCCGAGGCGAAGGAGCCGGAACCGGAGCCGGAACCGAAGGAGCCCCGGTCGCCGGCGTGGCGCTACGGCGCGATCGCGGTCGGTCTGGCCCTGCTGTTCGTGGCGACCGCCTTCGCCCCGGCCGAGCTCGCGGTGAACCTCACGGTGTTCGTGCTGGCCGTGGTGATCGGCTACTACGTCATCGGCAAGGTGCACCACGCGCTGCACACGCCGCTGATGTCGGTCACCAACGCCATCTCCGGCGTGGTGATCGTGGGTGCGCTGGTGCAGTTCGGGAAGCACAGCCTCGTCGTGTCGATCCTCGCCGGGATCGCGATCGTGCTGGCGAGCATCAACATCGTCGGCGGCTTCGCGGTGACCCGCCGCATGCTGTCCATGTTCACCACGGACCCGAAGGCGGCGGCGCGATGAACCCCCAGACCGCGGCGACCGCCGCCTACATCGTCGCCGCGCTGCTCGTCGTCATGAGCCTGGCGGGCCTGTCCAAGCACGAGACGGCGCGCGCCGGCGTCGTCTACGGCATCGCCGGGATCGCCATCGCGCTGGTGGCCACCGTCGTGCTCGTGGCGCAGTCGATCACCGCCGGGGCGATCGGGCTGCTGATCGGCGGGTTCGTCATCGGCGGCGCGATCGGGCTGTGGCGGGCCCGGGTCGTCGAGATGACCGGGATGCCCGAGCTGATCGCGCTGCTGCACAGCTTCGTCGGGCTCGCGGCCGTGCTCGTCGGCTGGAACGGCTACCTCGAGGTCGAGGCCGTGGGGCCGGCGCAGACCGAGGTGGCCCCGAACATGCTCGGCATCCACTCGGTGGAGGTCGGCATCGGGGTGTTCATCGGTGCGGTGACCTTCACCGGCTCGATCGTCGCCTTCGGCAAGCTCTCCGGACGGATGAAGTCCCGCCCGCTGAGCCTGCCGGGCAAGAACGTCCTGAATCTCGGCGCGCTCGTCGCCTTCGCGGGGCTCACCGTGGCGTTCACGATCTCGCCCTCGATCGGCGTGATCATCGCGCTCACCGCCGTGGCCCTCGCCCTGGGGTGGCACCTGGTCGCCTCGATCGGCGGCGGCGACATGCCCGTCGTCGTCTCGATGCTCAACAGCTACTCCGGCTGGGCGGCCGCGGCGTCGGGCTTCCTGCTCGACAACACGCTGCTCATCGTGACCGGCGCGCTCGTCGGCTCGTCCGGTGCGTACCTGTCCTACATCATGTGCCAGGCGATGAACCGCTCGTTCATCGCCGTGATCGCCGGCGGGTTCGGGGTGGAGTCGGGGACCACGTCCGACGTCGAGGGCGAGCACCACGAGGTGCAGGCCGACGAGGTCGCCGAGATGCTGCGGCAGGCGACGTCGGTGATCATCACCCCCGGCTACGGCATGGCGGTGGCGCAGGCGCAGTACCCGGTCGCCGACCTGACGAGCAAGCTGCGGGACAAGGGCGTCGAGGTGCGCTTCGGCATCCACCCCGTGGCCGGGCGCCTCCCGGGCCACATGAACGTGCTGCTCGCCGAGGCGAAGGTCCCCTACGACATCGTCCTGGAGATGGACGAGATCAACGACGACTTCCCCGAGACCTCCGTGGTCCTCGTCATCGGCGCCAACGACACCGTGAACCCGGCGGCCGAGGAGGACCCGAGCAGCCCGATCGCCGGCATGCCGGTGCTGCGGGTCTGGGAGGCGGAGAACGTGGTGGTGTTCAAGCGCTCCATGGCGGTCGGCTACGCCGGCGTGCAGAACCCGCTGTTCTTCAAGGAAGCCACCTCGATGATCTTCGGGGACGCCAAGCAGCGGGTGGAGGACATCATCTCCGCCCTGTAGGTGGGCGAAGCCCTCGTGAGCACTTTCCGTGGCTATAGCGACGGAAAGTGCTCACGAGCCGTAGGCACCTAGGGTCTTAGCCACCAGCTCCACCGACTGCCGGCGCTCGCCGGCGTCGTGGATCGCCGTGGTGATCATGAGCTCGTCGGCGTCGGCCTCGCGGGCCTTGCGCAGCAGGTCCTCGGCGACCTCCTCCGGGGTGCCGACCGAGACCTTGTCCGCCATGCCCCGGGCGACGTGCTCCTCGGCGGCGCTCCAGTCGTGGGCGAGCGCCTCCTCGGGGCTCGGCAGCGGGCCGGGGGTGCCGGTGCGCAGCCGCGCCATCGACAGCGCGTTGGCCCGGCCGAGGGCGCGGGCGCGGTCGGCGTCGGGGTGGGCGATCGCCGCGGCGCCGAGGATGACGTGCGGCTCCTGCGCGCCGGGCCCCTCGCTGGGCCGGAAGTTCTGCCGGTAGATGCGGACGGCCTCACCGGCGTCGGCGCCGCCGAAGTGGCCGGCGTAGGCGAACCCGGTGCCGAACGCCGCCGCGGCCTGCCCGCCGTAGTAGCTGGACCCGAGGATCCACACCGGCGGCAGCGGGACGTCGTCGGGGAGCGCGACGATCCCGCGGAACGGATGGTCGGCGTCGAAGCCCTCGACGTAGCCGCGCAGCTCGGCGAACTGGTCGGGGAAGTCGTCGGCGGTGAGCGCCTGGTGCGAGCGGCGCAGCGCGATCGCGGTGCGCGGGTCGGTGCCGGGGGCCCGGCCGAGGCCGAGGTCGATCCGGCCGGGGTACAGCCCCTCGAGCGCCCGGAACGTCTCGGCGACCTTGAGCGGGCTGTGGTTGGGCAGCATGATCCCGCCGGAGCCCACCCGGATGGTGCTCGTCGCGGCGGCGACCGCGGAGATCATCACCTCGGGGCTCGAGCTCGTGACGCTCGCGATGTTGTGGTGCTCGGCAAGCCAGAAGCGCCGGTACCCGGCGGCCTCGGCGGTGCGGGCGAGCTCGACGGTGTCGCGCAGTGCCTGGGAGGCGGTGGCGCCGGAGGGGATCGGCGAGAGGTCGAGGACCGAGATCGGGATGCCCATGCCGAGTGCAACGCCGTCCCGGTGGACGCTGATTCCGCGGGTCCACCGGGACGGCGCGCGATTTACATCCCGGAGGGGTCGAGCACCGACAGCAGGTCCTCGCGCCCGAACATCCGGGCCGTGTCCACGGCGGTGGGGTGCCCGGCCCGCGGGTCGGCCCCGCCGTCGACGAGCGCCCGCACCACGTCGTCCTCCCCCTTGAACACCGCGCCCGCCACCGGCGACTGGCCGCGGTCGTTGAGCCGGTTGACGTCGGCCCCGCGCTCGACGAGGGCACGGACGGCGTCGGCGTGCCCGTGGTACGCGGCGAGCATGACGAGAGTGTCGCCCGCGTCGTTCGTCAGGTTCACCGGGACCCCGGCGTCGACGTAGGCGGCCAGCGACGCGGCGTCGCCGTCACGGGCCATGTCGAAGAGCCGACCGGCCAGCTCCGCGACCTCCGTCGGCGTCCCGGCGTCGTCGCTCATGCCCGACAGCGTAGGTCGACCGGCCGGACCCGCTCAGCGCGTGAGCGGTGCCGCGACGTCGGGGTCGGGCGTCGGCTCCGGCGCGTCCTCGTCGTCGTCGTCGCGCCCCCACCCGCAGTAAGGGCACCACGGCTCGATGCGGCGGTGCACGACGGTCAGCGCCATCGTCGCCAGCGGCAGGACGAGGACGAGGTCGCCCCACCCGGGCCGGATGAGCAGGCCCGCCGTGACACCGATCGCCGCGACGACGACCAGCACGACGACGCCCGCCGTCGTCGTCGCGGAGTGGAACAGCCGTAGCCAGGGCTTGCGGTTCTGGACGGCGCGGGCGGGGTCGGCCGGGCTCTCGGCGATGCAGCGCAGGCAGAGCCGGTCGTCGTGGGCGAGGGTGAACAGCTGCACGACGATGAAGACGACCACGGCGACGAGCGAGACGACGCTGCTCTCGCGCTCGCCGGCGAAGCCGGCCCCGATCGCCACGGCGATGAGCGGCCCGCCCAGCAGCAGCGGGTGGTGGGCGATGGCGGAGCGGGCGCGGACGAGGCGGGAGGGCCCCTCCGCGTCCGGCGTGGGCGGGACCCGGTGGTCGTGCCTGCTCATGCACACCCCCTCCTCGCGGCGGACCGCGAGACGTCGTGAAGGAAGCGTATGGCGCTGCCGGGCCGGATGCGACCGGCCGGGCCGGATCCGTCCCCTCGGCGCAGCGAGCGGTCAGCCGCGGGCCACCAGCAACGGCACGAGCTGCTCGGCAGACGTCAGCGACCCGTGGTGCCCGACGAGCGCCGTCTCGCGCGGCTCGATGCGCGACCGGACCAGCGTCCACTGCCCCCGGGCCGCGGCCACGACCTCGCCGATCCGTCCGCGGGCCACGTCGGAGACCGTCGGGCCGAACCAGCCGGCGTCGATGGCCTCGTCGCGGGCCAGCACCCACGCCCGGTCCCCGAGCTCGCCGCGCCAGGTGTCCAGGACGTCGCCGGCCGCGCCCGGTGCCGCGTGGACGTGCCGGACGCGGGTCTCGCCGGCCAGCCGGCGCACCCCGGAGAGCAGCGCCGGGGTGGTGTCGAGGTCCACGTGCCAGCCCCGGTCGGTCGCGACCATGCCGTGGTCGGCCACCACGAGCAGCACCGCGCCGGGGCGCAGGCACTCCGCGATCGCGGCGACGAGCCGGTCGACGATCTGCAGCTGCATCCGCCACGGCAGGCTGCCGGGCCCGTGCTGGTGGCCGATCATGTCGAGGTCGCCGTGGTAGGCGTAGCAGAGCGCGCGCTCCTCGTGCTCCACCGCGAGGCCATGCAGCAGTTCCGCGGCGAGGTCGCCGAGGGCCGAGACGCCGAGGAAGCGCCCGCCCCGCAGCGCCGCGCGGGTCAGCCCCGAGCGCCGCTGGACCTCGGGCGCCACCCGGGTGACCGCGACCCCCGCGTGCAGGGCGCGCTGCAGCACGGTCGGCTGCGGCTGCACCTGCTCGGGCGGGAGGTCGGCGAGCAGGTCGACCGGGTCGGCGGCGCCGTGGGCGCACCAGCGCAGCGTGTTGAGCACGACGTCGGCCTCGGCGGTCGGGTCCGCCGGCGGCGGCACGGCCATCGAGTAGCCCTCGATGCCGTGCCGGCCCGGGGTGAGGCCGGTGCCGAGCGAGGTGATGCTGACCGCGGTCGTGGCGGGGAAGCACGAGGTCAGCCGCCGCGAGTGCGGGGAGGTGGCGAGCTCGGTGAGGGCGGGCGCGTCGTGCGGGTGCGCCGCGAGCAGTTCGGCGCCGAGCCCGTCGACGAGCAGCACCCCCGCCGCGGTGACGTCCCCGCGGTGGCGGGCGACGCCGAGGGTGTCGGTGAACCCCTCGACGTCGAGCGCCGCCGCGGTGGAGGGCAACACCTCGGCGAGGGTGCCGTGGCCGTAAGCCGGGAGGAACGGCTCGTCAGCCGTGATCCGGCGCTCGATCATGGCGGGAGATCGTAGGGCGCCCGACGTCGGGACGACCCCCCGAAGCGCGGGGTGCCACCCGTGTCCCGACGACGAGGGCACCCCGGACCCCTTCTCAACGCTCCGAGGCGTTCTCCGTGGGCTCCGGCGCGGGGTCCCCGGGCGGCTCGCGGCGGCGCCGACGCCGCAGCTCGCGGACGGCGACCACCGCGGCGACCAGGACGACGACCGGGATCGGTCCCCACGCGAGGTAGCGCGCGACCTGGTGCAGGCTCGCCGCGAAGACGTAACCGAGCACCACGCAGGTGCCGCCCCAGACGATGCCCCCGACGGCGTTCCAGGGGAGGAAGGTGCGCAGGTAGGGCATGCGGGCCATACCGGCGAGGCCGGGGACCAGCGCGCGGAGCAGCGCGGTCCCGCGACCCAGGAGCACGGCCTTCCCGCCGTGACGGTGGAGGAACTCCTCGCCCGCCTCCCAGCGCTGGGGGCCGACGAGGCGTCCGAGCCGCGACCCCTGCAGCCGGGGACCGACCGCGCGCCCGACCTCGTAGCCCACGGAGTCACCCGCGATCGCGCACACGATCGCGACCACGATCATCGGGACGAGGGAGATGACGCCCTCGTGGGCCGCGAACCCCGCCACGAGCAGCGCCGTCTCCCCGGGCAGCACGACGCCGACCATGATCGCCGCCTCGGCGAAGGCGAGCCCGCCCGCGATCACGTACAGCCAGCCGCCGACGCTCTCGCCGATTGCGCGCAGGAAGTCGAGCACGCGGTCCATGGTGCCCGCTGCGGGTGCCGCGCGGACGAGGACCGTGGCACCCCCGGCCCCCGGCGCGACGACGTGGCCACGGAGCCGACGCGGTCCCCGACGCGCCGGTGGCCTGCTCACACGCTGGGGACGGTCTCCGGCGTGGTCGACTCGGGGACCTCGGTCGCGTGGTAGTCGTCGCCGCGGGTCGCGTCGCTCCCCTCGTCGACCCCGGTCGCCCGCAGCACGAGCGTGCCGACGACGGCGACGACGAGGTTGAGGATCAGCGCCACGAAGCCGACGTAGATCTGCACCTTGGACCCCTGCCACGGCGCCCAGCCGAAGAACGACAACTTGTCCAGCGCGAGCGCCGAACCGCCGAAGTGCTGCTTGCCGTTGGCCGGATTGGGGATCAGGAAGAGCAGGTACATCCCCCACGCCATGCCCGCGGCCCAGCCCGCGACCAGGGCCCAGCGGTGGAACCAGCGGGTGTAGAGACCGATCGCCACCGCCGGCAGCGTCATCAGGATGATCACGCCGCCGATGAGCTGGAGATCGATGGCGAACTGCGGGTCGACGGCGACGATGAACAGCACGGCGCCGACCTTGACCACCAGCGAGGCGTACTTCGCCTGCCGGGCCTCGTCGCGTGGGGTGGCGCCGGGGCGCAGGTACTCCTTGTAGACGTTGCGGGTCCAGAGGTTCGCCGCGGCGATCGACATGATCGCCGCGGGCACGAGCGCGCCGATGCCGATGGCGGCGAAGGCGATGCCCGCGAACCAGGACGGGAACTGGCTGCCGAACAGGACCGGGACGATCGTGTTGGAGTCCGCGCGTCCGGTGGAGCCGTTGACGAGCGGCTTCACCCCGGCGGCGATGGCCACGTAGCCGAGCAGCGCGATCAGGGCCAGCAGGAACGAGTACGCCGGCAGGGCGGCCATGTTGCGGCGGATCGTGCCGCGGCTCTTGCTGGAGAGCACGCCGGTCACCGAGTGCGGGTAGAGGAACAGCGCCAGCGCGCTGCCGAGCGCGAGCGTGGCGTACTGCAGCTGGTTGTTCGCGGTCAGCAGGATCGAGCCCGACGGTTGCCCGGTGGTGGGCGACGGCTGGGAGAGCTTCGCCTGGCTCGCGCTGAAGATCGGGCCCCAGCCGCCGAGCTTGAGCGGCAGGTAGATGATCGCGACGATGATGACGATGTAGATCAGCAGGTCCTTGACCACCGCGATCAGGGCCGGTGCGCGCAGGCCCGACTGGTAGGTGTAGGCCGCGAGCACGACGAAGGCCACGAACAGGGGCGCGTGCCCCCAGAACCCGCTCCCGTTGAGGCCGATCGTGCGCAGCACCGCCTCGAGCCCGGCGAGCTGCAGGGCGATGTAGGGCATCGTCGCGACGATCCCGGTGAGCGCGATGAGCAGCGCCAGCAGCGGGGAGCCGAAGCGGGCGCGCACGAAGTCGGCCGGGGTCACGTAGCCGTGCACGCGCGAGACCGACCACAGGCGCAGCAGCGGCAGCAGGACCAGCGGGAACGCGATGATCGTATAGGGCACCGCGAAGTACCCCAGCGCTCCGGAGGAGAAGAGCAGCGCGGGGACCGCGACGAAGGTGTAAGCGGTGTAGAGGTCCCCGCCCAGCAGGAACCAGGTGACCCACGAGCCGAACCTCCGCCCGCCCAGGCCCCACTCGTCGAGGTGCTCGAGATCCGTGGCGCGGCGCCACCGGCTGGCCGTGAAGCCCATGACCGCGACGGCCACGAAGAGCACCACGAAGATGACGAGCTCGACGATCTGGGAGGAGCTCATCGCCGGCCCTCCTCATCGGTGTGGCGGGTGAGCAGGTGGACCGCGAGCGTGCAGAGGACACCGACGGGGATGATCGCGAGCTGGAACCAGTAGAAGAACGGCATCCCGCCCAGCGTGGGGTTCTGCTGGTTGAACAGGAACGGCAGGATCGTGACCAGCGGGACGAGCACCAGGAGGTTCACCCAGCGGAAGCGGACATCGGTCCAGCCGGTCGACGGGTGCGACCCCGCGCCGCGGCCGGCCTCGGGCGCCCGCGACGTCTCCTCCGATGGCCTCGAGGGCTCCCCGGGTGGCGGGGTTGACGCCGTCATCGCCTACCTCCTCGTCATCGAGCGGTCACGCAGAGCCGCGTCATGCTAGTCCTCTGTCACACGGACGTGAAGTGATCGACGGCCGACGAACGCGAACGGCCCGTCCGTCACCTTCCGAAGGTGACGGACGGGCCGTCCGGGGGCTCTGCGGTCAGGCGCCCAGGCGCTGCTTGAGTGCCTCGAGCTCGTCACGCATCGACGTCGGCAGGCCGTCGCCGATCTTGTCGAACCACTCCTCGATCAGCGGGAGCTCCTCGAGCCACTCGTCGCGGTCGAACCGCAGCGACGCCTCGATGTCCTCGAGCGGCTCGGACAGCCCCTCGACGTCGATCTGGTCCGCGGCCGGGACGTGGCCGATCGGCGTCTCCGTGGCGGCCGCGTGGCCCTCGAGCCGCTCGATGATCCACTTGAGGACGCGGCTGTTCTCGCCGAACCCGGGCCACAGGAAGCGGTTGTCCTCGCCGCGGCGGAACCAGTTGACGTAGAAGATCTTCGGCAGCTGGGTGGCGTCGGCGCTCTTGCCCACGTTCACCCAGTGCTGGAAGTAGTCGCCGACGTTGTAGCCCAGGAAGGGCAGCATCGCCATCGGGTCGCGGCGGACCTGGCCCTTGCCGCCCTTGGCCGCGGCCGTCATCTCGCTGGACATCGTGGCGCCCATGAAGGTGCCGTGCTGCCAGTCGAAGGACTCGGTGACCAGCGGCACCGTCGTCTTGCGGCGGCCGCCGAAGAGGATCGCCGAGATCGGCACGCCCTGCGGGTCGTCCCACTCGGGCGCGACGACGGGGCACTGCGAGATCGGCACGGTGTAGCGCGAGTTCGGGTGCGCGGCCGGCTTGGCCGAGGCGGGCGTCCAGTCGTCCCCGGTCCACGAGGTGAGGTGCTCGGGGTCGCCCTCCAGGCCCTCCCACCAGACGTCGCCGTCGTCGGTCAGCGCCACGTTGGTGAACAGGGCGTTGCCGTGCTCGATGGTGCGCATCGCGTTCGGGTTGGTCTTCCAGTTGGTGCCGGGGGCCACCCCGAAGAACCCGAACTCCGGGTTCACCGCGTAGAGCCGGCCGTCGTCACCGAACCGCATCCAGGCGATGTCGTCGCCGACCGTCTCGGCGCGCCAGCCCGGGATGGTGGGCTGCAGCATCGCGAGGTTGGTCTTGCCGCAGGCCGACGGGAACGCCGCCGCGACGTAGTACGCCTTGTCCTCCGGGCTGATCAGCTTGAGGATCAGCATGTGCTCGGCGAGCCAGCCCTCGTCGCGCGCCATCACCGAGGCGATGCGCAGCGAGTAGCACTTCTTGCCCAGCAGGGCGTTGCCGCCGTAGCCGGAGCCGAAGCTCCAGATCTCCCGGGTGTCGGGGAAGTGGCTGATGTACTTGGTCTCGTTGCACGGCCACGCGACGTCGGCCTGGCCGGGCTCGAGCGGCGCGCCGATCGAGTGCAGCGCGGGCACCCACTCGGAGTCGCCGGCCTCGAGGCGCTCGTACACCGCGGGGCCCATGCGGGTCATGATGTGCATCGAGGTGACGACGTAGGCGCTGTCGGAGATCTCGACGCCCAGCTTCGGGTGCTCCGCGTTCGTCGGGCCCATGCAGAACGGGATGACGAACATCGTCCGACCACGCATGCAGCCCCGGTAGAGCTCCGACATCGTGGCCTTCATCTCGGCCGGGTCCATCCAGTTGTTGGTGGGCCCCGCGTCCTTCTCCCGGACCGAACAGATGAAGGTGCGCTCCTCGACGCGGGCGACGTCGTCGGGGTCGGACGCGGCGTGGAACGAGTTCGGCTTCTTCGCGGGGTCGAGACGTGTGAACGTCCCGGCCTCCACCAGCTCATCGGTGAGGCGCGTCCACTCCTCCGGCGAGCCGTCGCACCACACCACCCGGTCCGGAGTGGTGAGCTCGGCGACCTGAGTGACCCAGTCCAGGACCTCCTGGCGCTGCAGCGGCGGGTTGTCGAGCCCAGGGATGGTCGGTGCGGCCGTCATGCGTCGTGTCACTCTCCGATCGTCTCGCCGGTCTCCGAGCGACGACCGTCCGGTCGCCAGGTGACGGGGGCACGCCGCGTCGGCGGACCGAACACGGGTGACGGTCTGCTGCACCACGCCGTGAGGCCCCGTCGGGAGTACTCCGACGTTAACGACAGATGTTGCCGACGGAACCGCTCGACGGTGTCGAAGGCACCACTTCCACGATCAAGCTGAACGATTCAGGCCCGGAGCGCGCTGACCAGCGCCGGAAGGGCCTCACCCAGGGGAGACGCGAGCCGCAGGGAGGCCAGGTCGTCGCCCCGGCTGGGCCCCGCAGTGATGATCGTTACGGGCGTGCCCGCCCGGTGCGCGGCGCGGGCGAACCGCAGGCCGGACATCACCGCGAGGGAGGAGCCGAGCACGAGCAGCGCGCGGGCTCGCGCGACCCGCTCGAAGCACGCGGTGACCCGCGGGCGCGGGACGGACTCGCCGAAGAACACCACGTCCGGCTTGAGCGGGCCCTCGCCGCAGGTCGGGCACGCGACCATCGTGAACCGCTCGACGACCTCGGCGGGGAGCTCGGCGTCGCCGTCGGGGTTGACCTGGGTCGAGCGCAGCGCGGCCACGTCGGTGTCGAAGGCCCGGTTCACCGCGGCCAGCCGCTCCTGGACCTCGGTGCGGTCGTGGGTCGCGGCGCACCCGAGGCACACCACCCGGGCGAGGGCGCCGTGGAGCTCGACGACGTCGCGGGCGCCCGCGGCCTGGTGCAGCCCGTCGACGTTCTGGGTGATGACGTCGGTGACCAGGCCGGTGCGCTGCAGCGCGGCCACGGCGGCGTGGGCGTCGTTGGGCCGGGCCCGCGCGATCTGCGGCCAGCCGACGTGGCTGCGGGCCCAGTAGCGGTGCCGGGCGTCGGGGTCGGAGACGAAGGAGGCGTAGGTCATCGGGGCGTGCCGCCGGGCCGCGCCCGACGGGCCGCGGTAGTCCGGGATGCCGGAGTCGGTGGAGATGCCGGCCCCGGAGAGCACGCACACCCCACCGGAGCCCACGAGGGTCGCGACGTCGCCGAGGTCGCCTCGGCGGGGGACCTCGGCCTCCCAGGCGGCCTGGGTGACGGTCCCGGGCGCGCCGGGGTAGCGCATCACCACTCGTCCCACGGTTCCATGGTGCCCGTGGGCCGGACCCGCGTGCTCCTTGCGGAAGAGCCGTCGTTTGTCCCGCTCACCCCGGTGGCACCACCAGCCCATGCCCGCCACCACACCGCAGCTCCCGGCCCGCCACCGTTCGGCGTGGCTGGACCGCGCCGGGTCCGCCGCCAGCCACCCCGAGCTGCTCGGTGAGCTGCGGGTCGACGTCGCCGTCGTCGGCGCCGGGATCACCGGCCTGACGACGGCGGTCGCGCTGCACCGCGCGGGCCTGTCGGTGGCGGTCCTCGAGGCGCGCCACCTCGGCGCCGTCGCTTCGGGCAACACCACCGCGAAGATCTCCATGCTGCAGGGCACCCGCGCGGCCACCCTGGCCCGCAAGCACCCGCGCGAGACCGTCGAGGCGTACTTCGCGGCGCACCGCGCCGGGTTCGACTGGATCGCCGAGCGGGCCGCGGGCGTCGACTGCGGCTACGAGCGCGCCCCCGCGGCGACCTTCTCGACGGCAGGTCGTTCGGGCTCGGCCGCCGAGCTGGTGCGGGAGGAGGCCGAGGCGCTGCGCGCGGCCGGCCTCCCCGCGACCCTCGACACCGACCTCGGCCTGCCCTTCGGCGTCTCCGAGGCGGTCACCCTCGCCGACCAGGCGCAGTTCGACCCGGTGCCCTACCTGCACGACCTCGCCCGCGAGCTCGTCGACGGCGGCGCCGCGGTCTTCGAGGGCACCCGGGTGCTGGGGGTCTCGCTGTCCGCCTCGCTCGGCGCGTCGCCGCGGCTGCGGACCCCGCGCGGCATCGTCCACGCCGACCGGGTGGTCCTCGCCACCGGCCTGCCCGTGCTCGACCGCGGCCTCTACTTCGCGCGCGTCGAGCCCGCCCGCTCCTACGCCCAAGCCGTCCGGGTGCACGACGAGGACACCCTGCCGGAGGGCATGTACCTCTCCGCGGACTCCCCGACGGTCTCGATCCGCACCGCGGTCCTCGACGGCGAGCGGCGCCTGCTCACCGGCGGCTTCGGCCACCGCGTCGGCACGAGCGCCCCCATGTCGCACCAGGAGCACGAGCTCGCGGCGTGGTCCGCGGCCCGCTGGCCGGTCGCGGAGATCACCCACCGTTGGTCCGCCCAGGACTACGAGCCCGAGGACGGGCTGCCGTTCGTCGGACCGATGCCGCTGCAGCCGCGGGTGCTCGTCGCCACCGGCTTCGCGAAGTGGGGCATGACCGGCGGCACCGCGGCCGGGCTCGCCCTCGCCGACCACGTGCTCGACCGCGACAACGCGTGGGCGCCGACGTGGGCGGCCGACCGGGTGCCCCGGCTCAACTCGGTGCCCTCGCTGGCGAGCTTCAACGGCCAGGTCGTCCGGTACATGGCCACCGGGTGGGCCAGCCCGGACCTACCGTCGCGCCGCCCGCTCGCCGAGGGCGAGGGCCGGGTGGAGACGACGGCCCGCGGCAAGGTGGGGCGCTGCCGCGTCGGCGGCGTCGAGCACGAGGTCGGCGCGGTCTGCCCGCACCTCGGCGGCATCCTCGAGTGGAACGACGCCGCGGCGAGCTGGGACTGCCCGCTGCACGGCTCCCGCTTCGCCCCGGACGGCGACGTGCTCGAAGGGCCGGTCACCGAGGGCCTCGGCACGCCCCCCGGGCTGAGGCGGGTCGTGGCGCCGCGCGGCTGACCGCCGCGTCAGGCGAGCCCGGAGCGCGGCCGCGTGAGCAGGCGCAGGAGTCCCACGACCACCCCGCCGGCGATCAGCCACACCAGCGCCGGCAGCCCGTAGGACACGACGACCTGCACGGTCGGGTTCGCGAGCACGAACAGGTCGCCCAGACCCAGGGTCAGCGAGTCCGCGAGCCCGGCGATCGCCCGGGCCACCGCGTTCGCGGGGTTCGCCCCGAGGACGACCAGCACGATGTGCACGACGAGCACGGCGACGATGAGGCCGATCACCAGGCGGGCGAGCACACCGAGGACGCCGAGGACCCCGCGGACGAGGCCCCCGGCCCGCTGCCCCACCGTGGGGTGGAGGGAAGGACGCCCGAGATCTGCCATACCGACGACGGTCCACGCTCCGTGGCGCCGAATCGGCCTCGCCCCGGTCACGGTTCGATCGAGGGGCCGGGGCCGCTCAGCTCGCCTGCGACACCGACGACATGTTGAAGTCCGGGATTCGCAGCGGCGGCATCGCCGCGAGCGTGAACCAGTCCTTCCACTCGCGCGGCAGCGTGCGCTGCGTGGCCCCGGCCTCGGTGGCGCGGCGCACGAGGTCGAGCGGGGACTCGTTGAACCGGAAGTTGTTCACCTCGGCGGTGACCTCGCCGTCCTCGACGAGGTAGACACCGTCGCGGGTCAGCCCGGTCAGCAGCATCGTCTCGGGGTCGACCTCGCGCATGTACCAGAGGCATGTCAGGAGCAGCCCGCGCCCGGTGGACGCGACCATGTCCTCGAGCGTCGCGCCCGACCCGCCGGTGAGCAGCAGGTTCTCCGACGGCGGGGCGAAGCGGGCGCCGTCGTCGGCGAACTCCGCCGCCGCGGCGCGCGGGTAGGCGAGCTCGCCGACCCGACCCTCGCGCAGCCACTCCACCCGCCGGGTCGTCGCGCCGTTGTCGAATACCGACACCTCATCGCCGGAGCTCGTCGTCGCGAGCACCGGTTCGTAGGCCAGGCCGGGGAAGCCGGGTGCATCCGGGTCCCCGGCGAGGGTGAGCGGCAGCGTCGTGAGCTGTTCGCCGACCCGGGTGCCGCCGGCGCGGGAGAGCGCGCTGCGGCCCTCCTGGGCGGGCCGCCCGCCCATCGACCAGGCCAGGTAGATCATGAAGTCGCTCACCGCCGACGGTGGCAGGATCGTCTCGTAGCGGCCCGGCTCGGCCGCGACCCGCCGCCGCCCCCACACCAACCGGCCGCGCAGGTCGGTGAGCAGGCCGGGCAGGTCGACGTCGGTGAAGTCCCGGGAGCTCCGACCGCTCCACACCGACGAGCCCGTGGCCGGGTCCTTGAGGTTGATCTCCACCGCGCCGCCCGGGCTCTCCCAGCGCCGCCGGACCCCGGCCGTCGTCCCGAGCCAGGTGGTGATCACGTGGTGGTCGGCGAACCCCGCGGAGCGGTCGGTCCCGAAGGACCCGCCCAGCGCCGCCGCGAGCGTGGTGAACACCGCCGCCGAGGTCTCGCCGGCCCCCGCGTCGAACGTGGTGTCCGCGGGGCCGGCGGGCGATGGGAGCTCGGCGGCGTCACGGGCCGGACCGGAGCGCTCGGCGGCGACGACGGCCTCCCGGACCGCCGCAGTGAGGGCGGCGTCGGCGGCGCCGTGGTCGTCGGACGGGCCCAGCAGCCGGTCGGGCGCCGAGAGGCGCACGACGCCGGCCCCGGTGCCGCCGGTGGGGAGCGGGAGGAGCAGGACGATCCCGACGGTGCGGTCGGTGGTCGCGCCGTTGGTGGTCATCGTGGAGTTCGCCCAGCGCAGCACCGCCTCGGACGTCTCGCGTACCAGCACGGCGGCTCCGGCGTCGGGACGCACCCGGCGCGCAATCTCCAGGGTCCGCTCGACGAGGGCCCCCGGGCTCGTCGTCATCGTGGTCACCGGCCCGCCTCCTCGGCCGTGTTGAGCACGCTGATTCCGCGGAAGAGGGCGCTCGGGCAGCCGTGGCTCACCGGCGCCACCTGCCCGGGCTGGGCCTTGCCGCAGGTGAAGGCGCCGCCGAGTCGCCACGTCGACGGCCCGCCGACCGCCTCCAGCGCGCCCCAGAAGTCGGTCGTCGTGGCCTGGTAGGCGACGTCGCGGACCTGTCCGGCGAGCTCGCCGCCGGAGATCCGGTAGAAGCGCTGGCCGGTGAACTGGAAGTTGTAGCGCTGCATGTCGATCGACCAGGACCGGTCCCCGACCACGTAGATCCCGTCCTCCACCCGCGAGATCAGCTCCGCGGTGCTGGTGTCGGCGGCGCGGTCGGGGGAGAGCGACACGTTGGCCATCCGCTGCAGCGGCACGTGGCCCGCCGAGTCGGCGTAGGCGCAGCCGTTGGACCGGGGCAGGCCCAGGCGCGGCGCGAAGGACCGGTCGACCTGGTACCCGACGAGCACGCCGTCGCGGATCAGGTCGAAGGGGCCGGTCTCGGCGGTGGCGACGCCGTCGTCGTCGTAGGCGACGCTGGCCAGGCCGTGCGGCTCCGTGCGGTCCCCGGTGACGTGCAGGACCTTGCTGCCGTAGCGCAGCGTGCCGAGCTGGTCGGGCGTGGCGAAGCTGGTGCCGGCGTAGTTGGCCTCGTAGCCGATCGCGCGGTCGTACTCCGTGGCGTGGCCGATCGACTCGTGGATGACCAGCCAGAGGTTGGTCGGGTCGATCACGAGGTCGGTCGGGCCCGCCGTGACCGTGGGCGCCGCGAGCTTCTCGGCGAGCAGGCCCGGGAGCTCGGCGAGCTCGGCTCCCCAGTCCCACCCGGTGCCGGTGAGGTACTCCCAGCCACGTCCGGCCGGGGGGGCGACCGAGCGCAGCGACTCGAAGCCGCCGCCCGCGCGGTCGACCGCGGTGATGGTGATCCCCGGGTCGACGCGCACCCGCTGCTGGGTGGTGACGGTGCCCGCGAGGTCGGCGTAGAAGACCTGCTCCTTGACCTGCAGGCACGTCGCCTCGACGTGGTCGACCCCCGGGGCGGCGAGCAGCGCGGCCGACCGGTCGGTGAGCAGGCCGATCCGCTCGCCCGGGTCGACCTCGAAGGGGTCGAGGACGTGGGGCGAGACCCACGTGACGTCGGCATGGACGGGCTCGGCCGCGAGGTTGACCGACTCCCGGGCCACCGGCGCGAGGGTGGCGGCGACGTCGAGGGCGCGGCGGGCGGTGGCGGCGGCGCTCCCGGCGGTGAGGTCGACGTGGGCGGCGAACCCCCACACCCCGTGGCGGAGCACCCGGACGGCGAGCCCGACCTCGTCGGTGTCGGAGGAGGACACCACGCGGGCGTCGCGCAGCTCGAGCGCGGCGCTGCGGATCCGGTGCACCCGGACGTCGGCGTGCTCGGCGCCCCCGATGCGCGCAGTCTCGAGCGCGGCGGCCGCCAGCTCGCGCAGGGGCAGGGCGAGGAAGTCCGCGTCGACCTCGCGTGACGGGCCGGTGCGACCGCCCTCGGGGCGGCCCGCGCGCACCCTCTCGATCGGCACGGCCGGACCGTACCCGAGAGCCCCGACAGCGTCCGGCCGCCGAGCGAGGGCTACCCGCGGGTCCACGCGCCCGTGCGCGGGTCCACCCACGACGGCGGGGGCGGCGGCGCGTCCCACGGGGGCTCCAGCTGCTCCTCCGCCTCCCCGGCCCGCGCGGTGACGACGGCGTCCGGGCCGATGCGGGTGACCGCGTCCGCCCGGCCGTCGTGGTCGAGGTCGGTGGCGAGGACGAGCTCGTCGGAGACCTCGGCGACCGTCGTGTCGGTGACGCCGTCGGCGTCGGAGTCGACGGTCGGGCCGCCGAGGACCGGCGCGCCGGGCACCAGTTCGTCGGTGAACATCGCGGTCCTCGCGAGGGATTGGCCAGGCGGCGCGGGGTCGGGGACGGCGACGTCGGGGTGGTCCGGCATTGGCAGGTCCGGGGCGGCGAACTCGGGCACGTCCGGGACGCTAGGCGGCTCCTGTCGGCCGTGGGTGCGGTTTCGGGGATCCGCCCACCCGCTCCCGGCGAACCGACCTACGTCCGGTCCCGGGCCAGGGCGAGGCGGGCCAGCACCGCCTCGCCGCGCGCGGCGACCCGGTGGGCGTGCTCGGCCCGGGCCGCCTCCCGGGCGCGGACGTCGGCCTCGCGGCGGACCTGCTCGCCCGTCCCGCGCAGCGCGGCGTCCACCTCGGCCGCCCGCCGGTCCAATGCGCGGTCGAGCGCGAGCGTGATCTCCCGGTCCGCGGCGATGAGCGCCTCGCCGAGCACCCGCTCGAGGTCCCCGCGCGCCTGGGCCAGCGCCTCGGACAGCCAGGCGCGGGCGTGCGCACGCTCCGCCGCCCGCCGCCGCGAGCGCGCGAGCCAGCCGGCCGCCCCGAGCCCGATGCCCACCGACACCGGCACGAGGGTGGCCCCGACGACCGGCGCGACCGGCACCGCGAGCAGCGGCAGCAGGGCCAGCCGGGAGAGCCCGAGCCCGCCGGAGGCGCCGGCCACGACCAGCAGCCGGTCGGGCCGGCGCGGGCTCGGCACCGGGAGGTCCGGGCGCACCTGCGGTGGCGGGATCCGCAGCGCGGCGAGCTCCTCGGGCGGCAGCAGGGACCCGAGGGTCCCGACGACGAGGCCCCGCAGCCGCTCCCCGAGCCCGGCGACCACCGCCTCGGCCTCCGCCGCGACGTCGGCCGCGACGGTCCCGGGGAGGTCCGCGAGCTCGGCCCGGGCGGCGCCCTCGAGGCGGTCGCGGTGGCGGACCCCGAGGGCGCGCAGCCGCCGGGCGAGGTCGTCGACGACGGCGAGGCGGACCGCCGCCAGCTCCGAGCGCCACCGCACGTGGTGCTCGCGGCGCCAGGAGGAGCGGGCGGCAGCGAGGGCGGCACGCCGGGCACGGAGCCCGTCGACGGTCGGGCCCGCCGCGGGAACCGGCACCGCCGGCCGTCACGCCCGCCCGCAACGCGTTCGCCTCGTCGAGCATCCGGCGCCGCCGCGCGAGGAGGGCCTGCAGGTGGCGTTGCAGCGGGGCGATCCCGGCCCGGCGGCGCAGTGGCTCGCCGTCGGTGCCGGTGCCGCGGGCCCGGGCGGCCAGCACCGGCGACACCGGGAACCACGCCGCGTCCGCGAAGCGCGGCACCCGCTCCGCGACGAGCTCGCGGTCCGCCCCGAGCACGGTCCGCCAGCCGCGGTGGGCCTCGGTGCCGACCAGAGCGAACACCGCCGACTCCACCTGCCCGGCCGCGGCCGCGAGCGCGTCCAGCTCGGCCGCGTCCATCGGCGACCCGGCCCCGACCACCACGAGGAGCGCCGACGCGTCCGGGCCCGGGTCCCAGCCGCCGTCGCGCGGGCGGGGCGGCACGGTCAGCGCGAGCTCGTCGAGCAACGGCACGTCGACGAGCAGCAGCCCCGGAGCCGGCGGGCCGGCGCCGATCCGTGTCACTGCCGGCCCGACGCCGTCGGGCGGGAGGTCGACCAGCGCCGCGGCGACGGCCCGCCTGCCCCGCCCGGGGGCGCCGACCAGCGCGGCGACCGGCGGCCCCACGCCGGGTCCGGATGGGCGCACGGGGACCCCCGCCGCGGTGAGCGCCCGCTCGACCTCGCGCCGCGCGTCCGCCACCTCGGCGGGCAGCGACTCCGCGGCCGCGACGGGCCCGCTCACGTCGTCAGCTCCCCCCACACCCGGGCCCAGCCGCGGTGGACGAGCCCGGCGACGTCGGCGCGCGCGGGCGGGCTGCCCCAGGTCGCGTCGGACCGGCAGGCCGCGGCACGACGGGCGGCGTGCCCGCCGACCTCGCCCGCCCCCGCCGCGGCACCGAGCCCGACCCGCCCGGCGAGGGCCGTGAGCCGCGCCCGGTCCGGGTCGGCGAGCCGGGCGCCGGCGAGGAGGTCGAGGTCCGCGGCCAGGTCCTCGGGGAGCTCGACGGCGCCGCTGCGGGCGCGGTCGGCCGCCTCGACGACGGCGAGCTCGAGGTGCAGCGGGCGGGCCCGCAGGTCCTCGAGCAGGTCGGTGAGCCGCGTGAGGTCGCGCGTCCCGGCGCCCGGCGTCCGGCCCGCCCGGCGGTCCGCGCGCACCGCCGCCCGCTCGGCCCCGAGCAGCTCGGCCACGCGTCGCTCGCCCGCGGCCGCGGCCAGCAGGTCGGCGCGCGCGCGGACCTCGGTGCGCAGCCGCGCGACGACCGCGTCGAGACCGGACGCGGCGAGCAGGCCGGCACACAGGTCGCCGACACCGGCGTCCGGGCGCTCGCGCAGCATCCCGACCGCGAGCGCGATTCCCCGCCGATCGAGCAGGTCGAGCAGGCGTGCCCGGACGGCGGCGGGGACACCGAGGTCGGCGTGGGTGAACAGCTCGGGGTCGGCGAGCGCGTCGTCCACCCCCGCCGCGTCGGCGCCGGCGAGCGCGGCCAGGGCGTGCCGATCCTCGGCCCGCAGGGCACCCGTCGTCGCGGTCTCCGCCAGCAGGCCGACGACGGGGGTCACCTCGCCCAGCCGCGCCCCGAGCCGGCGTCCGAGGGTCGCGGCCACCGTCTCGGCGTCCGCGGCCGAGCCGACGGTGTCCGCCCGGCCCAGGACCGCGACGATCCCCGCCGGGCCGTGCCGCGCCGGCCCGGCGAGCTGCTCCACCTCGTCCGGGCGCGCCGAGGCCGGCAGCACGACCAGCGCGGCCACGGCGTCGTCGGCGGGGCTGCGGCCCCCGACGGGCGGCCGTCGCCGCGCGGAGCCGGTGCCCGGGGTGTCGACCACCGTGAGCCCGTCCAGGGCGTCGCTGGTGAGCGTGACGAGCAGGTGGTCGACGTCGGCCGGGTCGACCCCGAGCCGGTCCCCGACGGCGGCCGGCACCCGCCCGCCGTCGGCCAGCGGCAGCGGGCGCCGGGCACCGTCGGCGAGGACGACGTCGAGGCGGTCCACCGGCCCCCGCACGTAGCGCGCGACGAGCCGGGTGCACTCGCCGGCGCCGGTGGGCGCGACACGGCGTCCGACCAGGGCGTTGACCAGCGTCGACTTCCCCGAGGACACCGGGCCGGTGACGACGAGGGCCGGTGTCGCCCCGGCGCGGGCCGCCGCCGCGTCCAGGGCATCGGCGGTGGGGAGCGCGACGCCGGGCGCGACCTCGCGGCAGGCCCGCGCGGTGTCCTGCGCCCAGTGGCCCACCCCGCCACCTCCCTCGTCGTCGGCGTCGTGCGGCAGCGTAGGGAGCGGATCCGGGCCGCAGGGCCCGTTCCGGGGAACCCGTGACCACCCCACACGCCGCACCCGTCACCGGCGTCACGTGGGCTACGGGGTTTCGCCCGATCACCGATCCGGGGATGCTGGATACCGCCGGGACGTCACCGGCGTTCACGGGACCGCAGAAGGGGCCGAGTGTGACCACGCCGGACACGGGCACGTACCTGCTCATCGTGGTGATCGGGCTCATCGTCACGGTGATCGTCGGACGCATCCTCATGCGGACCGGTCTGGGCTTCCTGCGCGACGTCTTCGGGGATCAGGACGTCGCGCAGTCGATCACGCGGCTGCTCGGGGTCGGCTTCCACCTGGTCGCGCTGGGCTTCCTGGCGCTGATCTCCACGTGGCAGCCGTTCACGGTGCAGGGCACCGTCCAGCTCGTCGTCACCCGCGTCGGGGGCATCCTGCTGTTCCTCGGGGTCCTGCACGTCATCACGCTGATCGTCCTCACGCGCGTGCGGAACAACGCCCGGGCCCGCCAGGTGGCCGCGTCGCTGCGCGGCGGCGGCCGGCGACCCCCGCCGGAGGGTCGCGACCAGACGAAGGTCATCGAGTCGGGGTCCGGCTGACCGCCGGCCGCCGCCTCCCCGACGCCGCCGTGTGAGGATCGGGCGGTGGGTCAGGAGCACACGGGACCGGTCGCCGTCGCGGCCGGGATCGAGGAACGCGCGACGGCGGCGCGGCGAGGCATCGTCAGCTTCGCCGACCGCGGCGGGCGGATGACACCGGGGCAGCAACGGGCCTGGGACCGGTCGTGGGAACACCTCGGCGCGGATCTCGCCGACCTCGCGCCGGGCGGGCGCCGCGCGAACCTGCTCGAGGCCGACGGCCGGCTCGACCCGGCGGCGTGGTTCGGGCGCGACGCGGGCCTGCGCGTGGAGATCGGGTCCGGCATGGGGGAGACGACGGCGGCACTCGCCGCCGCCGAACCGGAGGTCGACCACGTCGCGGTCGAGGTCTACCCGCCGGGGCTCGGGCAGCTGCTGATGCGCATCGAGGCCGCGGGGCTGGAGAACGTGCGCCTGCTGCGCGGCGACGCCGTGGTCGTCCTGCGCGACCGCATCGCGCCCGGCTCGCTCGACGGCCTGCGCGTCTACTACCCCGACCCCTGGCCGAAGCGCCGGCACCACAAGCGCCGCCTCGTCCAGCCCGAGACGGTGGCGCTCATGGCCTCGCGGCTGCGCCCCGGGGCGACGCTGCACCTCGCCACCGACGTCGCCGACTACGCCGAGTGGATGCTCGAGGTCACCGACGCCGAGCCGATGCTCGAGAACCCGCACGGCGGCTTCGCGCCCCGACCCGCCTGGCGACCGCGGACGAAGTTCGAGACCCGCGCCGAGGCCGGTGGACGCCCGAGCCGCGACCTCCTCCTCGTGCGCCGTGCCGGCGGCCCCGCGACCACGGACGGGGGCTCGTGATCGCGAGGCGCACCCGTCACCGCCGGGCGGTTAGAGTCGGCCCCGTGGCGCCCTCCCCCTCGCCGTCCCCGGCCGACCTCGCGCACGCCGCGACGCCGCCGGACACCCTGGCCGGGGGGTCGACCGACGTCGCCGACGTCCCCGTCGTCGAGCCCACGGGCCCGCCGCGCACGCTGCTGGTCTGGGACGCGCCGAACATGGACATGAGCCTCGGCTCGCTGCTCGGGACGCGCCCGACCTCGGCCTTCCGGCCGCGGTTCGACGCCGTCGGTCGGTGGCTGCTCGGGCTGGCCGGGCCGGCGGGCGTCGCCGAGGCGACGGTGTTCACCAACGTCGTGCCCGGCTCCACCGAGATCGTGCGCCCGTGGGTCGAGGCGCTGCGCAACGTCGGGTTCGCGGTCTTCGCGAAGCCGAAGTCGACGGACGACTCCGACGTCGACGAGGACATGCTCGCCCACATCGAGAGCCGGCAGGCCGAGGGCACGCTGACCCACGTCGTCGTCGCCTCCGGGGACGGGCGGGCCTTCAAGGAGCCGCTCGAGGAGCTCGTCGAGCAGGGCGTCCGGGTGACCGTCATCGGGTTCCGGGAGTACGCGGCGTTCGCGGTGGCCTCGGACGTCGTCGCGTTCCTCGACCTCGAGGAGATCGAGGGCGTGTTCCGCGAGCCGCTCCCCCGGGTCAGCCTCGACACGCTGCCTCCCGGTGGTGCCTGGCTTCAGCCGCTCCGGTCGCTGCGCTCGCTGCTGGACCGGTAGGACCCTTCCGAGCGAAGGGCACCTTCGGTCGACTAGATCGGCCGTGGGCGCCCCTCGCCGGAACGCCGCACACTGCACGGCGTGGACGCGCCGGAGCACGGGGGACCTCGTCGACCGAGCGCGCCCGCCCCACGCCCGCCGACGCCCTCGTGCCCGCCCCCGTCGCCCGCTGGACCCGCGCGACCACGAGCCCGCGCCTGCTCGTGCTCTTCGTGATCGACTCCTTCGCCCACGGCGAGCACGTGACGATCCGTCGACGCCGTCGCGGCGCCGCCGGCCCCGTCGCCGAGTTCGCGATCACCTACGCCGTGCGTCCCGACGGCCCGGCCGCACCCGCCTCGTCGCGACCGTCGTGCTCGACGGGACCCGCGGCGTCGTCGGGACCCTGCTCCGGTACGCCCTCGCGTGGGGTGACCTCGTCATGATGCGCCGACAGCTGACCCGTCTGGCCGCCCTCGCCACCGACTCACCAGACTGGGACCCATGAGCGCCCGGCGACTCCACGCCCCGATCGTCCTCACCTGTGCGCAGGGCGCGGGGATCCGGCGCGACGCCGTCGTGGACGTCGACGACGCCGGTCGCATCACCCACGTCGGCCCCCGCGCCGACGCCCCCGCCACCGACGTCCCGACGACGACGCTGTCCGGCCTGCTCATGCCCGGCCTGGTCAACACCCACGCGCACACCCCGCTGGCGCTGCTGCGCGGGATGGGCGGCGACCTGCCGCTGATGCGCTGGCTCACCGAGGTCGTCTGGCCCGCCGAGGCCCGCCTCGAGGCGCCCGACGTGCGCGCCGGGATGCTCGCCGGCGGCCTGGAGATGCTGCGCCACGGCGTCACCACCTCGACCGAGATGTACTTCTGGGCCGACACCGTCGTCGACGCCGTGCTCGAGCTCGGCTCCCGCGTCGTCATGACCCCCGGGATCATCACCGCCCCCGGGATGGACCGGCTGGGCACCTGGGAGCAGATGCGTGACGCGATCTCGGCCTGGATCGACGCCGACGGGCTGCGGTTCGGGCCCGGCGAGCGCGTCGAGCTCGGGTACGGCGCCCACTCGGCGTACACCCTCAGCGCCGATGCGGTCGCGACGACGGCGGCCGCGGCCCGTGAGCGCGACGCGCTGCTGCACATCCACGTCGCGGAGGCGCAGGGTGAGGACGACGAGGTCCGCGCCGTCTACGGCTCGGTGCCCGCGATGCTCGAGACGACCGGGAGCCTCGACGGGCGGGTCCTCGCCGCGCACGCGATCCAGCTCTCCGACCAGGACCTGGAGATCTTCGCCCGGCACGACGTCGCCGTCGCCCACTGCCCGGGCTCGAACGCGAAGCTCGCGGCCGGTGTCGCGCGGGTCGCCGAGATGCTCACCGCGGGTCTACGGGTGGGTCTGGGTACCGACTCGCCGGCCTCGAACGACGACCTCGACCTGTGGGAGGAGCAGCGGCTCGCGTCGCTCTTCGCCCGCCAGCGCGGGGCGGACGCCACCGCGCTGACCGCCGCCGACGTGCTGCACCTGGCCACCGCGGGCGGCGCCGAGGCCCTCGGCCGCGACGACCTGGGCCGGCTGCGGCCGGGTGCCTGGGGCGACGTCGTCCACGTGGACCTCGACGACCCGGCGTTCGTCGATCCCGACGACGACGCCCAGCTCGTCTCCAACCTGGTGTGGTCGGCGGGTGCCCGGGCGGTGCGCGACGTGTGGGTGGCGGGCGAGCCGGTGCTGGCCGACCGCGCCCCGACCCGGGTGGACCCGGGGGAGATCCTGGCCGCCGCCCGGACCTCGGGGCGCCGCATCAAGGGTTGATCGACGACGTCCGTCCGGACGGGTGCGCCACGTCACCCGTCGTGGCAGCCTCGTCGTCCATGAGCGGCGAGTACCGGCAGGCCTACCAGCGGAGCATGACGGACCCCGACGGGTTCTGGCGCGAGGCCGCGTCCCTCATCGACTGGTACACCGAGCCCGAGACGATCATGGACGCCTCGGCACTGCCCTTCTCGCGCTGGTTCGCCGGCGGCGAGCTGAACACCTGCCACAACGCGCTCGACCGCCACGTCGACGCCGGCCGGGGCGACCAGGTGGCCCTGATCCACGACTCGCCGGTGACCGACAGCCGGCAGAAGTACACGTACTCAGAACTGCGCGACCTCGTCGCGCGCTTCGCCGGGGTGCTGCGCTCGGTCGGTGTCGGCAAGGGCGACCGGGTGATCATCTACATGCCGATGGTCCCCGAGGCGGCGATCGCGATGCTCGCGTGCGCGCGGCTCGGCGCGATCCACAGCGTCGTGTTCGGCGGGTTCGCGGCGCGCGAGCTGGCGGTGCGTATCGACGACGCCACACCGTCGGCGATCGTGTCCGCCTCCTGCGGCATCGAGGGCAAGCGGGTCATCGAGTACAAGCCGCTGCTCGACAAGGCGATCGAGCTCGCCGAGCACGACCCCGGGCGCTCGATCGTCCTGCAGCGTCCCCAGGCGCAGGCGGCGATGACCGACCGCGACGTCGACTGGGCGCAGGCCATGCAGACCGCCGAGCCCACCGAGTGCGTCTCCGTCGCCGCGACCGACCCGCTCTACGTCCTCTACACCTCGGGCACCACCGGCAAGCCCAAGGGCGTGCAGCGCGACAACGGCGGGCACGCGGTGGCGCTGCGCTGGTCGATGGAGGCCATCTACGACGTCGGGCCGGGCGAGGTCATGTTCACCGCGTCCGACGTCGGATGGGTCGTCGGCCACTCCTACATCGTCTACGCGCCGCTGCTCACCGGGGCGACGACGGTGCTCTACGAGGGCAAGCCCGTCGGGACCCCCGACGCCGGCGCCTTCTGGCGGGTGATCCAGGACCACGGGGTGAAGGCGCTGTTCACGGCGCCCACCGCGTTCCGCGGCATCAAGAAGGAGGACCCGGACGCGGTCCTGCTGGCCGACTACGACATCTCCTCGCTGCAGACCCTCTTCCTCGCCGGGGAGCGCCTCGACCCGGAGACGTGGACCTGGGCCTCCGAGAAGCTCGGCGTCCCGGTGGTCGACCACTGGTGGCAGACCGAGACCGGCTGGCCGATCGCGGCGAACCTCCGAGGGCTCGAGCCGATGGAGCTCAAGGCCGGCTCGCCCTCGGTGCCGGTGCCGGGCTACCAGGTGGAGATCCTCGACGTCGATGGGTCCAAGCTCCCCGCCGGCGACGAGGGGGCCATCGTCATCAAGCTCCCGATGCCGCCGGGCTGCCTGCAGACCCTGTGGAACGACGACGAGCGGTTCCGCGAGTCCTACATGTCGCGCTACGAGGGCTACTACCTCACCGGCGACGGCGGCTACCTCGACGAGGACGGCTACGTCTTCGTCATGGGCCGCACCGACGACGTCATCAACGTCGCCGGCCACCGGCTCTCCACCGGGTCGATGGAGGAGGTCCTCGCCGGGCACCAGGACGTGGCCGAGTGCGCGGTCATCGGGGTGGCGGACTCGATGAAGGGCCAGGTGCCGCGCGGGTTCGTCGTGCTCAAGGCGGGCGTCACCCGCGGCGAGGACGAGATCGGGCCGGAGCTCGTGGCGCTCGTGCGCGACGAGGTGGGCGCGGTGGCCTCGTTCAAGGACGTCTCCGTGGTGCCGGCGCTGCCAAAGACCCGCTCGGGGAAGGTGCTGCGCAAGACGATGCGCCAGATCGCCGACGGGCAGGACGCGATGGTCCCCTCCACGATCGACGACGCGACGGTGCTCGACACGCTGCGGCCGATGCTGCAGAAGGGGTAGGTGCGCTGCGCGCAGGTGAGCACTTTCCGGGGTTATAGCCCCGGAAAGTGCTCACAAGGCCGAAGGCCACCTACGAGGCGCGACCCAGCCCGTCGTCGGGGAGCTTCGCCCCGCCGTAGCCCATGTAGCTGCCCGAGGAGTTCGTGAGCCCGCCGTTCTCCACGGCGCTGATCCCGTGGTTGGCGATCATGGTGCGCACGCCCGCGGTGATGTTGGCGACCGGGTCGAAGATGCCCTTGTCGGCCAGCGACGGGAGCACCGAGTTGCGGAACGTCGTGTCGATGAGCTGCATGAGGCCCTTCGACGGCGTGCCGGCGGCGGCGTTCGTGTCCCACCCGTTGACGGCGTCGGCGTTGCCCGTCGACTCCCGCATGATGATCTGCTTGACGCCGGGGGCGAGCTTCTGCGGCAGCCCCATCAGGCCGAGGGCCTTGGCGATCTGGCCGTTGAGCGTGCTGTCGTTGCCCGCGGAGTAGGGGCGGCCGAACTCCAGGGGCCCGTTCTCGCGCGCGATCGACATCGCCTTGCTGATGTCGTCGACGCCGGACGCGGCCGGCTTCGCGGCCGCCGCGAGCTCGTCGGACGACATCGCGACGGTGGAGACGTCGCTGATCGCGTGTCCGCCCGACGACGCCGACGGCGCCGACGGCGCGGAGGCGGCCGACCCGGCGGCGCCGTGCTGCGCCGCCAGCGACATCTGCGCCGCTGAGAGCTGCGTGGTGGCGGACTCGGCGTCGGCACTGTGCGAGTTGTCCATCATCTGCACGGCCGGGACGACGGCGCCGGCGGCCACGGCCGCGACGAGGATCTTGCCCGAGGTGGCCGGGGAGAGGGAGCGCGGCGCCGACCGGGGCGCGGCCGGACGGGGGTCGTGGACGGTGACGCGGGACGGCATCGCGCGGGTGGGCGCGGGCGCGGCGAACGCGGGCGTGTAGCCGTAGGCAGGGCGGGTAGCCCAGGAGCCAGGGGTTCCGGCCGGGATGCCGTGTCGCGCCACGTGGTCGCCCTTCGCCGCAGGGGGATCGCATCGACGCGGCCGCTGGGGAGCGTGACAACCGGCGGGATGTCGTGACCTCGTCGTGATCTGGACCGCTGGAACATAGCGGGGTCCTGCTCGGCGGCGACGGCGAGGGCCCGCGTCCGACACGTTTCCCGACGACGTGGTCGGACCCGCCGTGTTCGGCGGCGAGGTCGGGCGGCGAGAGGGCGCCGCCCGGCGCATCGATCGGCCGGGAACCCCCCGTTCCGGGGCGGTGAACGGTCAGGGCTCCTGCGCGTCCGGCCGGTGGGCGGGGTCGATGGCGGACCAGTCACACGTCCCGACCTCTCGGCGACCCGAAGAGGCGACTCGTCGTGGTCGGCGCGTCCGGGTGTGTCACGCACGGCATCCGGACGATCCGCCTCAGCTACGGCTCAGGTCGACGGGCCCGATGGCGGGAGGTGGCCGCGATCAGCCGGTCGCGGCGAGGAGCTCGGCCAGGGCCGCCAGCGCCCGGTCACCCTCCGCCCGCGCGGCGGCCGAGGCCGCCGCCAGTCCGAAGTAGCCGTGCACGAGGCCCTCGCCGTGCAGTACGCGGACCGGCACGCCCGCGGCGCTCATCGCGGCGGCGTGCGCGAGGCCCTCGTCGCGCAGCGGGTCGAACTCGGCCGTGGCGACCACCGCCGGCGCCAGCCCGTCGAGCTCGCCCAGGCGCGCGGCCTCCCCGAGGTTCACCGACGGGTCGAGCCGCGCGTGCTCGTCGGGCACGTAGCGCTCCCAGAACCAGCGCATGTCCTCAGCGGTGAGGAACGGGCCGTCGGCGTTCTCGACCACGCTGGGGTGCGACATCGTCGGGTCGACGCCCGGGTAGAGGAGCAGCTGCGCGTCGAGCTGCGGGCCCCAGTCGCGGGCGAGCAGGGCGGCCCCGGCGGCGACCCCGGCGCCGGCGCTGTCCCCTCCGACCACCAGGCGCCCGCCGACGTGCCCCGACGCCCAGCGCAGGGTGGCGTGGGCATCCTGCAGCGCCGCGGGGTGGGGGTGCTCGGGTGCGAGCCGGTAGTCCGCCGACACCACGGTGGCCCCGAGGGTGGTGCAGACGCGGCGGGCGGCGGCGTCGCCGGTGTCGAGGTCGCCGACCACCCAGCCCCCGCCGTGCAGCCAGACCACCGTGACGTCGCGGGGTGCGTCGGGCGTGTACACGCGGACCACCACGTCGGCGTCGGGGCCCGTGACCACGTCGTCGTGCACCGCGGCGACCGGCTCCTGGCCCGCGCCCCGCCGGATGAGCGCGAGGTCGCGGTAGTTCCGCCGCGCCTCCTCGACCTCGGGGCGGGTGATCGGCAGCCACCCGTCGGCGGTGAGGCGCTCGATGGCCGCGGCGAGCTCGGGGTCCAGGACGCTGGTCACATCGGGAGAGCCTGGCACCGACCTCCGCGATCCGCTCCCTGGTCGATCACGCGCAGGAGCGGGCACCCCGGGGACGATCACACGGTGCCGGGAGGTCGGATGGCCGACGACGACGTCGAGGGCGGGGCGGGTGGCGACGACGCCGAGCTGGGTGCGGCGGTCGACGACGCGGTGGCCGACGAGGTGAAGCGGATGCGGGCACGGTTCGTGGCCCAGATCCTCGGGGTCGACCGCGCCGAGGGCGTGGGGCGGGGCGAGGAGCACTGGAACGAGAGCCTGCGCCGGGACACGCACCGCGACGTCGGGGTGGAGCCGCCGGACGACGCCGAGCAGTGACCTCGCGCGAGGGCCCTGTAGGTGCGCTTCCCATCTGAGGCCGCCACGTGACGTGTCGGTTCTCCTGCGTCAAGCGGCCGAAAGGGGGACGTATCGATCTCGCGGCGGCCCCTACCGTCACTACGGGTGGTCGACGACGACCGCCATCGCGCTGGGGGCGAGGAGAGGTGACGGGTCATGACGGTGACGGCGGTCAGGCCGGACGGGTCTCGGGAGCAGCTTCCCGAGAACGTGCTGGAGGAGCTCCGGGCGCACCTCCGGGGCCAGGTCGTAGCTCCCGACGGCGCCGACGTCGCCACGGAGCCACGCGTGGCCTGGAACGCCATGCACCCGGAACGGCCCTCGATCTCGACCCGGTGCACCGGCACCGCGGACGTCGTCGACGCGGTGGGCTTCGCCCGGGAGCACGGGCTCCTGGTCGGGGTCCGGGGTGGCGGGCACTCGGTGGCCGGCCTGTCCTCGGTGGGCGAGGGCATGCTCATCGACCTGTCGCTCATGCGCGGCGTGCAGGTCGACCCCGAACGCCGGCTGGCCCACGTCCAGGGCGGCGCCCTGCTCGGTGACGTCGACCGCGAGACCCAGGCCTTCGGGCTGGCCACCCCGCTGGGACGGGTCTCCGAGACCGGCGTCGCCGGCCTCACGCTCGGCGGCGGCTACGGCCACCTCAACGCGAAGTACGGCCTGGCGTGCGACAACCTCGTCGAGGCCCAGGTGGTCCTGGCCGACGGCCGGGTCGTCACCGCCTCCGCCGAGCAGAACCCCGACCTGTTCTGGGCGCTGCGCGGCGGCGGTGGGAACTTCGGGGTCGTCACGTCCTTCACCTTCCGACTGCACCCCGTGGGACCGGTCGTCGCCTTCGCCGGCGCGTTCTACCCCCTCGGAGAACTCGGCCGGATCGAGCGCGGCTGGCGCGACTACGTCGTCGGGGCACCTCGGGAGGTCACCTCGTTCATCGTGACGATGACCTTCCCGGCCGCACCGGGCATGCCCGAGGTCATCCACGACCGGCCCGTGGCCATCGTCGGCGCGGTCCACTGCGGGGACGTCGACGACGGGATGACGACGCTGCAGCCGCTGCGGGAGCTCGGCACCCCGCTGTTCGATCTGTCCCAGCCCATGCCCTACACCGCCGTGCAGACGGCGTTCGACCCCTTCTTCCCGCGGCAGGCGCTGCGCGCGTACTGGAAGTCGCAGTACCTCGATGAGCTCACCGACGACGCGATCGACGCGATCGCGGCCCGCGCCGCGGACCGGCCGGGGCCGATGAGCCTCGCCAACACGTTCCACCTCGGCGGCGCGGTGCACGACGTCGGCGCGGAGGAGACGGCGTTCCCCGAGCGATCGGCGCCGTTCATGGTGTCCTTCGACAGCATGTGGAGCGACGCCGCCGACGACGCCTCCGCGATCGCGTGGACCCGGTCGGCCTGGCAGGAGATGACGCGCTACGGGAACGGCACGCCGTTCCTCAACTTCACCGGGCGGGACGACGAGCCGCTCGACGCCGACGTAGCGACGGCCTTCGGGCGCAACCTGCGGCGGCTCGCCGAGATCAAGGCCGTCTACGACCCGGAGAACTTCTTCCGGCTGAACAACAACGTGCTGCCGCGCGCCTGAGGTCGGGACCGCGCAGGCCTGAACGACGACGGCCCGCCTCCGGTTCACCGGGGGCGGGCCTGTGACCTGCGCTTTCCTCGTGGAGCGAGTGACGGGAATCGAACCCGCGTTCTCAGCTTGGGAAGCTGATGTTCTACCATTGAACTACACTCGCCTGATCGTCGACGACGATACACCGGCTTCCGCGGCGGTTGATCCACCCCCTGCCCGCCGCGACGTCCGAAGCCGCATACCGCAACGACATGTGTGCAACTCACTCGGATCACGTCGTGGTCTCGGTGAGATCGCAACCCTGAGGGTGACACAGCGTGAATCTGATTGCGCCCAAGCGGTAATCCTGGAGCAGTCGTCTGTCCCGCAGGGACGATGTGGTGTGTGCTGGGCCCGTGGGTGAACCGCGACGGACGGCGAGGTAGGTGAATCATGACCCAGCGTGAGCACGCGGTCGGCGGACTTGCCGACGGGACCGCGACGGTGACACCGGAGCTCGTGGTGGTCGTCGCCACCGCCGAGGACGCTGCGGTCCTCGCGCCGCTCGGACGCGCCGCCCACGCCGGTCACGAGCAGGAGATCGATGGTCCGGTGCAACCGGTCCTCGTCGCCACCGGCCCGGATCCCCTCGGCGTGGACGAGGCGCTCGACGACCTCGGCGCCCCCGCCGGACGGCTGCTGCTGCTCGACGGCCCGTGCGCGACCTGGGCCGAGGAGGCCGCCCGGATGGTCGTGCGCCTCGACACGCTGCTCGCCGAGGAGCCCCCGGCCGGTGTCGTCGTCCGGGGTGGCACCGAGGCGGCCCTCGCCGCGGCCCGCAGTGCGGTGCGGCTCGGCGTCCCGGTGCTGCACCTGGCCGCGGAGCAGGAGAGCTCGGAGCGGGCCGCCACCCAGGCCGCCGTCGCCGAGCTCGCGGCCTGGCAGACCTCGCCCTCGGGAGGCGTGCCCTACCCGACCGAGATCGACCTGCTGGTGCACCGTCTCCTCACGCCGCAGCAGCCGAGCCGGCACCGCGCGGCCGACCCGACGGTCGTCCGCATGCCCTCGGGGCGGGGTCCCCGCGGGTCGATGACCGCCTGACCGAGCACGCTTCCTCGGCCGTTCGGCCTACGCACTACCCCTTACGGGTCCCGTCCGGGGAGGACGGTCTCAGCTCGGGCACAAAGAACCTGTGCCCTGTTCCCCGAACCGGCTAACGTCATGCCTCCGA
Organism: Actinomycetospora sp.; assembly: GCF_036497585.1. Taxonomy (GTDB): domain Bacteria; phylum Actinomycetota; class Actinomycetes; order Mycobacteriales; family Pseudonocardiaceae; genus Actinomycetospora. The sequence continues at coordinate 29,288 of NZ_DASXJD010000227.1, read as the reverse complement.
GTGGTGATGTGCAGGGGGAAGGTTCCGGACATCCGTCCGGAGCCGCGTGGGGCTAGGACCCTCGGAGGGGCGTGGGCGGGTTGAGACGGGCACCGAGGTTGATCACCGAGGTCCAGCGTCTCGGCATGACGGTCTCCGTCGCCGCCCTGCTCATCGTCCTCCTCGTCGTGTTCCGGGTCCTCTACAGCGCCGCGGTGACGCAGCCCGCGGACGACCGGCTGCAGGCCGGACTGCTCGCCGTCGAGGACTCCCACCAGGCGATGCTCGAGATGGACTCCGCGCTGCGGGGCTACCTGGCGACCGGGGACCGGTTCTTCGCCGACGAGGCGACGAAGGCGAGTCCCGCGCTGGCGTCCGCGGACACCCAGATGGTGAACCTGCTCGAGGAGCCGGCGCTGCGGCAGAGCGTGCTGCAGCTCCTGCTCGCCCAGCAGCGCTGGCGCACCGAGTGGGCCGACTCCGCCCGCCAGATCCCGCCGCCGGGTGGCACGGAGGCGTTCCTGCTGCAGGGCAAGGCGCTCTTCGACTCCTACCAGGGCCGCAAGGCGGACACCCGCGCCGCGACGCTGGAGGCGATCGACGACAGCCAGCGGACGTCGACGATCACCCAGTGGGGTGTGGGGGTCCTGCTCGTGCTCGTCGGGCTGGCCACGCTCGGTGTCGCGCTGCGTGGTCGGAGACGGCTCGAGCGCCACGTCGTCGCGCCCGTCGACGGCCTCCTCGCCTCGGTCCGGGGGATCTCCGAGGGACGGCTCCATCCTCCCGAGCCGGTGGCGGGCTCGGCCGAGCTCGTCGCCCTGCGTGACGGTCTGGCGGACATGACCGTGGCGCTGCGCCACCAGCACGAGGAGACCACCGCCCAGGCGGAGCGCCTCCAGGCCCAGACGGACCGCCTGCGCACGATCCTGATCATGACCCGTGAGATCGCGGGGTCACTGAACACCCGCTACGTCGTCGACTCGACGGTGCAGGCCGCGGTGGCGGTCACCGACGGGCGGGTGCTGCTCTGGCTGCTCGACGAGGACGGCGGCGGGCTGGAGCTCGCCTACGACTCGGACCGTGGAGCCGTGCCGCCGCTGGAGTCGCACTGCAACCTCGGGGTGGGCGTCGTCGGCCGCTCCGCGCGCTACGGCCAGATCTCCCGGGGCGACCCCGATACCGACGACGAGCCGGCGGTCGCCGTCCCGCTCGTGGTCGGTGCGCGCGTCATCGGGGTGCTCGAGTGCTTCGACGGCGTCGAGGGCGAGGTCGACGGGCAGGCGCTGTCCGCGGTCGAGATGCTCGCGACCCTCGCCGGGTCGGCCATCGAGGCCAGCCGGCTGCACGCCGCCACCGAGCGGCTCTCCCAGTTCGACCCGCTCACCCAGCTGGCGAACCGTCGTCGGCTCGGCGCCGATCTCGACGCCGCGGTCGCGAACGCCAAGCGCCACGGCCACCCCATGTCGGTGATCATGCTGGACCTGGACCACTTCAAGGAGCTGAACGACCGCTACGGCCACCAGCAGGGCGACGTCGTGCTCCAGGAGGTCGCGAGCACGCTGCGCGCCTCGATGCGCGAGGGCGAGACGGCCTACCGCTACGGCGGTGAGGAGTTCGCCATCCTCATCACCGAGGGGGCTCCAGACGACGCCGCCGCGCTCGCCGAGCGTCTCCGTGAGCGGGTCGAGGCCGACTTCAAGCGGAGCGGGCGCCAGCTGGTGACAGCCTCGTTCGGCATCGCGACGCTGCCCGAGCACGCCGGCGACGGGGAGGGCCTGGTCTCCGAGGCCGACCGGGCGCTCTACTCGGCGAAGAACTCCGGTCGGAACCGGGTGCACCGCGCCGGCCAGCTGGTCGGGTAGGTGCGCTTCGCGCTCGTGAGCACTGATCCGTGTCATAGGGCGGATGAGTGTTCACGGGGGCGAAGCGCACCTAGAGACCGCGGCGGAAGTTGACGTACGAGCGCGACGGCGTCGGGCCCCGCTGGTCCTGGTAGCGCGAGCCGTACACCGGCGAGCCGTAGGGCTGCTCCGAGGGCGACGAGAGCCGGAACAGGCACAGCTGCCCGACCTTCATCCCCGGCCACAGCCGGATCGGCAGGTTGGCCACGTTCGAGAGCTCCAGCGTCACGTGGCCGGAGAAGCCGGGGTCGATGAAGCCCGCGGTCGAGTGCGTCAGCAGGCCCAGACGGCCGAGACTCGACTTTCCTTCCAGCCGACCCGCGACGTCGTCCGGGAGCGTGATCACCTCGTAGGTCGATCCGAGTACGAACTCGCCGGGGTGGAGGACGAACGCCTCGTCGTCAGGGGGCTCGACCATCCGTGTCAGGTCGTCCTGCTGCAGCGCCGGGTCGATATGGGTGTAGGCGTGGTTGTTGAACGTCCGGAAGTGCCGGTCCAGCCGCAGGTCCACGCTCGAGGGCTGCAGCAGCGTCTCGTCGTACGGGTCGAGCGCGACGCGTCCGGCGGCGATCTCAGCGCGGATGTCGCGGTCGGAGAGCAGCACCAGCGCACACTATCGGCGCCGTCGGGCCGAGCACCCGGGCCGGGCATGATCGCGATCTCGGGAGCGACACGCCCAAGGTTCGATGCGACACGCTCACGACGTTCGGATCTTCTTCCGGGACTGCGAGGGTCCGGAACGAACGAAGGGCCCCTTCGGTCGATCTACTCGACCGAAGGGGCCCTTCGCTCAGAACAGCATGGACGCGGCTCGCTACTCGCCCGGGTTCTTCACGTTCGCCGAGGTGGCGGCCGTCGACGGGTCGGAGTCGCCGGGACCGTCGGTCTCCGCCTCCGGCGTGGGCTCCGAGCCCTCGCCGACCTCCGACACGGCCGTGGTCTCCGCGTCGACCGACGAGACCGCGGTGGTCTCCGCGTCGACCGACGAGACCGCGACCGTCTCGGCCTCCACGTCGGCGGCGGGCGCCGGCGTACCCCGCTTCACCGCGGCCAGGAGCATCTGGGAGACGTCCATGACCTCGGTGCCGACCGCCTTCGACTCGCTCTGCCGCTCGGTCAGCCCGTCGGTGAGCATGACGCGGCAGAACGGGCAGCCGGTCGCGATCGTGTCCGGCTCGGTGGAGATGGCCTCGTCGACGCGCTCCATGTTGATGCGCTTGCCGATGTTCTCCTCCATCCACATCCGCGCACCGCCGGCGCCGCAGCACAGCGCCCGGTCCGCGTGACGCGGCATCTCCTTGAGCACGGCACCCGCGGCCTCCACCAGCTCGCGCGGCGGGGTGTACACCTCGTTGTGGCGGCCGAGGTAGCACGGGTCGTGGTAGGTCACCGTCTTCGGGCCGGACCCGCCGTGGCCGCTCGAGGGGCGGTTCGAGTGACCGTTCGACGACGACCCGTCCTTCTCCGCGAGCGCGACGGCGGCCGGCGCGGCCTGGTCCTCGGGGTGCGAGCCGGTGCTGTGGCCGTTGGCCTTGACCAACCCGGGCTCGGTGCCGTCGTTGTGCGGCCCGTGGTACTGCAGGTTGGTCGAGGGCCGGATATCGAGCTTCGCGGTGGGCACCGGCGAGGGCTCCGGCGCCACCGGCACCAGCTTCTTCTCCCGGACCAGCTGGTTGAGCAGCTGGGTGTGGTGGACCACCTCGTAGTGGCCGTCGAGCTGCGGGTACTCGCGGCCGAGGGTGTTCATACAGTGCGGGCAGGTGGTGACGATCTTGCGCGTCCCCGGCCCGCGGCCCTCGAAGACGCTGTCGAGCATCTCCTTGGTCTGCATGGCCATCATCTGGAAGAGGAACTCGTTGCCCGAGCGCCGCGCCGGGTCGCCGGTGCAGCTCTCCTCCTTGCCGAGCACGACGTAGTCGACGCCGGCGATGTGCAGCAGCTCGGCGGTCGCGCGCACCGTCTTCTTGGCGTTGTCGTCGAACGCGCCCGCGCACCCGATGAAGAAGAGGTACTCGGTCTCGGGACGCAGCTCACCGTCGAACTCCGGCACCTCGAAGGGCAGGTCCTTCGCCCAGTCCATGCGCGAGGAGTTGTTCTGGCCCCAGGGGTTGCCCTTGTTCTCCAGGTTGCGGAAGAGCACCCCGAGCTCGCCGGGGAACTCCGACTCGATCATGACCTGGTTGCGGCGCATGTCGACGATGTGGTCGACGTGCTCGATGTCGACCGGGCACTGCTCGACGCAGGCGCCGCAGGTGGTGCAGGACCAGAGGACCTCGGGGTCGATGACACCGAGCTGCTGGGCGGTGCCGACCAGCGGGCGGACGGCCTGGACGTCGTCCGTGCCGGGGTGGCGCTCGTACCCGGACTCCGGCACGCCGTGGCCGCCGTGCTCGTTCTTGCCGAGGCTCGCGTCCATGTCGACGCCGCCCTCGTCGGGCATGTCCTTGCCGCCGATCATGTACGGCGCCTTCGCGAGCATGTGGTCGCGCAGGTCCATGATCAGCAGCTTCGGCGACAGCGGCTTGCCGGTGTTCCATGCGGGGCACTGCGACTGGCAGCGGCCGCACTCGGTGCACGTCTCGAAGTCGAGCATGCCCTTCCACGTGAAGTCCTCGATCTTGCCGCGACCGAACGAGGCCTCCTCGGGCGGGTCCTCGAAGTCGATCGGCTTGCCGTCGTGCTCGAGGGGCTGCAGCGGGCCGAGGGCCTTCGGCAGGCGCTTGGCGGCGACGTTGATCGGCGCGATGAAGATGTGCAGGTGCTTGGAGTAGAGCACCTGCACCAGGAAGATCAGCGCGACGCCGATGTGGAGCAGCACCATGATCGTCTCGAGGACGAACAGCGTCGACGGGGAGAGCCCGGTGAACAGCTGACCGACCCCGATCGAGACCCAGGCGCCCGAGGTGTAGGGCAGGTTGCCGGCCGCGGACTCGATGCCGCGGAAGACGAACAGCGTCCACACCACGTTGAAGATCAGGAAGAGGACGATCCAGGCGCCGCTGGTGTGCGAGCCGTAGAAGCGCGAGGACCGCTCCTTGCGCTCCGGGTCCTGGCGAACGCGCATGATCGCGAAGGTGATGATCGAGACGAGGACCATCACGGCGATGAAGTCCTGCAGGAAGCCCAGGATCGGGGAGTGCCCGATGCCCGGGATCGCGAAGTCGTCCACGAACAGTGCGCCGTAGGCCTCGATGTAGACCGTCAGCAGGATGATGAAGCCCCACATCGTGAAGAGGTGGGCGAGACCGGGGATGGACCAGCGCAGCAGCTTGCGCTGGCCGAAGACCTCGACGAACTGCGCGCGTACGCGGCCCCCGAGGCCCTCGGCGCGCTTCGCGTCGGGCTGGCCCGAGCGGATGAGCGTGAAGAGCCACCACGCCCGCCGGGCGGCGATGGCCCCCACGGCGACCGTGAGCGCGAGCCCCAGGATCAATCGGACGAGCACTGTTCGACCTCCCAGCGGACCCCTGCCCGGGCGGCACGGGTCGACAACCGTCGTTCGGCGCACTGTATCGGCTGGTCGTGACGGCGTCCCGACGAGCGCGATGAGAAACTACTCATCGGTAACCACCGACCCACGAACGCCCGTCGCCGACACCCGGTAGCCGCCCGTGCTCACCCTGTGGTGACCCCTGGACGACGTCCGGCGGTGCGGTCGGGCGCGCGTCCCCCCACACGCCTCATCTTGGGGCCACCATGAGCCGCGGTCGTCGTGACCCGCGCGCGGGGTCCACGGCACACGGTGACCCACCGTGTGGCAGTCGGTCGCACCCCGCGACGAGAGGGGGTGGTCAGGTCCGGCGGCCGCCGTGTTTACTCGACCGGTCGAGATCGGCCGAGGACAGTGCCATCGAACGTCCGGGGAGGACCACCGCCATGACCGTCACGACCCTCGGCGCGCAGGTGGTCGGCGCGGTACCGATCCCCGATCTGCACGCGTACGGGTCGGCCGTCGTGGCGCAGGGGCTCGGCACCAACGGCCTGCAGGGCTGGATCCGCGACAACATCGTCCCGCTGATCCTGTTGGGCATCGCCGTCATCATGCTGTGGATCGGTGGTCGTGGCGACAACGCCGGCGTCGCCCGCCGCGGGGTGGGGCTCCTCGTCGGTCTGGTCGCCCTGGGTATCGCCGTCTCGGGCCAGGGCCCGGCGGTCGGCCAGTTCCTGGCCCAGTTGATCACGGGGTGACGCGGGTGCAGATCCGCACCGACGACGACGTGTACCGGGTCGACGCCGTCTGGCTCGGCCCGCCCCGCGCGACGTTCCCGTGGCGTGCCCGGTACTCCAGCTACGGCGTCGGGCTGATCGTCATGATCGTCGTGATGTTCTTCCAGCGGCGCCTCGGCATCCCGATCGGCTTCTTCTCCGTGGCGTGGGCGCTGCTCATCACCGTCGTCGTGGTCCGCTTCGTGGCCAAGCGCATCGACGAGGACCGTCCGCTGCTCGAGTGGCTCACCCTCTTCTTCCACGAGCTGCGCGGCCCGCGCCGGCGCACCCGGGGCCAGGGCAGCCGCGTCGGCACCGGCCACGTCGCGATCGAGGCCGCCCGCCCGCGCCGCGCCCTCCCGGCCGGCCGCACCGACCCGCACGGCGCGCTCGCCGTCCGCGATCGTGCCGCGAGGCGCACCGGGACGCCCCCTCCGGAGGACCCGGAGGCGCGCCGGCCCCGGCGTCGCACCCGCCGCTCCTGGACCACCCGGGGCGGCCGGACCGTCCCGACCCCACCCCCGCGCCCGACGACGGGTGCGGGGTCGCCGCCCGGCGACGACGACAGCGTGCTGCACGTCACCGCCCGGCGCGCCGACCGCCCGGGGGCCACCACCCGGACCCGCCCCGCGCGCTCGCGCCCCGCCTCCGGCCCCCGTCGCTACGGCCCGAGCGCGACGGCGGCCTCCCCGACGTCCCCGCCCGAGCGCCCCGAGACGCCCCTCCCGCGCGACGAGGAGGGCGACGGTGCTGCGCCGGCGCGGTCCTGACGCCGGCCGCCGGCCCGAGTCCGGCCGCCGTCGCTCGTCGTGGTCCACGCCATGGCCCGAAGCCCGGGAGGATCGGCCGGAGCCCGGGGAGCCGGGCTGGGGGACCTTCCCGGGGTGGTCCGCGTCACGGCCGGCCGAGATCGTCCCGGTCGACCGTCCGGAGCCCGACGACGATCCCGGCGACGACGACCTGCTCGACGCCTTCGGCGACGCCGCGGAGCCGGAGCGCCCCGAGCGGGACGAGCACGACGACGCCGAGGAGCACCCCCGCGCCGCCGCCGGGCTGCGCACCGGCCCGACCCGCCGTCGTCGGGGACGGGCCCTCGCGGGCGCCTCGTCCACGCCGTCGTTCCGCTCGGACATCGCGCTGCGCTCGATCGACGGCAACATCGCGCGCACCGCGTCCACGGTCACGGCCTGGTACCGCCTGGCCCCGCAGCCGTGGAGCTTCCGGTCGGACTCCCAGCGCGAGGCGCTCATCCGCCGCATCGCCAACCAGCTCGGCGAGCTGCAGGGCCGCTGGTGCCACCTACGCGTGACCAGCCGCCCCTACCCGGTCGCGCGGTGGGCCGAGGCCTTCGACCGCAACTCCCCGGGACGCCTGCCCGACGTCGGGGGCGCGCTGGGCTGGGAGGACTTCCTCACCGGCGAGCAGACCCACCTCATGGGCCTGTCGATGGCCGACAAGGAGGTGTTCCTCGGCGTCGAGGTCTCCGGGCGCTCGCTGGTGGACCGCTGGCTGGAGTCCGCCTCGCCGCTGCTGCACCGCGTGCTGCCCTCCGCCGCGACCGCCGAGCTCACCGCGCTCGAGACCGAGATCGCGCACGTGGACGCGCTGGTCTCCGGGCCCGGGCTCGACGGCGTCCCCTGCACCGCGGAGGACATGGCCTGGCTCATGCACCGCTCCTGCGCGCTCGGGCTCCCCGCGCCGCGCTCGGTGCACGCCGAGGCCGGGGTGGCCTGGGAGAACGAGGACCTCGCCGCGTTCACCGACGGCGTCGCCATGTACCAGGAGCCCTACGCGCCCACGGTCACCGTCCAGGGCCGGCACGGCCTGCAGCCGGTGTCGCGCCACGTCGCGGTGCTCTCGGTCGGGCTGATGGACTCGCTGCGCATCCCCGAGGCCGACGACCCGTGGATGCAGCGCAGCGACCGCCTCCCCTTCCCCGTCGAGTGGTCCGCGCGCATCTACGTGCGCCGCCCCGAGGAGGTCACCGGGGAGCTGCAGCGCCAGATGGGCAAGGTCCGCAGCCAGATCCGGCACTACACCCACGACCACGACCTCGACCCGCCGAGGTCCCTGGAGCGCCAGGCCGACCGGGTGCTCCAGATCGAGGACGAGCTCTCCGGCGGGCTCACCCAGCTCAACACGCGCGTCTACGGCTGGTGGCGGGTCGCGGTGTCCGGCCGCGACGAGTCCGAGGCGCTCACCCGTGCCCAGCAGGTGCTCGACCTCTACCGGCCGCGGGTGGCCCTCGAGCACCCCGAGGCCCAGTACGCCTACGCGCGGGAGTTCATCCCGGGCGAGCCGCTGGCCTCCACCGCCTACCGACGCCGCGGCTCGGTGACCTGGGTGGCCGCCGGGGTGCCCGCCGCGTCGGCGAGCGTGGGCGACCGGCGCGGGGTGCTGCTCGGCGAGACCTGCACCGCGACCCGCCGCCCCGTCGCGTGGGACCCGTGGATGGCGCAGGAGGTGCGGCGCGCGTCCGGCCTCACCGCGGTCGTCGGTGGGCTGGGCTCGGGGAAGTCCTTCCTCACCGGGCTGATGGTCTACAAGACGCTGCGGGCCGGGGCGCGCTGGACCGTGCTCGACCCGTCAGGGCCGCTGGCCGAGCTCACCCGGCTGCCCGAGCTCGCGCCGTTCTCACGGCACATCCACCTGCTCGGCGCCGACCCCGGCATCCTCAACCCGTACCGCGTCGTCGCCGAGCCCCGCCGCGACCACTTCCTCGACGAACCCGACCCGGAGAAGGCCTGGCGCCGCGAGCGCTCGCTCGCCGCGGCCACCCGGCGCCGGCTCGTCCTCGACGTCCTCACCGGTCTGCTGCCCTACGACGTGGCGCGCCTGCCCCACACCCGCATCGTCCTGCTGCGCGCGGTCCGCGAGGTCGGCGGCGGACAGCACCGCGACCCGGGCCAGGTCATCGCGACCCTGCGCCGGCACGCCCGAGAGGGCGAGGAGCACGCCGACGTCGTCGCCGACTTCCTCGAGGAGCGCCGCGAGCTGCCCCAGGCCGCGCTGCTCTTCCCCGAGCACACCCCGGACCCGGCCGACCCGCGCGGCCCGGACGAGAGGGCGGGCGGGGGAGCGACCGGCGATCCCTCGATCCTCGACGAGGAGGACTACCGGCTCACCGTCCTGACGATGCAGGGGATGTCGCTGCCCCGCCCCGGCAGCCCGCGCGAGGAGTGGACCGACGGTGAGTCGCTGGCCGTGGAGCTGCTCAACCTCGCCTCGTGGCTGACCCAGCGCACCGTCTACACCGCCGACCGGGACCTGCGGAAGGGCGTCGCGCTCGACGAGACGCACTTCCTGTCCCAGATCCCCACCGGCAAGGTGCTCATCGACCGGCTCGCCCGCGACTCCCGGAAGTTCAACGTCCGCGCGCTGTTCGCCTCGCAGCTGGCCGGGGACCTGCTCCGCGTGCCGGGGTTCGCCTCGCTGGTCGACGCGGTGTTCGTCGGGCGCACCGACGACGCCGAGGCGCAGGCCGAGGCACTGCGGCTGCTGCGGGTGCCCACCGACGTCGGCTACGAGGAGATGCTCGGGACGCTCTCCCCCCGCCCGACGGCGTCGCGCTCGATGGGCGACCACGACGACGACCCGGACGACACCCCCCGTCAGTTCGTCTTCTCCGACGGCCACGGCGGCGTCGAGAAGATCCGCGTCGACCTCGAGGGCCACCACCTGTCGCACCTGCGCACGGCCCTGGACACCAACCCCGACGCCCGCCGCGCCCACCTGCCGACCCCGCCACGGCGCACCGCCCCGGAGGCCCGCGAGCCCGGCGACGATCACCCCGGACCCGGCCCGGCCGCGCGCACCCCGCGGGAGCCGGTGTCCGGGAGCGACGGCGACGGGTCCGGCGGCTCCGGCGATGACGGCGTCGCGGTCGGCCGCGGGCCGGGACGGGGCGGAGGCGACGGGTGACCGTCGTCGTCGCCATCGTCGTCGCGGCGCTGGTGATCGGGTGGCGGCGGGGCTCGCGGCGCGTGGCGGCCCGTCGTGCCGGTGGCAGCAACGGCACGTTCCTGGCGTCCAGCGAGAGCACGGCGCCGTTCACCCGTTTCCTGTGGTCGGTCCTCCGCGGCAGCAACGGCACGATGCCGGCGTCAGACGCCAGGACGGCGCGGCTCACGCACCGGCGGCGGCCCCGCCTACCCCGGCTGTCGCTTCCTCGGACGGGCCGGACCCGGGCGCTGCTCGTCGTCGGGTCGCTCGTCGCCGGCCTGGTCCTCGTCGGCGGCACGGCCTCGGCCCAGGCGTTCGACTGCAAGGCCCCGCCGGACCCCGACCGCCCCGGCACCGGGCTCGTCGGCTCGCTCGACCCCGCGCCGATCGGCGTCGGGACCCCGGGCAGCGTCTACGACCAGGTCGGCTACGCCGGCCAGGTCTGGTGGACCTACGACCTCGGCTGCGGCCCCGGCGGCGCCCGCGACCCCGCGGCGGCCACCGACACCTGGCTGGGCAACCAGGTCTTCGACGTCGCCAAGCTCATCGTGGGCGGCGTCGACTGGGCCCACTACCTGATCGCGCGCGGCTCGAGCCTGCTCACGCCGCTGGACAGCGTGATCCAGACCGGGACGCGGGCGATGTACCAGGCCGTGTTCACGACGTGGGTCGGGGTCGCGCTGGCAGCGCTCGCCGTGATCATGCTCGTGCTCGCCATGCGTGGCGACCTCTCCCAGCAGGCCCGCCGCGGGCTCGTCGCGGTCCTCGCGCTGGGCCTGGCGGCGGCGGCGTACGCGGCGCCGATCCAGTGGTCGCGGGCGCTGGACGGGGTGCTGCTGGACGGCGTCACCGCGATGCAGCAGGGCTTCCTGCGCCAGGTCGGGGTCGGCGACCAGAACACCCTGCCCACGGTGCTCACCGACCAGATCGTCTACTCGAACTGGCTGCGCGGCGAGTTCGGCTCCGCCGACGTGCCCCAGGCCCGCGACCTCGGCCGGCCGCTGCTCGAGGCCCAGACGTTCACCAAGGTCGAGGTGGCGACGGGGCAGGACGGCCAGGCGCAGGCCGACGCCAAGAAGCAGCAGTTCACCGACATCGCCAACAAGGTCGGCGACCGCTACTCCTACTTCCAGGGCCGGTCGGGCTCCCGGGTCGGGGCCGGCGCGCTCGCCCTGGTCCAGGCCGCCTGCATCGCGCTGTTCCAGCTCATGAGCAAGGTGCTCGTGCTGGTGTCGATGCTCATGATCCGGCTGCTCGTCATGGTGGCGCCCGCGCTGGCGGTGGTCGCGCTGCTCAAGCCCGAGGTGATGCCAGCCATGCTGCGCATCGGCGGCGCGGCGCTGGTGAACACGCTTCTGGTCGGGGCCCTGGCCGGCCTGCACTCGCTGCTGGTGATCTCGCTCTTCCGGCCCGGCTCCGGGGTCGACACCTGGCTCGGACTGCTGGTCACCGGCGTCGTCACGGTCATCCTCTGGGCGGTCTCGCGGCCCTTCCGGCGGCTCACGTCCATGGTGACCCTGACGCGCGAGCAGGTCGGCGGGATCTTCCCGGCCGCCGGGACCGGCGCGCTGGGCCGCGCCTTCGGGCGGCTGCGCGGCCCCGACGGCCAGGAGGACACGTGGTGGGGCGACCGGGCGGAACGAGGCCGCGGCGGCCCGGTGCTGCGCCCCGAGGAGTCGGTCGACGACGCGGGCCGGGCGCGGCCCGTGCGTACCGTGCACGTCGACTCGCAGGTCGTCCGGCCGGCGTCCGGCGCGGCGGGGGAGGGCGGGGTCCCTCGCCGCGAGATCGACGCGTCCCGCCCAGCCCTGCCGCGGGCCGCGCCCCGCGTCCCGGAGGTCGACGGGGCGCCGTCGCAGCGCCTCTACCGGCCGTCGCGACGCATGGAGGGCCACGGCCAGGTCGTCGAGGGGCGGGTGCTCGAGAGCCGGGTCGACCATGCCCCATCGGACCCGTCCGGCTCGGCCGCTCAGGGCGGTCCGGCCGTGACCCCGGGAGCGACCCGTGCCGATCCGGACTAGGCGTGGGCGCTCGGGGGCCTACCGCGGGCTGTGGGAGTGGCCGCTGCACTCCCCGGTCCGGTTCCTCGTCGTGCTCGTCGCCCTCGCGGCCGTCGTCGCCGGCGTCGCCTACCTCGGGACCTGGGCCTCGTCGCGCTCGGGCCACTCCTCGAGCGCCCTCGCGCCGGTCCCCGACGTCCCGACGGTGACCGCGGTCCCGAGCGCGGCCGCCCCGCCACCGGAGCTCACCCCCACGAACCTGCCGCTCTCGGCGGCGCCGCAGGCCGCCCTGGGGGTCGCGCAACGCTGGGCGACCGCGTGGGCCGACCACCCGGCGGGCGTGACCGGCGCCGCGTGGAGCCAGCGGCTCGCGCCGTACACCACCGACGAGTACCTGCCGGTGCTCGCGTCGGTGGACCCGTCGAACGTGCCGTCCTCGCGGGTCACCGGGCCGCCGCAGGCCGTGGAGGTGCACCCGGACTCGCTGCGCGTCGACGTACCGACCGACGCGGTCACCCTCCAGCTGCTCGTCGTGCAGGTCGGCGCGGCCGACTGGCGCGTGGCCGGCTACGACCGGGCCTCGTGAGGTCCCGCCGTGTCCACCCTGGTCCCACCGCCGCAGCGTGAGCGCGACCGCGCCCGGATCCCGCAACTGCCCGTCCGGCTGCGCTTCCTGCGCCTGCTCATCCCCGTCGGGGTGCTCGCGCTCGCCCTCGTCATGGTGCTGCTCGGCGGCCTCCTCGTCGTCGGGCAGTTCACCGGCGGCGGCGACCAGGACGCGGCCGGGACCTGCGACGCGGGCGGGCGGGCCGCCGTCGGGGTGCCGCGCACCGCCGCCGACCTCCAGCCGGTGCAGCGCCAGGCCGCGGCGACGATCGTCGGGGTCGCCAAGGGCATGGACGCCCCGCCGCGGGCCTGGATCGTCGCGCTGGCGACGGCGATGCAGGAGTCCCGGATGGGGGTGTCGGGGATGGACGTCGCGGTCGACCACGACTCGCTCGGCCTCTTCCAGCAGCGCCCCAGCCAGGGCTGGGGCACCCCGGACCAGGTCCGCGACCCGGTCCACTCCACCCAGACCTTCCTCACCCACCTGCTCGCGGTCCCGGGGTGGGCGGACATGCCGGTGACCCTGGCCGCGCAGACGGTGCAGCGCTCGGCGTTCCCGGGCGCCTACGCCAAGTGGGAGCCACTCGCGGCGAGCCTGGTCGGCGACCTCGCGGGCGTCACCAGCGCGATCCGGCCCTGCGCCGAGGGCCCGACGGCGGGCGTGGCCACCTCCCTCCCGCCGGGCGTCGCGAGGAGCGCCATCGACTTCGCGGTCGGGGAGAGCGGCAAGCCCTACGTGTGGGGCGCCACCGGGCCGTCGAGCTTCGACTGCTCGGGGCTCATGCTGCGGGCCTTCCAGTCCGCGGGAGTGGTGCTGCCCCGCGTGGCGCGCGACCAGTACGGCGCGGGCGCCCACGTCCCGGTGGCCCAGGCCCAGCCTGGTGACCTGCTCTTCTGGGCCTACGACAGCTCCGATCCGGACTCCATCCACCACGTGGCCCTCTACCTCGGCGGCGGGAAGATCATGGAGGCGCAGCAGACCGGCGTCCCGCTGGGCGTCCGCCCCGTCAGCTTCACCGAGAAGGGCATCGTCCCGCTCGCGACCCGCCCCGGCACCGCTCCGCGGGCATAGTTGAGCGCACCGGGAACAAGTCCGGGACGTCGCTCGTTGGCGGCAGTGAGAGCAAGTTGAGCGCACAGGGCTCACCCCCGGGTCGCCCCGACGATCAGGGTCGGTAGACTTGAGCGCGACGGGCTCACAGCAATTTTCGACATGGACTCATCGAGAGGAGTCGTCAGCATGGCGCGAGCGGTCGGCATCGACCTCGGCACCACCAACTCCGTGGTCGCGGTCCTGGAGGGCGGCGAGCCGACGGTCATCGCCAACTCCGAGGGCAGCCGCACCACCCCGTCGGTGGTCGCCTTCGCCCGCAACGGAGACGTGCTGGTGGGCCAGTCGGCCAAGAACCAGGCCGTCACGAACGTGGATCGCACCATCCGGTCGGTCAAGCGGCACATGGGTTCCGACTGGACCACCGAGATCGACGGCAAGAAGTACACCGCGCAGGAGATCAGCGCCCGCACGCTGATGAAGCTCAAGCGCGACGCCGAGTCCTACCTCGGCGAGGAGGTCACCGATGCGGTGATCACCGTCCCGGCCTACTTCGAGGACGCGCAGCGCCAGGCCACCAAGGAGGCCGGTCAGATCGCGGGCCTCAACGTGCTGCGCATCGTCAACGAGCCCACCGCGGCCGCCCTCGCCTACGGGCTGGAGAAGGGCGAGGCCGAGCAGACGATCCTCGTCTTCGACCTCGGCGGCGGCACGTTCGACGTCTCGCTGCTCGACATCGGCGACGGTGTGGTCGAGGTGCGCGCCACCAACGGCGACAACAACCTCGGCGGCGACGACTGGGACGAGCGGATCATCACCTGGCTCGTCGACAAGTTCAAGAGCTCGCAGGGCATCGACCTGTCCAAGGACAAGATGGCGATGCAGCGGCTCCGTGAGGCCGCCGAGAAGGCCAAGATCGAGCTGTCCAGCTCGGCCTCCACGAGCATCAACCTGCCCTACATCACGGTCGACGCGGACAAGAACCCGCTGTTCCTCGACGAGACGCTGTCGCGCTCGGAGTTCCAGCGGATCACCTCCGACCTGCTCGAGCGGTGCCGCAAGCCGTTCAACCAGGTCGTGAAGGACGCCGGCATCTCCGTCGGGCAGATCAGTCACGTCGTGATGGTCGGTGGCTCCACCCGCATGCCCGCCGTGTCCGATCTGGTCAAGGAGCTCGCCGGCGGCCGCGAGCCGAACAAGGGCGTGAACCCCGACGAGGTCGTCGCGGTCGGCGCCACGCTGCAGGCGGGTGTCCTGCGCGGTGACGTCAAGGACGTCCTGCTGCTCGACGTGACCCCGCTGTCCCTGGGCATCGAGACCAAGGGCGGCGTGATGACCAAGCTCATCGAGAAGAACACGACGATCCCCACCAAGAAGTCCGAGGTCTTCACGACGGCGGAGAACAACCAGCCGTCGGTCCAGATCCAGGTCTTCCAGGGCGAGCGCGAGATCGCGGCCTACAACAAGAAGCTCGGCATGTTCGAGCTGACCGGTCTGCCGCCCGCCCCGCAGGGCGTGCCGCAGATCGAGGTCACCTTCGACATCGACGCCAACGGCATCGTCAACGTCTCGGCCGTCGACAAGGGCACCGGCAAGTCGCAGGCGATGACCATCACCGGCGGCTCCGCGCTGTCGAAGGACGAGATCGACCGCATGGTCGCCGACGCCGAGGCGCACGCCGACGAGGACCGCAAGCGTCGCGAGGAGGCCGAGACCCGCAACCAGGCGGAGTCGCTGGTCCACCAGACCGAGAAGGTGCTCTCCGAGAACGGTGACAAGGTGCCCTCGGAGGTCAAGGACAAGGTCCAGGGTTCGCTCGACGACCTCAAGAAGACCCTCGAGGGCGACGACACCGAGGCCGTGAAGTCCGCGGTGGAGAAGCTCGCGACCGACTCCCAGGAGCTCGGCCAGGCGATCTACGCCCAGCAGCAGCAGGGCGGCGACGCCGGGGCCGCGGGTGCGGCCGACGGCGAGACGGGTGCCGGCGGCGACGACGACGTCGTCGACGCCGAGATCGTCGACGACGACAAGAAGCAGTGACCAGGCCGGACACCGATGCCGCGCCCGGCCCCACGGCCGGGCGCGGCGGACCCGAGGAGGAGGTCTCCGTGGAGCAGCCGGCCCAGGAGTCGGTCGAGGACCACCGGGAGGAGTTCGGTGCCGGTCCGGACGCGCCGGGCGGCACGACCGTCGAGGGTGTGCCCGCGGACGGCGACCAGGCTCCGGACGCCGCCGTGGGCGGCGTCCCGACCAGCGGCACCGCGACCGCGGACGGCGTCGAGGGTCCGGAGGGCACCACACCGTCGGACCCCGAGCTGACCCGCCTGCGCACCGATCTCGAGGAGCGCACCGCCGACCTCAAGCGGGTCTCGGCGGAGTACGCCAACTACCGGCGCCGCGTGGAGCGTGACCGCGAGGCCACGGTCGCGGGCGCCAAGGCCCAGATCGCCGGCGACCTGCTCACCGTGCTCGACGACGTCGAGCGCGCGAGCACGCACGGCGACCTGACCGGCCCTTTCAAGGTGGTGGCCGACCGGCTCACCGAGACCCTGACGCGGGCCGGGCTGACCGGGTTCGGCGAGGTCGGCGACGCGTTCGACCCGTCGGTGCACGAGGCCGTCGCGCACGGCACCTCGGCGGAGGTCGACGGCCCGACCGTCACCACCGTGATGCGCCGGGGCTACCGCTTCGGCGAGAAGGTGCTCCGACCGGCGATGGTCGAGGTCACCGACCACGATCCCGACGCGGTGCCCGCGAACAGCGGCTCCACCGGCGGGAACGAATCCGCGTGAGTGGCCGGACCGGGACTCCCGGTCCGGCCCCGCGCGAACCACACTGACGGGAGTGCCCGGGCGCACGCCGGGCTCGCGGGAGGGAGGACGAACCCACGATGGCGAATCGTGACTGGCTCGAGAAGGACTTCTACCGCGAGCTCGGCGTCGACAAGGACGCCTCGCAGGACGACATCAAGAAGGCCTACCGCAAGATCGCGCGGGAGAACCACCCCGACACCAAGCCCGGCGATGCCAAGGCCGAGGCGAAGTTCAAGGCCGCGGGCGAGGCCTACGGGGTCCTCTCCGACCCCGAGAAGCGCAAGGAGTACGACGAGGCCCGCAGCCTGTTCGCCGGTGGCCGCTTCGGCGGCCTCGGCGGGGGCGGGTTCGGTGGCCGCGGCGCGGGCACCGGGGCCACCGGCGGCTTCGACGTCAACGACCTCTTCGGCGGCGGCCGGTCCGGGGGCGCGGGCGGTGGCCTCGGTGACCTGCTCGGCGGCATCTTCGGCGGCATGGGCGGGGCCGGCACCACGACCGACCCGACCGGCGGCGTGGGCGGCATGGGCGGAGGTCTCGGCGGGACGACGAGCCCGCGCCGCCGCCGCGGCGCCGACGTCGAGACCGAGGTCCGCATCGACTTCGCCGAGGCCGTCAACGGCGCGACGCTGCCGTTGCGGCTGACCTCGCCGATGCGCTGCGGGACGTGCGAGGGCTCGGGCGCCAAGCCGGGCACCACCCCGCGGACCTGCCCGCGCTGCGGCGGTGCCGGGCTCGTCTCGCGCAGCCAGGGCGCGTTCGCCTTCAGCGAGCCCTGCCCGGACTGCCGCGGGACCGGTCACCTCGTCGACGACCCCTGCCCGGAGTGCGGCGGCGACGGCGTCAGCTCGCGCCCCCGGACGCTGACCATCCGCATCCCGGCGGGCGTGGAGGACGGCAAGCGCATCCGCCTCGCCGGCAAGGGGCAGCCCGGCCCGAGCGGCGGGCCCTCCGGTGACCTCTACGTCATCGTGCACGTGGCCCCCGACGCCGTGTTCGGTCGCTCGGGCAAGAACCCCGACGACCTCACGCTGGCCCTGCCCGTCACCTACCCGGAGCTCGTCCGGGGCGCCACCGTCACCGTGCCGACCCTCGACGGCCGCATCTCGCTCAAGGTGCCGCCGGGCAGCTCCGCCGGCCGCACGCTGCGGGTCCGCGGACGCGGGGTCAAGCGCAAGGACGCCACCCCCGGGGACCTGCTCGTCACCCTCGAGCTCGCCGTCCCCTCCCGGATCTCCGCCGAGGCCGACGAGGCCCTCGACGCGTACGCCCGCGCGACGGCCGGCGAGGACCCCCGCGCCCACCTCCTGGATCGGGCGGAGGCCGGTCGCAGGGAGGCGGCGTCGTGAGCGCGCGGCGAGGGGCCCGGGGTGCCGACGGGACCGCGGGCGGCTCGTCGATCCCCGGTCTGCCGGCGTGGGCCGACGAGGACACCCCGGTCTTCGTCATCTCCATCGCCGCCGAGTTCTCCGGCATGCACGCCCAGACGCTGCGCTCCTACGACCGCATCGGCCTGGTCCGCCCCGGCCGGGCGAGCGGCGGCGGACGCCGCTACTCGGTGCGCGACATCGCGCTGCTGCGGGAGGTGCAGCGGCTCTCGCAGGAGGAGGGCGTCAACCTCGCGGGCATCAAGCGGATCATCGAGCTCGAGCGCGAGGTCGACCAGCTGACCGACCGGCTCGCCGAGGTCACCGACGAGCTCGCCCGCGCCCAGGTCCGGCTCCAGGCGCTCTCCGAGCAGCGCGGCGGCCGCGGTGACCTGCTCCCGGTGCGGCGCACCCAGTCCGTCGTCGTCTGGCAGCCGGGCCGCCGGTCGGGCCGCCCGGAGCCCGAGCAGCCGGAGGAGGACGAGACCTGACCCGCCGGGTCGTCAGTCCTCGTCGTCCTCGGTGAAGGGGTCGTAATGGATCCGGTCCAACGGGACGCCGTCGACCAGCAGCGCGGCCGTGGTCGCCCGGATCATCTCGGGGGACCCGGCGATCACGACGTCGTGTTCGAGCCACGGCCCGGAGCGGGTGACCGCCTCCACGACGGTGCCCGGCGCGAGCTCGAGGTCCAGCGGGTCGGACTCGCAGGCCCCCACCACGGCCAGCCACGGCGCGTCCTCGGCGATCACGGCGAAGTGGTCCAGCGAGTGCAGGTCCTCCGGGGTCCGGCCGCCGACGACGACCGTGGTGGGTCGGACGTCGACGCCCCGGGCGGCCTGGGCGTGGAGGTCCTCGCAGAGCGCCAGCGCGACGGCGGCACCCGTGCCGCCCGCGACGACGAGCAGCTCCCGCTCGGCGGCGGCGTCGGCGGTGAGGTCGCCCTCGGCGGGCCCGATGTTCCAGCGCTCTCCGCACTGGCTGTGCGCGACGATGCTGCGGCTGACCCAGCCACCCTGCACCGCCCGCACGTGGAACTCGAGGTGGCCGTCCGCGCGGGGCGCCCCGGCGGGCGTCAGACGCCGCCACATCCGCGGGCGCTGCGGCACCTCGACGGTGACCCACTGCCCGGGCCGGTAGTCGACGAGGGTGTCGGGCGCGACCGTCACGACGGCGAGGTCCCAGCTCAGCCGCCGGTGGGCCACGACGGTGCCGGTGACGACGCCGGGCAGGGTCGCCGCCCGACGTCGGGCGGGCTCGGCCGCCAGCGAGTACGCCAGGACCCAGGCGGCGTCGGCGCCCGGCGCCCACAGCTCGCCGGCGAACTCCCGCACCGCCCCGACGAGGGCGACGCCGACGGGCTCGTCGGCGGTCGCGTCGAGGCCCAGCGCGCGGGTCTCCTTGGCCAGCCCGCCGACCGCGGCCGCGAGCTCCTGCGGCCGGTCGACCGCGGACATCGCGGCGATCGCCGCCCGCAGCAGGCGCCGTGCCGCGCGGTCGGCCTGGGTGGGGAACTGCGCGCGCAGCCCGGGTGCGAGGCTGAACAGCAGCGCCGCGAACCAGTGCGCGAGGTCGGCCTCCTGGTCGTCGAGGCGGGACCAGATGGCGCGCACGGCCTCGCCGGCCAGGGCCACGTCGGAGCGCGGCGCCGTCAGGGGGGTCGTGACGCCGGGGCGGACCGCGGGGGCCGCGGCGGTCGGCGCGGGCTCGGCCCGGGTCGGCCGGGGCTGCTCGGCGGGACCGGCGGCCGGGACCTCGCGGGTGAGGGCCTCGGGGGCCTGCTCCTCGGGGGCCTGCTCCTCGGGGGCCGGGGCCTCGGGGGCCGGGGCCTCGGGAGCGGGGGCCTCGTCGGGTGCGGGCTCCGCGGGGACCCGCGGCACGATGGTGGTTCGGGCGTCGTCGGGGACCTGGCGCGGGGCGGACGCCACCGTGCGCGGAGCGGGCGAGGGCAGCGGGGCGGTCGGCGGTGCCTCGGGGGGCGGGGGCACCGTGGGCGGCGGAGCCAGAGCGGTGGGGCGGGCCGCGGCCGGGACCAGACGCAGCACACGGCCGGGCTCGGACCCACTGGCCGGGGGCACGGGGCCGGCGGGCGGTGGGGGGTCGGCGGGGCGCTCGGCGCGGGCGGGGGCCTCGTCCCCGCTCGTGCCCTCGCGCACAGCCCTACCCCTCGGCACGGCTGGGCCGATCGGCTCGGCAGCTTCCGCCGACATGCCGAACTCCCCTCGTCGCCCGGCGAAGTCCCGTCCCTCGCCTGGGTCGGGGCCATCATGACAGAGCGTGCCGCGCGACAGCCAACCGTCCCCGAATCGTCACTCACAGTGCTGACCGGGATGTCCGGAACGTCGAAACCACCATGAGTTGAGCGGAAGAGACTCAACTCTCGGGGCGTTGCCCCGGGAGAAGGGTCACCGAGCACGCGTCCCGGCGCGTCGAGGACCGACCCACCCCCCGACCCCGCACGATCACCAGCACGCGAGACCCGGCCACCACCGGGTCACCAGAAAGGCCACGCAGATGGACTTCTCGCCGACGACGCGCACCCAGCAGGCGGTGTCCGCCGCGGTCCGCACCGCCACCGCGTCGGGGAACCCGCAGGTGTCCCCGGCCCACCTCGTCGTCGCCCTCCTCGACCAGACCGACGGCATCACCACGCCGCTGCTCAAGGCGGTGTCGGCCGACCCCGCGGCGGTCCGCGGAGAGATCGAACGGCTGATCGCCTCGATGCCGAGCGCGACCGGGTCCAACGTGTCCGCGCCGCAGTTCGACGGCGACTCGGCGCGCGTGCTGACCCACGCCCAGCAGCTGGCCGCCGACATGGGCGACGAGTACGTCTCCACCGAGCACCTGCTGGTCGGTGCCGCCGCCGCGGGCGGGCGCACGAGCGAGATCCTCAAGCGTCACGGCGCCACCCCCGAGGCGCTGCAGGAGGCCTTCGGCAAGGTCCGGGGCTCGGGGCGCATCACCTCGGCCGACCCCGAGGGCACCTTCCAGGCCCTGGAGAAGTACGGCCAGGATCTCACCGAGCGTGCCCGCTCCGGCGCGCTCGACCCCGTCGTCGGGCGGGACGCCGAGATCCGGCGCGTGGTGCAGGTGCTGTCGCGGCGCACGAAGAACAACCCGGTGCTCATCGGCGAGCCCGGCGTCGGCAAGACCGCGATCGTCGAGGGCCTCGCGCAGCGCATCGTCGCGGGCGACGTCCCCGAGTCGCTGCGGGACAAGAAGGTCGTCGCGCTCGACCTCGGCTCGATGGTCGCGGGCGCCAAGTACCGCGGGGAGTTCGAGGAGCGGCTGAAGGCCGTGCTGGGTGAGATCACCGACTCGGCCGGCCAGGTCATCACCTTCATCGACGAGCTGCACACCATCGTCGGCGCCGGCGCGACCGGCGAGTCCGCGATGGACGCCGGCAACATGATCAAGCCCATGCTCGCGCGCGGCGAGCTGCGGATGGTCGGCGCGACGACGCTCGACGAGTACCGCAAGCACATCGAGTCCGACCCGGCGCTGGAGCGCCGCTTCCAGCAGGTCCTCGTCGGGGAGCCGTCCGTCGAGGACACCGTCGGGATCCTGCGCGGGCTCAAGGAGCGCTACGAGGTCCACCACGGCGTGCGCATCACCGACGCCGCGCTCGTCGCCGCCGCCACCCTCTCCGACCGCTACATCACCGCGCGGTTCCTGCCCGACAAGGCGATCGACCTCGTCGACGAGGCCAGCTCGCGGCTGCGCATGGAGATCGACTCGCGGCCGGTGGAGATCGACGAGGTGGAGCGCGCCGTGCGCCGCCTCGAGATCGAGGAGATGGCGCTGGCCAAGGAGTCCGACGCCGCGTCGGCCGACCGGCTGGTCGCGCTGCGCGCCGAGCTGGCCGAGAAGCGCGAGGAGCTCGACGCGCTGACTGCCCGCTGGACCGGCGAGAAGGAGTCCATCAACTCCGCCCGCGACCTCAAGGAGCAGCTCGAGGCGCTGCGCGGGGAGTCCGAGCGCGCCGAGCGCGACGGTGACTACGCCAAGGTCGCCGAGCTGCGCTACGGCCGGATCCCGGCCCTGGAGAAGGAGCTCGAGGCCGCCGACGAGGCCTCGGCCGCTGCCGGCCCCGTCATGCTCAAGGAGGAGGTCGGGCCCGACGACGTCGCCGACGTCGTCTCCGCCTGGACCGGCATCCCGGCGGGGCGCCTGCTCGAGGGCGAGACCCAGAAGCTGCTGCGCATGGAGGACGAGCTCGGCCGCCGCGTCGTCGGCCAGGCCGAGGCGGTGCGCGCGGTGTCCGACGCGGTGCGCCGCACCCGGGCCGGCGTCTCCGACCCGGACCGGCCGACCGGCTCGTTCCTCTTCCTCGGGCCCACCGGGGTCGGCAAGACCGAGCTGGCCAAGGCGCTGGCGGCGTTCCTGTTCGACGACGAGCGGGCCATGATCCGCATCGACATGAGCGAGTACGGCGAGAAGCACTCGGTCGCGCGGCTCGTCGGGGCGCCCCCCGGCTACGTCGGCTACGACCAGGGCGGCCAGCTCACCGAGGCCGTCCGGCGCCGGCCGTACTCGGTGGTGCTGCTCGACGAGGTGGAGAAGGCCCACCCGGACGTCTTCGACGTGCTCCTGCAGGTCCTCGACGACGGCCGCCTCACCGACGGCCAGGGCCGCACGGTCGACTTCCGCAACACGATCCTCGTGCTGACCTCGAACCTCGGCTCGGCGGCGCTGACCGACCCGTCGCTCGACGACGCCGGGCGACGCGAGCGGGTCATGGAGGTCGTCAAGCGCTCCTTCAAGCCCGAGTTCCTCAACCGGCTCGACGACGTCGTGGTGTTCCACGCGCTCTCGACCGAGGAGCTGACGTCGATCGTCGACATCCAGGTGCAGCGGCTGGCCTCCCGACTCGCCGGTCGCCGGCTCACCCTGGAGGTCAGCGAGGCCGCGAAGGAGTGGCTGGCGCTGCAGGGCTTCGACCCCGTCTACGGGGCGCGGCCGCTGCGCCGGCTGGTGCAGTCCGCGATCGGGGACCAGCTCGCCCGCGAGCTCCTCGGCGGCGAGGTCCGTGAGGGCGACACCGTGCGGGTCGACCTCGACAAGGACGCCGACGTCGGGGCGGGCACGCTCACGGTGTCGCGGGCCGAGTAGGGCCGGCCCCCGGTTTTCCGAGCGAAGGGCACCTTCGGTCGACTAGATCGGCCGAGGGCGCCCCTCGCCGGAACCGCCGGCCCGGCCCGGATTCCGACCGAGGGGCACCTTCGCTCGATCCATCTGAGCGAGGGTGCCCTTCGGTCGGTTCAGAGTTCCCGCACCTGCCCGGCCTCGACGTGCCAGTGCCGCGTCGTCGACACCGCCGCGAGCATCCGGCGGTCGTGGGTGACCAGCAGCAGGGTCCCCTCGTACGCGGCGAGCGCCGACTCCAGCTGCTCGATCGCGGGGAGGTCGAGGTGGTTGGTCGGCTCGTCGAGCACCAGCAGGTTGACCCCCCGGGCCTGCAGGAGGGCGAGCGCGGCGCGGGTGCGCTCGCCGGGGGAGAGCGAGTCGGCGCTGCGGTGCACGTGCTCGGCGCCGAGCCCGAACTTCGCGAGCAGGGTCCGCACCTCGGCGGTGGGCCACCGGTCGACCTCGGGCTCGCGGGAGAAGGCATCCAGGAGCGACGTCCCGGACGACAGCACCTCCCGCGCCTGGTCCACCTCCCCGACGACGACCCCGGACCCCAGCGATGCCGACCCGGCGTCGGGGGCCAGCCGGCCCAGCAGCAGGGCGAGCAGCGTCGTCTTCCCCGCGCCGTTGGCGCCGGTCACCGCCACCCGATCGCCGTAGTCGAGCTGCAGCGTCACCGGCCCCAGCCGGAACGGGCCCCGCCACACCACCGCCCCGGACAGGGACGCCACCACCGTCCCCGACCGCGGGGCCGCCGCGATCGCCATCCGCAGCTCCCACTCCTTGCGGGGCTCCTCGACGACCTCGAGCCGCTCGATCCGCCGCTGGGTCTGCGAGACCTTCGAGGCCTGCTTCTCGGTGGCCTCCGCGCGGAACTTGCGGGCGTTCTTGTCCGAGTCGGCCTTCGCGCCCTTGCGGCGGGCGTTCCGGACGCCGTGCTCGAGCCAGTTGCGCTGCTCGTGCATCCGCGACGTGAGGGCCTCGCGCTTGTCCGCGTACTCGTCGTAGGCCTCGCGCGCGTGTCGGCGGGCCACCTCCCGCTCCACCAGGTACGCCTCGTACCCGCCGCCGTAGCGCGCCACCTGCTGCTGGGCGAGGTCGAGCTCGACCACCTCGGTGACGGTCCGCGCCAGGAACTCGCGGTCGTGGCTGACCAGCACCGTCGGGGCGCGCAGTCCCCGCACGAAGCGCTCCAGGCGCTCCAGGCCGGCGAGGTCGAGGTCGTTGGTCGGCTCGTCGAGCAGGAACAGGTCGAAGCGGGCGAGGAGCAGCGCCGCCAGGTTCACCCGCGCCGCCTGGCCGCCCGACAGCGCCGTCATCGGCGTCCCGTCGGCCAGGGCGAGCCCGAGGTCCTCGGCGACCGCCGGGACGCGCTCCTCCAGGTCGGCCCCGCCGAGGGCGAGCCAGCGCTCGAGCGCGTCGGCGTAGCGCTCGTCGGCGCCCGCCTCGCCCTCGCCGAGCGCCGCGGTGGCGGCGTCCAGCTCCGCCTGCGCAGCGCCGACCCCGGTCCGGCGGGCGAGGAACCCCGCGACCGTCTCACCGGGCCGTGGCGCCGGCTCCTGGGGCAGGTACCCGACGGTGGCCGTGGGCGGCGCGAGCTCGACGGTGCCGGTGTCCGGCGCCGTGCGCCCGGCGAGGATGCGCAGCAGGGTGGACTTGCCCGCGCCGTTGGCCCCGACGAGGCCGACGACGTCGCCCGGGGAGACGGTGAGGTCGAGCGCGGAGAAGATCGTCCGGGCGCCGTGCGTGGCCGAGACGCCCCGCGCGACGAGGGTGGCGCTCACCCGATCGACCCTAACCGCGCCGGCACCGCCCCTGAGCAGGCGCGTCGCCGGAGAGAAAGGCGACCGCGCCCCGAGTGTCGTCCGCCGGTGGGGTCGGGGGCAGGCCGTACGCTCGCCGGGTGCCTGCCTGGATCTGGTTCGTCGTGGCGCTCGTCGCCGCAGCCGGCGGCGCGCTGCTGCTCTGGTACGACCGCGCGCGCCCGTCCCGCCGGGGCAACGGCCGGCGTGACTGGGCGGCGGCGAAGGGCTGGGAGTTCACCGACGCGCTGTCCTCGCCGCCGCACGCCTGGCGCTACGGCACGCTGCGCGGCGAGGGCCCCCGGGCGGCGTACGACGTCGCCACCGGCGCGGTGCCCGGCCCCGGCGGTCGCCGGCTGGGCTGCATCTTCGATCAGGAGCAGGACGGCGTGACCGTCGCGACGGTCGCGGCGGTGCGGGGCACGATCGCGGTGCCGGTCGCGATCGAGCTGCGGCTGCCCGAGTCGCCCCGGCCCGACGACGACGAGCTGGACAACCTCGGGCAGGTCGGGCGCCGCTACGCGTTCGTCAGCAACGCCCTCGAGGGCCGCAAGCTGCTGACCCGTCAGGTCACCGACGCGGCCGACCGGGTGGGCGCCGACGTCCCGCTGGTGTGGGCCGAGGACACCTGGGTGCTGGCGTCGATCGAGCCCGAGGCCGCCCCGGACCGTGTCGAGGGCCTCATCGAGTCGCTGGTCGACGTGTCCGCTGCGATCAAGGAGGCCGTCGAGGGCGGCGGCTCGCCCGGGTCCGGCGCCGCCGGCAGCCCCGCCGACGAGGCCCCGACGGCCGTCGTCGCCGGGCGGGCGCGCGAGGGCCCCGCCGTCGACGAGGCCCCGACGACGACGGGGCGCGGCACCCGCGAGGACGAGGCACCGACCACGACGGTGCCGCGCGCCACGGACGAGGCCCCGACCACCACCCTCGGCGGTCGCGGACCGGGCCGGGGAGCGGGCCGGACCGCCGGTGCCCGCGACGAGGACGAGGACCTCGAGTACGACGAGGAGCTGGAGCGGTTCGCCTCGGGCGACGAGGACTCGGGCCCCTTCACCCGCGGCGGCTCGGAGCCCACCCACCGCGACCGCCCGGGCGACATCCCCTACGACCTCGAGCAGGACGACCCCGGTTCCGACGCGCCGTCGGAGGGCCCGCGGTCGTCGAAGGGCGCCACCTGGCGCAGCGGCCCGTTCCGCGGGCGATGACAGGGACGATCACCCGGCCGGTCGCGCTCGTGACCGGCGCCAGCTCGGGGATCGGCGCCGAGTTCGCCGAGCAGCTCGCGGGCCGGGGGTACGACCTCGTGCTCGTGGCGCGCGACGAGGCCCGCCTCGACGCGCTGGCCCGGCGGCTCGGGGAGCGCGGCGCCCGGACGCAGGTCCTCGTCGCCGACCTCGCCGACCCGGCCGCGCGCGCCCGCGTCGAGCGCCGCCTCGCCGAGCCCGGCGACGACGAGGCCCCGGTCGACCTGCTCGTCAACAGCGCCGGCTACGGCACGGCGGGCGAGTTCACCAAGACCGCCCCGGCCGTGCTCGCGGCCAACCACGAGGTCAACGTCACCGCCGTGATGCTGCTGTGCCGGGCCGCGCTGCCGGGCATGGTCTCGCCCGCGGCCGGGGTGGAGTCGTCAACCTGTCGAGCGTGGCGGGGTTCCTGCCCGGCCGCGGCTCGGTCTACGGCGCGGGCAAGGCCTACGTCACCGCGCTCTCGCAGAACCTCTTCATGTCGGTGTACGGCACCGGGGTGCACGTCATGGCCCTGTGCCCGGGCTACACGAAGACCGAGTTCCACCAGCGGCTCGGGCAGGGCCGGCCCGGCCCGGGGTTCCTGTGGCTGGAGGCCGACCGGGTGGTGGCCGACGCGCTCGCCGACTTCGACCGGCGCCGGGAGCTCTCGGTGCCGAGTGCGGTGTACAAGGCGATCGTGGCCGGCAGCCGGCTCGCCCCGCTGCGGCTCGTCCAGCGGCTCGCCCGGCGCAGCGCCTCCGGCCGGGGCTGAGCGGACCCGTGTCCGTCTCGGGCGGACAATGGCGCCCATGAGCGACGCCACGACCACGCGGGCCGCCGTCGGCGGCGGCCCGGACGTGGATCCCGCCGCCCGCGACCGTCTCGCCGCCCTGGCCCGCGAGCTCGCCGTCGTGCACGGCCGCGTCACGCTGTCGTCAGGCCGGGAGGCCGACTACTACGTCGACATGCGGCGGATCAGCCTCCACCACGAGGCCGCTCCGCTGATCGGCCGCCTGCTGCGGGAGATGACGGCGGACTGGTCCTACGACGCTGCCGGGGGGCTGACGATGGGCGCCGACCCGGTGGGCGCGGCGATCATGCACGCCCCCGGACCGCCGGTGGACGCGTTCGTCGTGCGCAAGGAGGCCAAGGCCCACGGCATGCAGCGGCGGATCGAGGGACCCGACGTGGCCGGCCGGCGCGTCCTCGTCGTGGAGGACACCTCGACCACCGGCGACAGCCCCGTGACGGCGCTGGACGCGCTGCGGGAGGCAGGCGCCGAGGTCGTGGGCGTCGCGACGATCGTGGACCGGGCCACCGGCGCGGCCGAGGTCATCGAGGGGCGCGGCGTGCCCTACCGCTCGCTGCTCGGCCTCGCCGACCTCGGCCTGGGGTGACCGACCCCGGCGAGGACGCTCCCGGACCCACCGAGTGGAGCGCCGGGGAGGTCGGCGTCGGCCCGTGGCCCGGCGGGCCCGAGGCGTGGCCGGCGGACCCGCGGCTGGATCCGGAGCTGCTCAGGGCCGGTGACCGGCGCAACGTCGTCGACCGGTACCGGTATTGGCGGCGGGAGGCGATCGTCGCCGACCTCGACGGCCGCCGGCACCCCTTCCACGTCGCGATCGAGAACCTGCGCCACGACGCGAACATCGGAACCGTCGTGCGCACCGCCAACGCGTTCCTGGCCGCGGCGGTGCACATCGTCGGACGACGCCGCTGGAACCGGCGAGGTGCGATGGTCACCGACCGGTACCAGCACGTCATGCACCACCCGGACGTCGCCGATCTCGCCGCCTGGGCCCGCGCCGAGGGGCTCACGGTGGTCGCGGTCGAGAACGGGCCCGGCGCGGAGCCGCTGGAGACCACCGAGCTCCCGCGCCGGTGCGTCCTGCTCTTCGGGCAGGAGGGTCCCGGGCTCACCCCGGAGGCGGCCGCCGCGGCGGACCGGGTGGTGTCGATCGCGCAGTTCGGCTCCACCCGGTCGATCAACGCGGGAGTGGCGGCTGGGATCGTCATGCACGCGTGGGTGCGCGCCCACGCGACCTGAGCTCAGCGCTGCGGCGGGCGCGGGATCCGGGTGGTCGGCGCGTCGTCGTTCGCGCCGTCGAGGGTCTCCTCGGCCAGGTGCGAGGCCCCGAGCTTGCGCTCGCGGCGGGCCTGCAGGGCCTCGATCCCGATGGGGACGAGGGAGAGCAGGACGACCAGGATCAGCATCGCCTCGATGTTGTTCTTCACGACGTCGAACTGGCCGAGCACCGCCCCGAGCAGCGTCACGCCGACGGCCCAGGCCACCGCGCCGATCGCGGAGAACACCAGGAACCGGCGGGCCGCCATGCGCCCGACGCCCGCCATGACCGTGATGAAGGTCCGCACGATGGGCACGAACCGGCCGAGCACGATGGCCCGGTTGCCGTACTTGTCGAAGAACTTCTGGGTCCGGTCGACGTTCTCGCGCTTGAACAGGCGGGAGTTCGGCTTGTCGAAGATCGCCGGGCCGGCGGCACGGCCGATGTAGTAGCCGCACACGTTGCCCGCGAACGCGGCCACGGCGAGCACCGCGCACACCAGCCACAGTGGGGCCCCGATGAGGCCGGTGGTGGCCGCGAGGCCCGTGATGAAGAGCAGTGAGTCACCGGGCAGGAAGAACCCGACGAGCAGACCGCACTCGGCGAAGATGATGAGGGCCACGCCCAGCAACGCCCAGGGGCCGAGGCTGGAGATGATGTAGCTCGGGTCCAACCACTGCGGCCCGAGGGCGAGGTACGTGGTGGCGTCGGCGGGCGGCACGTCGACCACGGTACTGGCCGCGCGTGAGACGACGATGTGCGCCCGGGGGGCTCAGGCCGGCAGCAGCAGCGACAGCACGCCGATGGCGCCGCCGACGACCCCGCCCGCGAGCACCGCGACGGCGCTCCACCAGGCGACGGTGACCGCGCTCCACGGCACGTAGCCCGTGGGGGCCGCGCCTGCCGGGGCGGGCCGCGCCGCGGGCGGGGGCAGCGGCCCGTAGCCGTAGCCCGGTCCGGGAGCACCCGGCGCCGGGGCGGTGCGCACCGGAGTCGTGGGCGGGGCGGGCGGCATCGGCCCCCGTGCGTAGCCCGGCGGGGGGAACGCCCCGGAGCGCGGCGCCGGCACGTCGGGGCGCGGTGCGTGCTCCGTCGGGACCCCGTCGGGACGGGCCTGGTCGGGACGGACCTGGTCGGGACGGGGCTGGTCGGCACGGACCTCGTCCGCGGCCTGCTCGGGGCGCCGGACGCGGCCGAGGGGGCGGAACCGC
>NZ_DASXJD010000226.1:0-19037 GCF_036497585.1 Actinomycetospora sp. | reverse complement strand
CGTAGTCGCCGAGGCCCAGCAGCGCCAGCGACGGCGCGCGCAGCGGGTCGACCGCGTCGGCGACGGCCTTGCTCGCCTGGTCGCGGGCCTCGCGGACGTCGAACTTGGTGGGGAACGTGACGGCCATGATGATCACTCCTGGATCGGACGGAGACGTGTGACGTCGGGCGTCGGCGGCCCTCGTGGCCGCCCGCCCGGTCGCACCGGAGGCGGTGCCGGTCTGTGCCGGACCATCGGCCTCCGATGCCGGCTGACACCCACGCTAACACGAGTGCTAGCTGATGCAAGCGCCCTGATTGCGCAGGTGGCGTGGCGTGTCGCACATTCGCGGAGATCACCTCTGTGCGCTGCGACGACGCGCGCGCTAGCGTTCTCGGAGATGGCGGTGGGGCCCGCCGACAACCGCGCCGACCGGGCGCCAACGGTCCCTGGAGCTCGACGAACCGGCCCAGGTGACGGGGTCGGTGCCCGACCGCGCCCAGGGAGCCGCCGTGAGCCACGAGCACGATCCGGAGATCGCCGACGACGTCATCGCCGGCCGCGAACCCGGCACGCCCGTCCTGCGCGGCCAGGGCGCCGCCGTCGCGGCGGTCGCCGTGGGCGGCGCGCTCGGTGCCCTCGCCCGCTGGGGCATCGGGCTCGCCTGGCCCACCCCGCACGGCGGGTTCCCGACGGCGACCCTGC
Source organism: Actinomycetospora sp. (assembly GCF_036497585.1). Taxonomy (GTDB): domain Bacteria; phylum Actinomycetota; class Actinomycetes; order Mycobacteriales; family Pseudonocardiaceae; genus Actinomycetospora. The sequence goes on along the minus strand of NZ_DASXJD010000226.1, from coordinate 18,353 downwards.
TCATCAACGTCGTCGGGTGCCTGCTCATGGGCGTGCTCGTCGTCCACGTCGCCGAGGTCCGCGAGGCCCACCCGCTGGTGCGCCCGTTCCTCGGCGTCGGCGTCCTCGGCGGGTTCACCACGTTCTCGACGTTCGCGGTGGACAGCCAGCAGCTGCTGGCCGGTGGACACCTCGGCACCGCGCTCGGCTACCTGGCGGCGACGGCGCTCGGGTCGGTCGGCGCCGCGGCGCTCGGCCTCGCCCTGGCCCGCGCGACGACGCGGGGGGTCCGGGGGTGACCGCGCTCTGGGTGGTCCTCGGCGCCGCCGTCGGCGCCCCGCTGCGCTACCTCACCGACCGCACGGTGCAGTCCGCGCACGGGACCTCGTTCCCCTGGGGGACGGTCACGGTGAACCTGGTGGCCTCGCTGGTCCTGGGCGTCGTCGTCGGGGCCTCGTCGGGGTCGGTGGTGACGGCCGCCGTCGGGACCGGCTTCTGCGGCGGACTCTCGACGTGGTCGACGCTCGGGTACGAGACGGTGCGCCTGGCCGAGGCAGGCGAGCGGACCCACGCCGTGCTCGACGTCGTGGTCCAGACCTTCGCCGGGCTCGGTGCGGCGGCGCTCGGCCTCGTCATCGGCGCCGCGCTCTAGAACCGGCCGGCCGGGACGGAAGCAACGGCACGTTCCTGGCGTCAGACGTCAGGTCGAGGGGAGCACGCCGATAGGGCCGTTCACCCATCGCAAGCCCGATCAGCCGACGGCGAACACCCCCACGGTGTAGATGATCAGCCCCGCCAGGGCGCCGACGACCGTGCCGTTGATCCGGATGAACTGCAGGTCGCGCCCGACCTGGAGCTCGATCTTGCGGGAGGTCTCGGGCCCGTCCCACCGCTTCACGGTGTCGGAGATCAGCCCGGTGATCTCCGGCGCGTAGCGGGTGACCACGTACGAGGCGGCGTCGACGATCCAGCTGTCGACCTTGTCGCGCAGGCCCTCGTCGAGCACCATCCGCTCGCCGAAGCGGCTCACGCCGTCGGTCACGCGGCGGCGCAGCTCGCTCGACGGGTCCTCGGCGGCGTCGAGGATCATCGCCTTGGCCGTCGCCCAGGCCTTGCTGACCAGGCCCTGCACGTCGGGGTGCGCGAGGAGCTGCATCTTGATCGACTCGACGCGCTCGATGGTCTCCTGCTCGAACTGCAGGTCGCCGGCGAAGCTGGTGAGGAACCGGTCGATCGCCTTGCGCAGCGGGTGGTCCTGGTCGGACTTGACCGCCCAGGCGAAGGAGAGCGCCTCGGCGTAGAGCCGGTCGCCGATCAGGCCGTCGACGAAGCGCGGCGACCAGCTCGGCGCCTGCTTGCTGACCAGGGACATCACGGTGTCGTGGTTGACTCGCACCCAGTCGTAGGCGCGGTCACAGATCAGGTCGACCATGCGGCGGTGGGAGCCGTCCTCGAGGATCCCCTCGAGCAGGCGCCCCATCGGCGGCCCCCACGGCTGCGCGACGACGCGACGCGTCACGGTCTGCTCGATGACCGCCTGGACCTCGTCGTCCCGGAGCACCGCGACGGCGCCGCGCACGACGGTCGCGGCCTCGCCCGTGACCCGCTCGGCGTTCTCCCGCCGCGAGAGCCACGCCCCGGTGCGGTGCGCGATCCGGGCCGAGCGCAGCCTCTCGCTGACCACGGGCACCGAGAGGAAGTTCTCGCCGACGAAGTCGGACAGGCTCTCCCCGAGCTGGTCCTTCTTGCGCGGGATGATCGCGGTGTGGGGGATCTTCAGCCCGAGGGGGTGGCGGAAGAGGGCGGTGACGGCGAACCAGTCGGCGAACGCGCCGACCATCCCCGCCTCGGCGGCCGCCCGGACGTAGCCGGTGAAGGCCGGGCCGCCGTGGCGCTCCCAGGCCAGGAAGACGATCCACACGACGGCCGCCCCGACGAGGAACGCCGTCGCCACGACCTTCATCCGCCGCAGGCGTTGGCGCTTGCCCTCGTCGTCGCCGAGCCCCATGAGCCCGGCCCCGCCCGAGGGGGTCACGGCCGTCTCCTGCACCGGTGCTTCTGCACTCACCCCACGGATTGTGCCCCCATCGTGTCAGCGACCCGACCGGGCGAACCGCGAGAGGCTGTCGTGCGAAGCGATCGAGAGGGCGCGGATCGCCCGCATCGTCGTCGGCTCCCGGGGCGTTACACACACGACGCCCCGAGAGGCCGGCCGACCTCCGTGGCGCGACGACGCGCCTCACGACACCCCGTGCGACCGACCGCGCCCGGCCGCACGGGGTTCCCGCGCCTCCCGGTCGCCGTGCTGCCCCACGGCGACCGGGGGGCGCCCTCAGCTGGTCTCGACGGTCGGCGAGTAGCGCTCCATCCAGGCGTTGAGCTGCAGCACGTTCTCCATCTGCGACCGGTCGACCTCGAGGCTCGTCCCCGACTCCGTCGGCGCGTCCACCGCCTCCCGGATCTTCTCCGGGTCGATCAGCCGGCGGACCGGGGCGTCGCGGTCGGCGACGAGGTCGGCCAGGTCGCCGCGGACCGCCTTCTCGTAGCCCGGGTCCTGCGTGGAGGGGTACGGGCTCTTCACGCGCCCGACGATCGAGGCGGGCAGGACGTCCTTGGTCGCGGCGCGCAGCAGCGACTTCTCCCGGCCGTCGAAGGTCTTGAGCGACCACGGGGTGTTGAACACGTACTGCACGAGCCGGTGGTCGCAGAACGGCACCCGGACCTCGAGGCCGCTCGCCATCGACATGCGGTCCTTGCGGTCGAGCAGGATCTGGACGAAGCGGGTGAGGTGCAGGTAGCAGATCTCGCGCATCCGGCGCTCCTGCGCCGAGACGCCGTCGACGTGGGGCACCTCGGCGAGCGCGTCGCGGTAGGACTGCGCGACGTACTCCTTCAGGTCCAGCGCCTTGAGCAGGTCGGGGTCGAAGAAGCTGCGCTCGAGGTCCAGGGGGCTCGACTGCGCCGCCATCCACGGGAAGGTGTCGGCCATGACGGCGGCCTCGTCGTGGAACCAGCGGTAGCCGCCGAACACCTCGTCGGCTGACTCCCCGGACAGCGCCACGGTCGACCGGCCCCGGATCGCCTTGAACAGCAGGTACAGCGAGGTGTCCATGTCGCCGAGCGAGAGCGGCAGGTCACGCGCCCGCAGCACCGCGGCGCGGGCCTTCGGGTCCGTGAGGTCGTCGTTGGAGAGCGTGATCGCCTCGTGGTCGGCAGCGACGTACTCGGCGAGCTCCCGCACGTACGGGCCGTCGGGGGTGTCACGCATCGGGTCGGCGGCGAAGGAGTCCTCGTAGCCGACGAAGTCGACCGAGAACGACCGGACCGGCCCGCCGCCGGCGTCGCGCAGCTGCTGGGCGGCCAGCGCGGTGATGGCCGAGGAGTCGAGCCCGCCGGAGAGCAGCGAGCACAGCGGCACGTCGGAGATCAGCTGGCGGGAGACGATGTCGTCGAGCAGCTCGCGGACGTGGGCGACCGTGGTGTCGCGGTCGTCGGTGTGCTCGAGCGCCTCGAGCTGCCAGTAGCGCCGGACCGTGAGGCCCTCGCGCCGGACGCGGACCAGCGAGCCCGGGCGGACCTCGTGCATGCCGCGGTAGCCGCCGTGGCCGGGCGTCTTGACGTGCGAGAGCAGCTCCCGCAGTCCGTCGAGGTCGACGACGGCCTCGGCGCGCGGGTGGGCGAGGATCGCCTTCGGTTCGGAGCCGAACAGCACCCCGTCCGGCGTCGGGTAGTAGTAGAGCGGCTTGATGCCCATGCGGTCGCGGACGAGGAACAGCTCGTCGGCGCGGACGTCCCACAGCGCGAACGCGAACATGCCGTTGAGGCGCGTCACGACGTCCTCGCCCCACTGCAGCCAGCCGTGGAGGATGACCTCGGTGTCGGAGCCGGTGCGGAAGCGGTGGCCCTCGCCCCGGAGCTCCTCGCGCAGCTCGGTGAAGTTGTAGACCTCGCCGGAGTAGACGATCGCCAGGCGCGTCTCGCCGGTCAGCGGGTCGTCGAGCACCATCGGCTGGTGCCCGCCGGGCACGTCGATGATCGCGAGCCGGCGGTGGCCGAGCGCGGCGTGCCCCGTCGTCCAGAGACCTTCGTCGTCCGGCCCGCGGCAGGCCATCGTCTCGGTCATGGCCCGCGCGACCTCGCGCGCGGCCGGGTCGTCGTCGAAGTTCCCGGTGAAGTCGACCGTTCCTGCGATGCCACACATGGGCCGTGCCTCCTGTCGTCGTCGACAGGACCTGGCTACCCCGTTTGTTTAGCTCATGTAACCAAATGTGACGTGGCGGTTACGCGACAGCTCAGCTGATCGGCAGGCGGATCTCGAAGGTCGTCCCCGCCGACGAGGTGTGCACGCGGATGTCCCCGTGGTGCTTGCTGACGACGATGCGCCACGAGATGTCCAGGCCCAGGCCGGTGCCCTGGCCGACGTCCTTCGTCGTGAAGAACGGCTCGAAGATCCGGGGCCGGACGTCGTCGGGGATGCCGGGGCCGGTGTCGGAGATCTCGACGATCGCCGTGTCCGACTCCCGCCGGGTCCGCACCGTCAGCGTCCCGGAGCCACCCATCGCCGCGACCGCGTTGTCGACGATGTTGGTCCAGACCTGGTTGAGCTCGGCCGGGTAGCACGGCACCTGCGGCAGGTCGGGGTCGAAGTCCTTGACCAGCTCGATCCCCTCGAGCTTGCGCGAGAGCATCGTGAGCGTCGACTTGAGCAGCACCCGCAGGTCCGAGGCCTGGTACGGCGCCCGGTCGAGCTGCGAGTACTGCCGGGCGGCGTTGACCAGCGTGCCGATCCGCGCCGTGGCGTCCGTGATCTCGCCCATGAGGGTCTCGGTCTCGACGGCGTAGGCGATCCAGCGCACGGCCGCCCCGAGCGTGCCGTCGGGCACCGTCCGCTCGACCTTGCCGAGCCACTCGGCGTCGAGGCCGCCCGCGACCAGCACCGCGGCGAGGTCCCAGGCGCCGTCGACCTCGCGGTCGGCGAGCCAGTCGCCGATCTCGTCCTCGGCGTCGGAGGTCTGCATGGCGGTGAGCTCGGGCGCGGTGGCGACCCCCAGCACCGCCTCCTCCTGCAGGTCGACCAGCTGCGCGACGACGGCGCCGTCGAGCTTCCCCGAGGCGAGCATCGCCAGCTTGTGGCGCATGCCGGCCACCCGGTCGCGCAGCGACTCGGTGGCGCGGATGGCGGCCGCCGCCGGGTTGTTGAGCTCGTGGGTCAGGCCGGCCGAGAGCGAGCCGAGCGCGAGCAGGCGCTCCCGCTCCCCGATCGCCGTCGACGAGCGCTGCATCCCGATGAACAGCCCCGCCACCAGGTGCATCGCGAGCGGGAACCACTCGCGCAGCTTCTCCGCCCAGTCCGCGGCGGGCAGCGCGAGCAGCGTCGTGTCGGAGCAGGCGCGCAGGGTGTGCTTGTAGGTCTGCTCGACGCCGGGGACGAACGCCTCGGTCGACCCGCCGTAGGTCCCGGGAGTGGTGGACCGGCTGATCTCGACCTCGTCGCCGCGGGAGAGCCGGATGAGCGCGATCTCCCCGCGGCAGAGGACCCAGAAGCAGCGGGCCGGGTCGCCCTCGCGGCAGACGTCCTCGCCCGCCGGGGCGTCTACGACGTCGGCGTGCTCAGCGATCCAGGCGAGCTGGTCGTCGTCGAGGGACTCGAAGAGGAAGAGCTCCCGCAGTGCCGCGGGGTCCAGTTCCGGTCGTTCGGTGGTGGTCATCTACCTGTTCTCCAACCAGCGGTGCACCAGGCTCACCGCCATCGCGCCCTCGCCGACGGCGGAGGCCACGCGCTTCACCGACCCGCCCCGGACGTCGCCGACGGCGAACACCCCGGGCACGGAGGTCTCCAGGTGGAACGGATCCCGGTCCTGTTCCCATCCCGACGGGCCCCGCGAATCCGGCGCGAGCGGCAGGTCCGGGCCCGAGAGGACGAACCCGCGGCCGTCGCGGGCCACGACACCGTCGAGCCAGTCGGTCCGGGGCTCGGCGCCGATGAACACGAAGAGCCACTGCGCGTCGAGGACGTGCTCGTCGCCGCTGTTCCCGTCCCGCAGCGTCAGCTTCTCGAGGTGCTCGTCGCCGGCCGCGCCGACCACCTCGGTGCAGGTGCGGACCTCGATGCCGTCGACGGCCTCGATCTGCTCGATGAGGTACTGCGACATCGAGGCCTGCAGCGACGGCCCGCGCACGAGCATCACGACGCGCTCGGCGTACCGGGAGAAGTTCATCGCGGCCTGGCCGGCGGAGTTCGCGCCGCCGACGACGTAGACCGTCTCGCCCTCGCACGACGGCGCCTCGGTGGTCGCGGCGCCGTAGTAGACGCCGAGGCCGGCGAGCTCGGTCAGGCCCGGGGCGTCGAGGGTGCGGTAGGAGACGCCGGTGGCGAGCACGACGGCGTGCGCGGCGATCTCGCTGCCGTCGTCGAAGGTGAGGAGGCGGACCCCGCCGCGGGCGGCGAGGCCGGTGACGGTCCGCGTCGTGAGGATCTCCACTCCGAACTTCACCGCCTGCCGTCGCGCGCGGTCGGTCAGCTGCGCACCCGAGACGCCGTCGGGGAAGCCCAGGTAGTTCTCGATCCGGCTCGAGGTGCCCGCCTGCCCGCCGGTGGCCACCGACTCGACGAGGACGGTGCGCAGGCCCTCCGACCCGCCGTAGACCGCGGCGCCGAGCCCGCCGGGGCCGCCTCCGACGACCGCGAGGTCGTACAGCGCATCGATCGCGTGGGTGGCGAGCCCGGCCTCCTCGGCCACCTCGGCGTCGGTCGGGTCGATCAGGGCCTTGCCCTCGCCCGTGACGACGACGGGCAGGCGCGCGCCGTCGAGGTCCGCGGCCTCGAGCAGCCGGTGCCCCTCCGGGTCGTCGGCGAGGTGGAAGCGGAAGGGCACCTGGTTGCGGGCGAGCAGGTCACGCAGCTCGTAGGAGCGCGCAGACCACCGGTGGCCGATGATGCGGGTCTCGGTGGCGGGCCGGTCCGGGGTGCGCCGCCAGGTCTCGAGCAACTGGTCGACGACAGGGTAGAGCTTCTCCTCCGGCGGGTCCCAGGGCTTGAGCAGGTAGTGGTCGAGGTCGACGACGTTGATCGCGGTGATCGCGGCCTCGGTGTCGGCGTACGCGGTGAGCAGCACGCGGCGGGCCCGCGGGAAGATGTCCATCGCCTGCTCGAGGAACTCGACGCCGCTCATCCGCGGCATGCGCTGATCGGCGAGCATCACGGCGACCTGCTCGCCGCGCAGCGCGATCTCCCGCAGGGCCTCGAGGGCCGCCTCGCCGGAGTCCGCACGGACGATGCGGTGGTGTTCGCCGTACTCGCGTCGGAGGTCGCGCGCGACGGCCCGGGAGACCCCCGGGTCGTCGTCCACCGTGAGGATGACCGGTCGGGGCACGGCTCCAGCCTAGGCGGCCGCGCCACCTCGCGGTCACGCTCGCGGCCACGGGTCGCGCGGAACGGCCACGCCGGACGATCCCCGCGTCCTACGCTCGCCGCGTGACCGGGACGGGGGGAGCGTTCTGTGCGGCGGCCCTCGCGCTCGTCGCCCTGCTCGCGCCGGGTGCGGCCGCGGCGGCCGTCCCCGGTCCGCCCCCGCCGGATGCAGGGCTGCTCGCCGGGCTCGACCCGACGCCCTCGCCCCTGCCGGGGGCGACGCAGCGGGTCGCGTGCGTGTCCCCGCTCGGCAGTGACGGGTCCGGGGTGACCCACCGGCCCTGGGGGCAGGACCGGCTGCGGATCGCCGACGCCTGGCGCTGGGGCCGCGGGGCCGGCCAGACCGTCGCGGTGATCGACACCGGGGTGGCGCCCCACCCGCGGCTGGCGGGGCGGCTCGTCGACGGCGGGGACTTCGTCGGGCCGGGTGGCACCGGGACCGCCGACTGCGACGGGCACGGCACGCTCGTCGCGGGCATCGTCGCCGCCGCACCGGACCCGTCGTCGGGACCCGCGGGGTTCGTCGGGGTGGCCCCGGAGGCGCGGGTCCTCGCGATCCGCCAGAGCAGCGCGACGGTGACGGTGGCCGGCCGCGTCGGCCCCGGTGCAGGGGACGTCACCACGCTCGCGCGGGCCGTGCGGCACGCGGTGGACCTCGGCGCGACGGTGGTCAACATCTCCGAGGCCGCCTGCCTGCCGGTCGCGGTGGCCCCGCGGGTGCTCGCACCGCTGCGGGCCGCGGTGCGGGAGGCGGTGGACCGCGACGTCGTCGTGGTCGCCGCGGCGGGCAACGCCGGCTCGGGGGCGTGCGTCCAGGACGACCCGTCGGGGGCAACGGAGGGGCAAGCCGAGAAGGATCAGATCGTGGCACCCGCCTGGTTCGGCGACGACGTGCTCTCGGTCGGCTACGTCGGGCAGGACGGCCGTCCCTCGCCGCGCACCGTGCGTGGCGCGTGGGTGTCGGTGGCCGCCCCCGGGACCGACGTGGTGTCCCTCTCACCCACCGGGGCCGGGCTCGTCGACCGCGTCCAGCCCGCCGGTGGCACCGGCGACCCCGCGGGCTCCCCGATCGAGGGCTCGAGCTTCGCGTCGCCCTACGTCGCGGGGGTCGCCGCGCTGGTCCGCGCGCGCTTCCCGACCTGGTCGGCGCGGCAGGTGACGGCGCGGATCGTCGCCACCGCCGAGCGCGCGGGAGGGTCCCGCGACGACGCCGTCGGGGCCGGGATCGTCGACCCGGTCGCCGCCCTGTCGGGGCCGGCCGATGCCGCGGCGGGCGGCGCGGAGGGCGGCGGACCGGGCCGGGTCGACCTGGCGGGAGGCGGGGATGCACACTCCGGGGCGCGCGCGGTCGCGCTGATCGGCACCGTGGGGGCCGCCGGCCTCGGCGGCCTCGTCGTCGGTGCGGTCGTGCTCGCGCGCCGGGCGCGCCGACCGCGGTGAGGGGCCGGAGGCGCCTTGCCCCCGGCTCCGCTCGCGTCTGCCGTCCGACCGCGACCGAGGAGCCATCGTGCGGATCACCCTGGCCCAGACCGACGCCACCCTCGGCGACCTCGACGGCAACCTCAAGCGCGCCGAGCGGGTGATCGGGGAGGCCGTCGAGGCCGAGTCCGACCTCGTGGTCTTCCCCGAGCTCGCGCTGTCGGGGTACCAGATCGGCGACGTCACCCACGACCTGTCGGTCTCCCCGGACGACCGCCGCCTGCTGCGGCTCTCGCAGCGCGCGGGCGGCGCCGGGATCCTCCTCGGCTACCCGGAGGCGGGCACCCACGGCCTGCACACCTACAACAGCGCCGGCTACTACGAGGACGGGCACCTCGTCCACGTCCACCGCAAGCTCTACCTGCCGACCTACGCCACCTTCGAGGAGCGCAAGCACTTCCTCCCCGGCCAGCACTCCCGGGCCTACGGGGTGCGCGGCGGTCGGCACCGCGCGGCCACGCTGATCTGCAACGACGCCTGGCAGCCGCAGGTGGCCTTCCTCTCGACCCAGGACGGCGCGCACCTGCTGCTCGTCCCGGCGAACTCGGCGCAGTCGATGTCGCCCGAGCGCTACGACTCCCGCGAGTACTGGCGCAACATCACGACGTTCTACGGGCGCATCTACCAGCTGTTCGTGGTGTTCGTGAACCGCGTGGGAGTGGAGGGCGGCCTCACGTTCTGGGGCGGCTCGCACATCGTCGACCCCTGGGGCGAGGTGGTCGGCGAGTGCGGGGAGGGCGCGGAGGCCGAGGAGGCGCTCACGTTCGAGATCGACCTCGCCGACGTGCGCCGACGGCGGCGGGACATCCCGCTCGTCCGGGAGGCGCGCCTGGGCCTGCTGCGCCGCGAGATCGACCGGCTGCTCGACGAGGGCGGAGACCTGTAGGGCGGCTTCGCCGAGTGGCCCCCGAGGGCTGCCGGATCAGCCACGAAGGTCCACTCGGAGGCGGTGACCGGCCACGGTGCCGGTCGAGTGGGCCTCGAGGGTTGCGACGGCAGCCGTGGGAGTCCACTCGCCGTCGCGGGCCGCGGTACTCACGAGCGGGGGAGCGCACCCCGCTCCTAGGATGCCGAGGTGACGAGGACGCCCCGGTTCGGCTGGCTCTCCCCGGCGATCGGCAACCGCTGGAGCGACCACCGGCCGATCGTGGTCGACCAGGACACCGCGATCCTGCCGACGGCGCTGCCCCACTTCGACTCGCTGTGGCTCGCCGATCACTTCTACGGGATGGACACCCTCACGGACCCGTTCGTGGAGGCGTGGACGACGCTGACCTGGCTCGCGGCCCGGCACGAGCGCGTCGAACTCTGCCACCACGTGCTCGGCGTCGGGTACCGGTACCCGCCGCTGCTCGCGAAGATGGCGGCGACGCTGCAGCACCTGTGCGGCGGCCGCTTCGTCCTCGGGATCGGCGCCGGCTGGCGGGCCGAGGAGTACGCCGCCTACGGCTACGACTTCCCGAGGCCCTCGGTGCGGTTCGCGCAGCTCGAGGAGGCCGTGACGATCTGCCGGCGGATGTGGACGCAGGACTCGCCGTCGTTCGAGGGCCGCTACTACCGGATCGACGGCGCCGCCGCGCCGCCGCTGCCCGACCCGCCGCCGCGGATCTGCATCGGCGCGGCCGGGGAGAAGGTCGGGCTGCCGCTCGTCGGGCGGCTCGCCGACGCGTGGAACGCCCCGGGCGACGGCGACGAGCGGGACTGGGCCCGTCGGCTCGACATCGTCCACCGCGCCGCCGAGGACGCCGGCCGCGACCCGGCGGACATCGAGGTGTCGGTGACGCTGGAGCGGGCGCTGCCCGAGAGCGACGCGGACTCCGCGCGCCTGGTCGAGGAACTGGCCGCCCGGTTCGCCGCCGGCGCGGACCACTTCGTCATGGACTTCGGGAACCCGACCTCGACCGAGCCGGTCCTGCGCTTCGCCGAGCAGGTCATCGCGACGCTGCGCGGCTGACGCGGGGTCAGACCGCGAGCTCGCCCCGGCTGATCGTCACCGCGTTGCCGCGCAGCAGCACCCGGTCGCCCGCCACCTCGACGCCGACCGTCCCGCCGCGGCGCGAGAGCTGCGCCCCGACCAGCGAGGGCTTGCCGAGCTTCTCGGACCAGTAGGGCGCGAGGCAGCAGTGCGCCGAGCCGGTGACCGGGTCCTCGTCGATCCCGACGGCGGGGGCGAAGAAGCGGGAGACGAAGTCGGCGTCGTCGATCCCGTCGTCGGCGGCCGCCGTGACGATGACGCCCCGTCCGGTCGCAGCGCGCAGCACGGCGAGGTCGGGCTCGAGCTCGCGGACCTCCGCCGCCGCCGAGACCTCGACGAGCACGTCGTGGCGGCAGCGCGCCACCGCGATCACCGACGCGCCCAGCGCGTCGGCGAACTCGTCGGCGAAGTAGCCGTCGGGCAACCCCGCCACCGGGACGTCGATGGGGAAGTCCAGCGCGATGGCGTCGCGGCCGGCCCGGTCGGCGCGCAGCACCCCCGAGGCGGTGCGGAACGCGAGCGGCGCGCTCGTCAGGCCCTCCTCGAGCAGCACGTGCGCCGAGGCCAGCGTCGCGTGCCCGCAGATGTCGACCTCGACGGTCGGGGTGAACCAGCGCAGGCCGATCTCCCCCGTCCGTTCCAGGGTGGAGAGGTCGACGAAGGCGGTCTCGGAGTGGTTCATCTCGGCCGCGAGGTCCTGCATCCACGCCGCGTCGACGGCCCGGTCCCGGTCGCTGTCGAGCAGACAGACCGCGGCCGGGTTGCCGGTGAAGGGCACGGCGGTGAACGCATCGACGACGAAGAGCTGCACGCTGACCATGGTGCCGTGTCACGGCGTCCGACGGGGGCGTTCGGGACCCTCCGATGTCTGGGCCGTCCGGACGACGCGTGAGGGTGGGCGTCACCCGCGAGGAGCAGGGGACCTGCGCAGCATCACCTGGCCGTGACGGACATACCGCCGTCTACTCTGACCGGTGCCATGAGCACCGTCTTCGTCGTCACCGGAGCCTCCTCGGGAGTGGGACGCGCGCTCGCGCAGTTCCTGGCGCGCCACGGGGTGACCGTGGTCGGGCTCGACCGCCGGGATCCGCCGGACCGCGAGTTCGCCCACGTGCAGTGCGACCTCACCGATCCGCCTTCGGTCGACGCGGCGGTGGAGCGGCTCGACGAGCGGGTGGACGCCCTCGCCAACGTCGCCGGCCTGCCCGGCACGTCCCCCGCCGACCAGGTGCTCGCCGTGAACTTCCTCGGCATGCGCCACCTCACCGAGCGGCTCCTGCCCCGCATCCAGCGCGGCGGCTCGGTGGTCAACGTGTCGTCCTCCGAGGGCCGGCACTGGGTGGCCCACCTCGCCGAGCTCCGGCCGCTGCTCGCGACGACCTCCTTCGAGGAGGGGCTGCGCTGGTGCCGGGAGTGCCGTCCCGACCGGCCCGTCTACGACATCTCCAAGGAGGCCGTCCTCGCGTACACGACGGCGTCCTCGACGTTGACCTGGCCGGACGGCGTCCGGATGAACGCCGTCGCGCCCGGGCCGGTGCGCACCCCGCAGCTGCCCGACGTCGAACGCGCGTCGGATCCCCGCCGCCTCGCCCGCCAGCGCACGGCCGCCGGGCGGGACGCCGAGGCCGACGAGATCGCCTCGGTGGTCGCGTTCCTCATGTCCAACGAGAGCCGGTGGATCAACGGCCAGACCCTCGCCGCCGACGGCGGGGTGGCCGCGGCGACCACCTGGGCGGCGCTGCAGACCCGGTGAGACGCCGGGCTCTCACCCTTCGTGTGGGCCGGGTCGCGGTTCGTGCGTCACCGGCGTCGATCAGGGGCGTTTGACACCTCGAAGTCGGTTCGACAGATCGGGGTGTCCATGCGCGGGGCTCAGCAGGCACGACGTGGGCGCTGGCTCGCGGCGGTATTCGTCGGGGCCGCGGCGCTGACCGCCGCCACACTCGGCACCGCCTGGGCGGATCAGTCCCCGGTCCCCACCCCGGTGCCGCGCGTCGCGGTGCCCGCTCCCGCGCCGGCCGCCGGGCCCGACCTCGGCGCGGCCACCGGCGGTGGGCTGCACCCCGGGGTCCAGATGCGCACCGCCGGGGCCCAGTGCACCGCGAACTTCGTCTACAGCGGCGGCGGCAAGACCTACCTCGGCCAGGCCGCCCACTGCTCGGGCACCGGCTCGGCGAACGAGACCGACGGCTGCACGTCGAAGTCCCTGCCGCTCGGGACGCCGGTGGAGATCACCGGGGCGTCGAGGCCCGGCAAGCTGGCCTACAACTCGTGGCTGGCGATGCAGGGGGCGCACGAGAAGGACGCCGACGCCTGCGCCTTCAACGACCTCGCGCTCGTCGAGATCGACCCCTCGGACGTCCCGGCGGTGACCTCCTCGGTCCCGTTCTTCGGCGGCCCGGTGGGTATCGACACCGACGGCACGACGCCGGGCGAGCGCGTCGTGAGCTACGGCAACTCCGAGCTGCGCGGCGGGGTGCCGGTGCTGAGCCCCAAGGTCGGCACCAGCCTCGGCGACCAGGGCCACGGCTGGAGCCACACCGTCGCGACCGTCAGCCCCGGCATCCCCGGCGACTCGGGCAGCGCCTTCCTCTCCGCCGACGGGCGCGCGCTCGGCGTGCTCTCGACGCTGAACTTCACCCCGGCGCCCGGCACGAACTCGATCGGCGACCTCGCGAAGATGCTCGGCTACGCCCGCGGTCACGGCGCTCCCGGCGACCTCTCCGTGACGGCCGGCGGGCCGTTCCACGGCCTGGGGCTCGTGTAGGTGCGCTTCGCGCACGTGAGCACTTTCCGGGGTCATAGCCCCAGAAAGTGCTCACCTGCCTTCGGCACCTAGGAGCCGGACAGGCTGCGCCGGCCGTTGGCCAGCGAGAACGCGTGGATCGACGAGGAGTTCGCGGGGATGCCTACGTATCTCACGGCCACCGACCCGGTGACGGCGTACTACCAGCAGCTCGGCGGGGCCCCGTCGTACCTCGGGGCGCCGAGGACGGCGGTGACCGACGTCGCCGGCGGGAAGACGCAGGACTACGCGGGCGGCTCGATCTACTGGTCGTCGGCGACGGGCGCGCACGCAGTCCGCGGCGCGATCCTCACCCGATACCAGGCGCTCGGCGGCCCGGGCGGGACCTTGAAGTTCCCCACCTCCGACGAGCTCGTCACCGCCGACGGCAAGGGACGGCGACGAACTTCTCGGCCACCGGGGGCGGCGCGCTCTACTGAAACCCGTCGACCAACGCGGTCTACGGCCTGCTCCGCCCGCTGCGCGACAAGTGGCTGGCCCTGGGCGAGACGAAGAGCGTCCTCGGCTACCCGACCCGCGACGTCACCGCGACCGCAGACGGCGCCGGCCGGTACGCCACGTTCGTCGGCAACGGGTCGATCTACTGGTCCACCGCGACCGGGGCCCACACGATCTTCAACGCCATCCGCACGAAGTGGACCTCGCTGGGGGCGGAGCGCTCGTCACTGGGCTACCCGACCACCGACGAGTACGCGGTGAGCGGCGGGAAGCGCAACGACTTCGTCAAGGGCTCGACCGTCTGGGCCCAGGCGAAGAACACCACGACAGTGACGTACCGCTGAGGGTCCTGACGTCGGGGTGTGGTCCGGGGCGCCGCATCCCGCCGCTGCCTGTCGTGATCACGACTTCGGGAGCGACACGCGCAAGATTCGATGCGGCAGGCTCACGAAGACCAGATCTCCACGAGACGTGCGGGACGGGGTCCGGGTCGACACCGGCCGTCCGCTCACAGGTCCGGGGGCATCCCCACGACGGTGACGCCCCAGTCGCTGACGGCGGACATCGCTCGCTGACCTTCCTCCTCGTCGACCGACCGGCCCGACGGAAGCGTGGTGTCAGCGGCCGGGGTACCGACCTGGCGGAAGAACCCCTCGAGCCCGGCCGGCGTCGTGATGCACAGGAAGCGAGCCGAGGGCGACGAGACGGCGTAGGCGTGCTGCACGCCCCGCGGCATCCACGCGAATCCTCCCGCGCCACGTCGGAACGGTGGTTCGTCGCCGACCCAGAACTGGAGCTCGCCGTCGATGACGAAGTAGCCCTCGTCGTCCCTGTTGTGGATCATCAGGGGCGACCCGTGGCCCTGCGCAGCCCAGAACTCCGTGATGCCCAGCTGCCCTGCGGTCTGGGTACTGTCCGCCCGCACGGCCACGAGCGAGTCGAGAAACCTGATCGGCTTCTCCGGCATGCCGTCGGTCACATTGTCGGTCACGATTTCCCCCGAATTCCAAGCGCCCCCGCCGTCAGCATGGGAAGCGTGCCAATCAGGCTGCTCGGGGAGTCCCCCGACGAGGCCCGCTCAGTAGCTGAACACGGTGCCGGCCTCGTCGTCGAGCCACTCGAACAGGGGCACTGCACCGGCCACCTCGGAGTTCTCCACCAGGTCGGCCTGGTCGAGCTTCCGGGCGTTGAAGCACACGGGACAGACCTGGAGCAGACCTCCGGCGCTGGCGAAGCGCTGCGCGAGGTCGGGCAGCGGCGGACAGCCGTCGCAGGCGACACCGACGACGCCGTCCTTGAGGGCCAGCCGTACCGCTTCCTTGGTCAAGAACATCCGGACCGGCTGCCCGCGCTCGGCGGCACTGACGCCGACGAGGAAAGCGACGGTGACGCGCTCGGAATCCTCGAGTCCCGTCGCCAGGTTGACGATGACTTTGTTGCTCACGAGTTCTCCCAGCTCGGCACGGGTGATCCTCGACAGTGGAGCACCGGAGAGCGGGAGCGGGAAGGCCTGAACAGGCTAATCGTGGAACCGCTTCGGATGATCATCACGGTGGGTCGCCGCCACGGCACGAACCGTTGGCGCATTGCCGCTTCCGCTCCGCTGCGTGCTCGAATTCGCACTCTTCGTTGCAGTTCTTCGCGAACGCGCTGTGTCTCTCGTGCACCGTTCATTCCGGTCGACGCGCTTGCCGCTCGTCTGTACTGTCTGACCGTTTCTGCCCTCCCGACGACGTCGCGTCCGACGCCCGCCGACATCCATCCCGCGATCCACGAGGAGCCCGTCTCTCTCATCCACGCGTGGACACCTTCACGGCCCCGACGCCCGTCCCGTGAAGGCCGGGTTCTCGGCTCCGGGTTCGCCGACGGTCCTCCCGCCTTCGAGGACGAGGTGGGTCGGCGTCTCGCGCAGGGCCACGGTCACCTCGTCGGCCGCCGCTCCCGTCGCCCGTTCCACGGCTGCGGCCAGGTCGTGCAGCAGCGTGCTGATGGTGTCCGCGTCGCGGCCGGCTCGAACGGAGCCCTGGAGGTAGGTGCCCGGCCGCTGCTGCCCGCCGACGTACGCGTTGCCTGAGCCGGTGGTCCAGAAGATCACGTGGACGATCGACCGTGGCGCTCCGGTGACGGCGACGTGCACATCGGTGATCTCGTGAGCGAGCTGGTCCTTCTGCGACCGGGTCAGCTCGTCGTCGGTCGTGAGCTCGTAGCGCGGCACGGCAGGAGAGTCCGCCGGACCGACCTACACGTCAACGACGGCTCCGCCGACGCGGGGTGGCCAGGGGCGGGGTCGAAACGCCGACCTATCGCTTTTCAGGTGCCCGGAACAGTTGCTAACCCGTCACGATCAGTCGTTTGAGCAGGGGAAACGTCACCGGTGGACGCGGGCGGACATCCTTGAATCTCAGCCGGTTGCTGAAGTACTGCTGAAGTACATCGGGCGCGGATCAGAGAATGATCTCGCTGTTGTGGCGCCGATAGATCTCGGCGAGCTGGGCCGGATCGGGCGGGCCGGAAGCGGGCAGGGCGGCACCGATCTCCTCCATGAAGCTGAGCGCGCTCGCGGGGCTCCACACCCCGACGACCCGAGCAGGCTTGTCGTTCGGGTTGGCGAACGTGTGTCGCTCGCCCTTCGGCGCGAGGATGAGACCGCCGACAGGCACCGGTTCAGGCTCCGACCGGCCACTGATCATCGTCAGCGCACCCTCGAGGACGTAGATCGCCTCGTCGAACCCGTGGTGAATGTGGGGCGGCGGTCCAGCGAAGTTCGGTGGGACGGTGAGCTCGCAGAACGCCAAGCCCTCGCTCTCGCCGAGCACACGGATGACGTCGCCAGCGTAGGGGATCAGGCGGGTCGCGCCCCCCAGGTTCGCGTCCACGAAGTCGAGGCTGCTCCCGCTGTCAAGCGTCGGCCTCTTCAGACCGCGAACCCCTCGCTTACAAGGTGTCCTTGGGCCGTCTCAACGGATCGGGCGGTAGCCGCTGACCAGGGCTTTTATCCTCGACGGACTCTTGCGGACGGTGCTGAACGGAGCCCGGCTGATGCAGTGCTGGTGCAGTGCTCCTGGCCCTGTCGATCAGCCAGTCAGGGAGCGGACGTCCGCGACGTCGTACTCGGCGACGGACGCCGACAGCACCTCCGCCGCCTGGTCACCGCTCGGGCCGGCACCTCGGAAGGCCTCGACGTCTGCTTGGGACTCCCACCGCTCGAGGATGTTGATGCGGGTGGGATCAAGCAGGTCGGCCGTGATCGAGAAGTCGAGGCATCCAAGAGCGTCGCGCGCCTGCTCGACGACGGTGACGCATCCCGCGAGGTAGGCCTCACGTCGATCAGCCGCGACGGTCAGGTGCCCGGCAACGATCATCATTGCTCGCTTCTTCCCTCGACCTCTGCGGTCCTACAAGTGAACTTCACTCTAGTGGCCGTGCTGCATCATGCCCAAAGGCTTGGCCTCGGGGTCTCTCCCTCGGCGGCGCGGGGTCGCTACGGACAGGTCGACCGCACCGCCGCAAGGGCCACCCTACGAACCTCACCGGCGGCGTTCCTGCTGACCGTGGCCCTTGCGGCGGTGCGAGCGGGCTGTCAGACCCCGGAAGCGCCGCCGAGGGCGAGTCCCCGCCCCGACCACCACCGCACTCCCGACCGGCCTGCCACCCGGGGCCCCTCTCCTGAGGCCGGTGCCCTGGTCCAGGGCGGAGCGCCTGGTCGCCGAAGGCTGTCCTTCCATTCGCTGATCCCGTTCGCGGCCGTCTCGCTGCTCTGACCACCAGGGCCGCGAGACGACGGCCCCTTTTGACGCGCCCACCGCAGACCCCGACGGGTCCTGTGGCGATGGCACGCGTCCGCATCCGGTCACACGCACCCGCGAGACGGCCTCTCCGAGAGGCCCGCCGTGTCCCACTCCCTCAACTCGGGCAACGCGTCCCGCCCGTCCTCGTCCAGGTCGGCGCGGTCGTCGCGGCATGCCCTGCCTGATCCGTGGCGCTCTTACACGCCTGCGCCCGTTCCCTCTGCTTCGTCGGTGGCGGCCGTGGGAGGCGTGGCCGGCCCGCCGCAGCGGGTCGGAGACAGGAGCGACCGGCGGAAGCCGGTCGCGTCCGACCCGGCCGCTGCCCCGGCGCCAGCCGAGGGCCGCGCGCCTGGGCTTGACCATCGGTACCCCGATGGAGCCGCGGACCCTCAACCGGCACTTCGAGGGGCTGCGGGTCACGGCCGGCCTGCCCGACGTCCGACTCCACGACCTGCGTCACACCGTGGTCAGCCTGCT
>NZ_DASXJD010000225.1:0-3899 GCF_036497585.1 Actinomycetospora sp. | reverse complement strand
GTCGAGCTTGCCGATCGCCTCGCTGGTGGGGTGGCGGGTCGCGATCCGGCCGTGCTCGGTGATCGAGATGCTGCCCGCGTCCACCCCGGGGATGGTGACCACGGCCGCGGCCACGATCTGCCGCAGGGTCTCCTCCAGGTCGCGGATGCTGCGCCGCCCGGCCAGGTCGCGGGCGGCGTTGCGCAGGGCGACGAGGACCTGGTCGTCATGGTCGGTGTGCATGCTCGTGCTCCCCGCTGTTCGCGGCGCGGTGGGCACGGGGAGCAGCACGTCGAGCGCACTGGTCGGGCAGGGCCGAAGCGACATGCGCTGCGATCTGCCCTCCCCACCGGTAAGCCGAGGTCGGGGATGCACATGAACAACGGGACTGACCGAGACGTCGTGTCGTGCACGGCGCCCCGTGTCCGGGTCACGGCCGTGGAGCGACCGCACACGCACTGTACCGCTCCACGGCGCCCCGTGTGAGCGGCAGCGCGACAGCTCACCTGGGGGCGTCGCGCCGCACCTGGGTCTGGCGGAGGGAGCCCTCTCGAATCCCACGACTGAGCTGCGGCCTCGGCCACCCACGAGAGACACCCGACAGCACGTAGACAGGGCCTGTGTTCGACCCTCGTGGAGATTACCGGTGACCTCGTGGCAGGGTCCGGGCGTCGGCATCCTCGTCCGCCCGTCCAGGACCATCTCGTCGACATGCGGCGTTAACCCACGTTCGGGCCGGCGAAGGTCGCGCCGCCCTTGAAGTCGACGAGCACCAGGTTGAGGGCCGCCGACGAGTGCGTGGTGATCAGCCCGAGGACGAGCGTGCGCAGCAGCTCCGACTTGCCCGAGCCGGTCGCGCCGACGCAGAGCCCGTGCGGGCCCATGCCCTCCTGGGCGGCCTCCTTGAGGTCGAGCTCGACCGGCTCGCCGTCCTCGCCGATCCCGAACGGCACCCGGAGGCGCTCGCGGGCCGCGCGGGGCCGCCAGGCGCCCGCGACGTCGAAGGTGTCCGGCTCGCCGTCGACCCCCAGCAGCTCGAGCAGCCCCGGCGTCGACGCGCCCGCCTCGTCCCGGGCCGCGCCCGGGGTCCGGCAGGGCGCCAGGCGCCGGGCCAGCGCCTCGGCCTCGGCCTCGGCGAGCCCGTCCGGGCGCCCGAACCACTCGACCCCGCCGGGCGCCGCGGCACTGCCCGCCCCGATCCGCTCGCCGCCCTCCGGGTCGTCGCCGAGCACGAGCCGCAGGCCGCGGCGGGACACGAGGGCCTCGAGCGCGCCGTCACCGCCACCGGCCGCCCCGCCACCGACGTCGAGGAGCGTGACGCCGACGAGCCCGTCCTCGACCAGGGCCCGGTCGCCCTCGTCGCCGGCGTCCGGCCCGGCGCCGCCGGGGTCGTCGAGCACGACGACGACGTGCGCGGCGCCGGCGGGCGGCGCCGCGCCCCGGGTGAACCGCGGCCGATCGGCGAGCTCCGGCGCGAGCCACGCCTGCACGCCCGCCAGCGACGAGCCGATCATCCGCATCGGGCCCGCGCCGTCGGCCAGGCGCGGGTGCGCGACGTGGGGCAGCCACTTGCACCACTCCCAGGCCCGCCGACCCTCGCCGCGCGCCGCGACCGCGAGCAGCAGGTCGTCCGGGCCGTGGAACGTGACGAGCTGGGCGACCAGCGCCCGGACCACCGCGCGCCGCCGCTCCGCGTCCGCCGTGCCCGTGACGGCGACGGCCGCGAAGGCCCGCAGCGACACCGCCGTCGGGAGCGCCTCGACGATGGAGTGGGTGCGCACGAAGCGCCGCAGCGCGACGGTGGTGACCGGCTCGAGGTCCTCGACGGGCCCGGTCTGGGGCGGGACGAGGGCGGTCGCGAGCCGCTGCGCGCCGCGCCCGACCCGGACGTGCGCGAAGTCCGCGTCGCCCGGCCGGCGCTCCCACGTCCGCGGCCCGCGCGCCAGCGTCACCAGGGCGTCCGGGTCGGGGTGGGTCCACTGCAGGCTGGCTCGCTGCTCCCCGGCGACGGCGCGGGCCCGGCGCCGGATCTGGGCGAGGTAGCGCAGGTAGTCGGCGCGCTCGGCGTCGGACTCGGCGCGGCGCTGGGCGCCGCCGCGCGAGGAACCGCCCGCGACCATGCCGAGTGTCGACAGCGCGATCATGCCGCCGAACAGCCACGACGTCGGGTTGTCGAGCCCGATGACCACGACGAAGCCCACCGACGCGAGCAGCATCACCACCGGCAGCAGCCGCTGCAGCAGCCCGACCGGGGCGATCCGCGGCTCGGCGGGCGGCGCCTCGAGCGGGATCTCCCCGGCGGGCATCACCGGGGCGGGCGTCCGTGGCCCGCGTCGGACGACCTGCGTGCCCACGCCCCTCCTCCCCGCGACGATCGGATCTCTGCGCGTTCGCCCGCGGCGGGGCGGCTCCGGAGGCCATACTAAGGAGCCGATCAGGCGATCGGGCACGATCGGCGCAGGTCGTCCGGTCTGCGGCGGCGGTCGGGAGCCACGGGAGAGGATCTCCGGGAGGGGGAGTCCATGAGCACCGGCACCGGCCGGGGGCACGCCCCGGCCGCGCTCGGGCGCCCGCCGTCGGGCCCCGCCGCGCCAGCCACACCGCCCGGCTCCGCCCTCGCGCCCACGCCCCCCTCCCCGGCCCCCGAGTCCTCGGTCCCGGTCACCCGGATCTCGGTGCTGGCGCCCACCACGCGGATCGACGTCGCGCTGCCGGGCGACGTCCCGGTGGCCGAGTTGCTCGGGGTGCTCGTCGAGATGACCGAGCGGGCCGGAGCGGGCGAGGACCCGGCGGGGCACGGCGGGGCCGTCCGCAGCGCCGACCGCCCCGGCGGCGCCGCGTGGACGTTGGCCCCGCTGGGCGCCGCCCCGGTCGATCCGCGCCGCACCCTCGACGACCTGAGCGTCCTCGACGGCGACCAGCTCGTCCTGCGCCGCCGCGCCGATGCCGCACCCGCGCCGCTCTACGACGACGTGGTCGATGCCGTCGCCGAGTCGGCGCCAGCGAGCTACCGGCCGTGGGACGAGGGCTGGGCCCACGCGTTGGGCCTGGCCGGCGCCGGGGTGGCGGGCGCGGTCGCCCTGGGGGCGCTGGTGGCCGCCGGACGCGGGCCCGGGACGGCGGGCGGCCTGGTCACCGCGGGGGCGGCGGCGCTGCTCGCGGTCCTCGCCGCGGTGCTCGGTGCGTCCTCGCCGCGGCTGTTCTCCCGGCCCGGCGCCGCCGCGGTGCTCGGGCTCGTGGCCACGGGGGCCGCCGCTGTCTGCGGCCTGGCCGCCGTGCCCTCGGAGAGCACGCCGGAGGCCGGCCCGCTCACCCAGGGCCTGGGCGCCCCGCACCTGCTCCTCGCCGCGGCCCTGGCCCTGGTCGCGGCCGGATCGACGCTGCTCGGGACCGCCCGGACCGACCGGCCCGCGCTCGCGGTCCTCGTCGGGCTCGCCACGGCCGCGGGGATCGCGACGGTGGTCGGGGCGGTCGCGACGGTCGTGGGGGCGCTGGCCGCGGCCCGCGGCGCGACGGTGGACGCCCCGGCGGTCGCGGCCGGCGCGGGCGCCGTCGGTCTCGTCGTGCTCTCCGCGCTGCCCCGGCTCGGGATCGCGCTGGCCCGGCTCCCGCTGCCCCAGGTGCCCGCGTCGGCCGCCGAGCTCGCCGAGGACGCCGGGCCGGGCGATCCCGCGTCGCTCGACCGCCGCGCCGACCGCGCGCACGCGCTGCTCGCCGGGCTCGCGGGCGGCGGGGGCGCCGTGCTCGCCGCGGCCGCGGCCGTCCTCGCGGCCGACCCGGGTGAGGGCTGGCAGGGCACCGCGGGCTGGGTGCTCGCCGTGCTGCTGGTGGCACTGCCCGCGCTGCGCTCACGGAGCTACGCCAACGCGCTGCCGGCGAGCGTGCTGCTGGTCGGGGCCCTCGTCGGCGGGGCCGCCGTC
>NZ_DASXJD010000224.1:0-148923 GCF_036497585.1 Actinomycetospora sp. | reverse complement strand
CGTCCGCTCGAACTGGCCCATGTTCTCGGTGTTGATCCGGAAGTAGGCCTGCAGCGGGATGTCCACGTGGACGCCCTTGGGCACGTAGATGAACGAGCCGCCGGACCACACCGCGGAGTTCAGCGCGGAGAACTTGTTGTCGCCGGCCGGGATCACCGAGCCGAAGTACTCCTCGAACAGCTCCGGGTGCTCGCGCAGCCCGGTGTCGGTGTCCATGAAGATGACACCCTGCTCCTCGAGGTCCTCCCGGATCTGGTGGTAGACGACCTCGGACTCGTACTGGGCGGCCACGCCGGAGACCAGGCGGCTCTTCTCGGCCTCGGGGATGCCGAGCTTGTCGTAGGTGTCCTTGATGTCGGCGGGCAGGTCGTCCCAGGTGGCGGCCTGCTTCTCCGTCGACCGGACGAAGTACTTGATGTTGTCGAAGTGGATGCCCGACAGGTCGGAGCCCCACTGGGGCATCGGCTTCTTCTCGAACATGCCCAGCGCCTTCAGGCGCAGCTGGAGCATCCAGTCGGGCTCGTCCTTCTTGGCCGAGATGTCACGCACCACGGCCTCGTTGAGCCCGCGCTGGGCGCTGGCGCCCGCGACGTCGCTGTCGTGCCACCCGAACTGGTAGCTGCCCAGGGAGGCGAGGGTCTCCTCCTGGCTGAGCACTTCCTTGCCGGCAGCGTGCTCCTGCGGGGTGGTCCGCTCCGCGGCGGTGGTCATACGACCTGCCTTCCCTTGACGTCGGGCCCCGCACCGGTGGTGACGGCGGGGGTGGTGCCCGTCCGGTCGTCCTGCTCTTCGGCCCCGCGCGACTGCTGTGCCGGGACGTGGGTGGTGCACGCGGCGTCGCCGCGCGCGATGGTGGCGAGCCGCTGCACGTGGGTGCCCAGCAGCTCGGCGAAGACCTCGGCCTCGGCCTCGCACAGCGCCGGGAACTCGGCCGCGACGTCCGCGACCGGGCAGTGGTGCTGGCAGAGCTGCTCGCCGGTGACCCGGGCGTCCAGGCCGTCCTGCGCCCCGGCACCACGGGTGGTCGCGGCGTAGCCCTCGGCGGTGAGCGCGCCGGCCAGCCGGGCCGTCCGCTCGCCGCGGTCGGCCCCCGCCAGCACGTGCTCGCGGTGCTGGCCGACCATGGCCAGCGCCCGGTCCCGCGCGAAGGCCCGCACGGCCTCCTCGCCGGCCGCCTCGCCGAGGCGGCGAAGGGCCGCCACCGCGAGCTGCGCCGAGCCGTGCTCCTCCCGCCCGGCGCGGGCGCGCCCGCTGGCGGTGAGGAGGAACTGCCGCGCCGGACGGCCACGCTTGCGGCCGCCGGGCTGCGGGGCGTCCCGGGTGACGACGCTGCCCTCGGCGACGAGTGCGTCCAGGTGGCGGCGCACGCCTGGGCCCGAGAGCCGCAGGGCCTCGGCCAGACCGGCCGTCGTCGTCGGCCCCTGCTCCAGGAGCAGGCGCACGACGGCGTCGCGGGTCCGCCCGTCCGCCGCGGAACGGGCGTGGTCGGCGTGCGCCGGGTCGTGTTCGCCCACCATCACGTCGTCACCTCCCTCCGCGTCCGCGCATCTCGGGATCCGATCATGAACCCCTACCACGTCTTTTGGCAACACTAGTCTTGCTTATATGGCGGCGCGCGGCAAAGTCAGTGGGTGTGGCCGTGTCGTGGCTCACTCCACCGGGGTCGGCCGGGCCGCGAGGAGCCCCTCGGTATCGTTCCCGGAGTGACGGCCACGGCCCCGACGGCGCCCCGCGAGGAGCCCCCGCCGTCGGGACCCGAGGCGGCCGACGCGGGAGGACCCGGCGAGATCGGCGGGCCCGAGGCGCCGGCCACCCCCGACGAGCGCCGCCGGCTGCGCTTCTGCCGGCGCTTCGGCTTCACCGGGTCGCTGCTCATGGCGGTGGGCGCCCTCGGCTGCGGCGCCACCCCGGCCTCGGCCTACAACCCGCTGCTCGGGATGCGGGTGCTCGGCCTGCCGGCCCGGTTGCCGACGGTCTCGCTCACCCTCGCCTACGTCGGCATGGGGATGGTCGTGCTGGCATGGCTGTGGCTCGGGCGGCTGGCGTGGCCGGGGCGGGTGCGTCTGTCGGTCCGTCAGCTCACCCGGATCCTCGTCATGTGGGCCGCCCCGCTGGCCGTCGCCCCGCCGTTGTTCTCCACCGACGTCTACGGCTACCTCTCGCAGGCCGAGGTCGTCTCCCGCGGCTTCGACCCCTACGTCTACGGGGCCGCCCAGGCGCTGGGGCTCGACGACCCGCTCGTCGCGAGCATCCCGACGATCTGGCGCACGACGCCGTCGCCTTACGGGCCCGGGTTCCTGACCTTCGGGCGGCTGGTCACCGCGATCGCCGGCGACGACATCGTGCTCGGGGTCTACCTGCACCGCGTGCTGGCGCTGGTCGGCATCGGGCTGGTGATCTGGGCGGCGCCGCACCTCGCGCGGCGCGCGGGGGTGGAGCCCATCGCGGCGCTGTGGCTGGCCGTCAGCCCGCTCGTGCTGTTCCACCTGGTCTCCGGCATCCACAACGACGCGATCATGCTCGGCGTCGTCTTCTTCGGCCTCGAGATCGGGTTCCGCCGCTCCTGGTTCCTGGGCGCGCTGATCATCGGGCTGGGCGCGTCCGGGAAGATCCCGGCGATCCTCGCGCTGGCCTTTCTCGCCGCGCACGTCGCCCGAGAGCGCTGCCTCGCGGCCGGACGTGATCCGCGCGGGCGCGACGGCATCGTCGCGCTCGTCGGGTGGGGCGCGCTCGTGACGGTGACCGGCTTCGCCGTCGTCATCGCCGTCTCGGTGCTCTCCGGGCTGGGCTTCGGGTGGATCGCGGCCCTGTCCGTGCCGAACCTGCTGCGCAGCTGGCTGTCGATCACCACCGACCTCGGCGTGCTCGGCGGGCAGATCGGGATCGCGCTGGGCCTCGGCGACCACACCGACGCCGTCCTCTCGCTCACCCGCTCGGCCGGGCTGGGCGTGGCGGCGCTCGTGTGCGCCCTGCTGGTGCTCGCCGTGCTGCGCGGACGGCTGCACCCGGTGGCGGGTGTGGCCTACGGGTTCGGCGCGGTGTTCCTGGCCGGGCCGGTGCTGCACCCCTGGTACCTGCTGTGGCTGATGGTGCCGCTGGCGGCCTCGGTGACCGCGCCGCGCATCCGGGGCGCGGCCGTCGCGATCTGCGCGGCGGTGGCGCTGCTCGTGCCGCCCACCGGCAACGACTTCACGTTCCGGGCCTACCAGCTGCCCATGGCGATCTTCGCCGCGCTGGCGGTCGCGGTCGTGCCGCTGCTCGCCGCGCGCGGCCACATCCCCCGGATCCCGCCCCGCCGCGACCCGTCGCCCGACCCGCCCACGGTCCGCGAGGAGGTCTCCTGAGCGAGCCGCCGTCCGGCCGAACCCGTGCCCCCGAAACCCGCGGACGGCTGTCCGCTCCCGCGCGACCTAGGGTGGGCACCGTGGGGAGTCAGCCGGCCGTCGAGGTCCGTGACCTCGTGGTGCGCTACGGCGCGACGGTCGCGGTCGACGGGTTGGATCTCGATCTGCACCACGGCCGCGTGCTGGCGCTGCTCGGCCCCAACGGCGCGGGCAAGACGACGACGGTGGAGGTCTGCGAGGGCTTCCGGGACCGCACGTCGGGTTCGGTGCGGGTGCTCGGTGTCGACCCGGCCGGTGCCCCGGAGGCGCTGCGGGCCCGGATGGGCGTGATGCCCCAGGGCGGCGGCGCCTACCCGATGGTGCGGGTGCGCGAGATGCTCGATCTCGTCGCGGCCTGCTCGGCGCGGCCGCTGGACACCGGCTGGCT
This sequence comes from Actinomycetospora sp., assembly GCF_036497585.1. Classification (GTDB taxonomy): domain Bacteria; phylum Actinomycetota; class Actinomycetes; order Mycobacteriales; family Pseudonocardiaceae; genus Actinomycetospora. Next base: position 145,152 of record NZ_DASXJD010000224.1, on the reverse strand, counting down.
GGTGCGCACCCTGGGGCTCGAGTCGTGCGCCCGGCTGCCCTACAAGCGGCTCTCCGGCGGCCAGCAGCAGCGCCTGAGCCTGGCGTGCGCCGTGGTGGGGCGCCCGGAGCTGGTGTTCCTCGACGAGCCGACCGCGAACCTCGACCCGCAGGGCCGCCACCTGGTGTGGGAGCTGGTCCGCGCGCTGCGCGGCGACGGGGTGGCGGTGCTGCTGACGACGCATCTGATGCAGGAGGCCGAGGCGCTGGCCGACGACGTCGTCATCGTCGACGCCGGCCGGGTGGTGGCGGCCGGCTCCCCCGACGAGCTCACCGCGTCCGGCTCCGAGCAGCGGATGCGCTTCCGGGCCGCGCCGGGGATGGACCTCGGCCTGCTCACCGAGGTCCTCCCCGAGGGCTACGCCGGCTTCGAGGGCCCGCCCGGGCACTACACCGTGCAGGGCGCGATCGACCCGCAGGTGCTCGCCGCGGTCACCGCGTGGTGCGCGCGCCAGGGCGTGCTCGCCGACGACGTGCACGTCGGGCGGCGCAGCCTCGAGGACGTCTTCCTCGACCTGACCGGACGGGAGCTGCGCTCATGAGCCCCCCGCCCACGCCTGCGGGGACGCCGTTCCCGAGCGGCACCTTCACCCCCGACCCCGGCATCGGCTCGCGGGCCCGGATGCTCGCCGTGCACACCCGCACCGAGACCGTGCTGGCGCTGCGCCACTCCGAGCAGCTGCTGCTCACCCTGGTCATCCCGCTGGCGCTGCTGGTCGGGCTGACGCTGCTGCGCGGGCTGGTCGCGCTGCCCGAGCCGCGGGTGGCCGCGGCGCTGGGCACGGTGCTGGCGCTGGCGATGATGTCGACGGGGTTCACCAGCCAGGCGATCGCGCTGGGGTTCGACCGCCGCTACGGCCTGATGCGCCGCCTGGCCGCGACCGCGATCCCCCGCTGGCTGGTGGTCACCGGGCGGCTCGGGGGCATGGCCGCGGTCGTGGTCATCCAGGTGGTCGTGCTCGGCGGGGTCGCGCTGCTGCTCGGGTGGCGCCCCGAGCCGGCCGCGCTGGGCTGGGCGCTGGGGCTGGTGGTCCTCGGGGCCGCGGCGTTCGGGGCCTGCGGGCTGCTGCTGGGCGGGTCGGTGCGCGCCGACCTGGTGCTCGTCATCGCCAACGTCGTCTGGTTCGTGCTGCTGTTCGTGGGCGGGATCGTGGTGCCGGTGGCCCAGCTCCCGGGGCCGCTCGCCGCGGTGGTCGGGCTGCTGCCCAGCGGGGCGCTCGCCGAAGGCCTGCGCACCGTGCTGCTCGGCGGCACCCCCACCGCCGGGCAGGTCCTGGTGCTCGCCGGGTGGACCCTCGTCGCCGGGCTCGCCGCCGCCCGAGCCCTGCGCTGGGACTGACCCGTGGTTCTCCTACCGACTGTCGTAGGCTGGGCCGCGTGACGACACGGTGGTCCACGCCCCCGGTGCTCATGCGGGTGCTCGCGGTGCTGGCCGTCATCGGGCAGGGTGGCATCGCCGTCACCGGCGCTGTGGTGCGCGTGACCGGTTCCGGGCTGGGCTGCCCGACGTGGCCGCAGTGCTTCCCCGGCAGCCTCGTCCCCACCCCGAATCCCGACGTCGCGGCGCTGCACCAGTGGGTGGAGTTCTCCAACCGCCTGCTCGGGATCGCGCTGGTGATCGTCACCGGGCTGTGCGTGATCGCGGCGGTGTTCGTACGGCCGCGACGCCGGCGGCTGATCTGGCTCGCGTGCGCGATGCCGCTCGGGGTCGTGGCGCAGGCGGTGCTGGGCGGGATCACCGTGCTCACCGGGCTGGCCTGGTACACGGTGGCGCCGCACTTCCTGGTGTCCGTGCCGCTGGTGTGGCTCACCGTGCTGCTCGCGCGGGACGCGTGGGCGCTCGGGGTCCCCGGTTCGGGGGTCCGCACGACCACGGTGCCGCGGGCGGTCCGGGGGCTGCTCGCGGTGACCGGGGTGGTGCTCGTCGCGCTGCTCGTGGTCGGGACGCTGGTGACGTCGGCGGGCCCGCACGCCGGGGACTCCTCGACGCCGCGGCTGGCCGCGTTCTCGGTCCCCGACCTGGCGACGGCGCACGCGCACCTGCTCTTCGCGTTCCTGGGCCTGCTCGTGGGGCTCGGGTTCCTGCTGCACGCCGTGGGCGCGCCGCGCCCGGTGGTGGTGCGATTCCGGGTGCTGGTGCTGGTGACGCTCGCGCAGGGCGCCCTCGGCGGTGTGCAGTACGCGCTGGGCGTGCCGGAGGTGCTCGTCGCGCTGCACGTGCTCGGGGCGATGCTGACGGCCGCGGCCACGGCCTGGCTATGGGCCGCGACGACCGCACCGGCGCCGCCCGGGCCGTCGACGGGGGCCGAGGCGGTCGCCGAGCCCGCGCTCTCGGTCCCGTAGGGCATCCTCTCGTCCTGGGGACGAGGGAGAGGGGTCGGCGATGCGAGCCGTCCGGGTGGAGGCCCACGGCGGGCCCGAGGTGCTGGTGCCGGCCGATCTGCCGGACCCGGAGCCGGGCGAGGGCGAGGTCCTGGTCGACCTCGAGGCCGTCGGGGTCAACTACATCGACACCTACGTGCGCAGCGGCATCTACCCGGCGACGCTGCCCACCGTGCCGGGCCTCGAGGGCGCGGGCACGGTCGCCGCGGTCGGACCCGGGGTGTCCGACGTGGCCGTGGGCGACCGGGTGGCCTTCTCCGACGGTCCCGGCGCCTACGCGCAGCGCGCCGTGGTCCCGGCGGCCCGGGTGGTGCCGGTTCCCGACGCGGTGCCGACAGAGCTCGCCGCCGCCTCGCTGCTGCAGGGCATGACCGCGCACTACCTCGTGCACGACACGCACCCGGTCGTGCCCGGCGACGCCGTCCTGGTCCACGCGGGCGCCGGTGGGGTGGGGCTGCTGCTGTGCCGTATGGCCTCCCGGCTCGGCGCGACCGTCATCGCCACGACCTCCGGCGAGGCCAAGGCCGAGCTGGCCCGCGGCGCCGGCGCCCACCACGTGCTGCGCTACGAGGGCTTCGCGGACCGGGCCCGGGAGCTGACCGGGGGCCGGGGCGTGGCGGTCGTCTACGACGGGGTCGGGGCGACGACGTTCGACGGCTCGCTCGCGTCGCTGCGGGTGCGGGGCGTGCTGGCGCTCTACGGGGCGGCGTCGGGGCCGGTGCCGCCGGTCGACCCGCAGCGGCTGAACTCCGGCGGGTCGCTCTACCTGACGCGGCCCTCGCTGGGCTGGCACATCATCACGACGGAGGCGCTGCGGGAGCGGGCGGCCGCGGTGTTCGCGATGGTTGCGGACGGGTCGCTGCCGATCCGCATCGGCGGTCGGTACGCGCTGGACGACGCCGCGCAGGCGCACCGGGACCTGGAGGGGCGCGCCACCACGGGGAAGCTGCTGCTCATCCCCTGAGCCTCGCTCCCGTGCCGACCGAAGGGCACCGTCGGTCGACTAGATCGGCCGTGGGCGCCCCTCGCCGGAACGCCCGGCCAAGCCCTGTTCCGAGCGAAGGTGCCCTTCGGTCGAATAGATCGACCGGAGGCGCCCTTCGCTCGACAGCCCCCTAGAAGGGCCAGCCGAGCGCGGGCCAGCCGAACGCCGAGTCCACCGCCACCGCCACGAACAGGCCCGTGAGGTAGGTGTTCGAGAGGTGGAAGAGCCGCATCGAGTTGACGACCTCGTCGCGGTGGACCGCCCGGTCGAGCCGGTGCGCCGCCACGAGGAACCAGACGCCGCCGACCACCGCGGTCGCCAGGTAGATCCAGGAGGTCGCCGGGACGAGCAGCGCCGACCACGCGACCATCGCCCACGAGTAGAGGACGATCTGGCGGCTCACCCGCTGGGGCGCGGCGACCACCGGGAGCATCGGCACCCCGGCCGCGGCGTACTCGTCGCGGTAGCGCATCGCGAGCGCCCAGAAGTGCGGCGGCGTCCAGAAGAAGATGATCCCGAACAGGACGAGCGCGGGCCAGCCGACCGAGCCCGTGACGGCCGCCCAGCCGATCACCACCGGCATGCAGCCCGCGGCGCCGCCCCACACGATGTTCTGCGAGGTCCGGCGCTTGAGCACCAGGGTGTAGACGACGATGTAGAACGCGATCGCCGCGACCGACAGCCCGGCGGCGACCCAGTTCGCGGTGAGGCCCAGCCACACCGCCGAGCCCGCCCCGAGCACCAGCCCGAACACGAGCGCGTGGGAGCGCGGCACCGCGTCGCGGGCCAGCGGCCGCTTGCGGGTACGGGCCATCTTCGCGTCGATGTCGGCGTCGATGACGCAGTTGAGCGCGTGGGCGCTGGCCGCCGCGGCCGCGCCGCCGAGCAGGACCGCGAGCACGAGCCAGAGCGAGGGCACGGAACGCTGGGCGAGCATCATCGCCGGCACCGTGACCACGAGCAGTTGCTCGATGATCCGGGCCTTGGTCAGCGCCAGGTACGCCCGGACGGTCGCCACGGAACGGGCCCACAGCCCGCCGAGCCTGGTCCGGTCCCCCGACAGCGCCGGACCGACCGCCGTGCTCACCCGATCACCCGGTCCTCTCCCGTGCTCGCCGGTGCCCCGGACCTACCGGGAGCCACCTCCTACACGCTGTCGTCGGTGCAGTCTGCACCCCGCGCGTCGGTCCCGCTCGCCCGACCCCCGGCGGCCCGGCGGTGGTGCGGGCCGGCTCACACGCCGGTGACGCCGTGGCCCGGAGGAGCGAGCGCTGAATCATAGGCGCGCGTGTCCGCGCCCGCGGGAACGGGTAGACGCCAGGCGGCGTCCGACGGTGCACCCAGGTGTCACCTCGGCGTGGGACGATGGTCCCGACGGGAGTTCGGGATCGATCCAGCCGGGGCGCCGGCAGGCCTCACCCCGATCGGCCCGCCGGTGGGTCCGAGGGAATCCGAGGGAACCGGAGCCGCGGGCGCCGCGCCGCGGCTCACGACGCGAGAGCAGGGAGAGCACGTTCGTGACCACGACCGACGTGGACAGCACCCGTCCGGCGAGTGAATCGCCCGACGAGATCGCCGCCCTCACCACCCCGCACCGTCCCGACGACTGGTCGGACATCGACCAGCGCACGGTCGACACCATCCGCGTGCTCGCCGCGGACGCGGTGCAGAAGGCCGGCAACGGCCACCCCGGCACCGCGATGTCGCTCGCACCGCTGGCATACACGCTGTTCCAGCACACCATGCGGCACGACCCCTCCGACGCCGACTGGCCCGGCCGTGACCGGTTCATCCTCTCGGCGGGACACTCGAGCCTCACGCTCTACATCCAGCTCTTCCTCGCCGGCTACGGCCTGGAGATGGAGGACCTCGAGCAGCTGCGCCAGTGGGGCTCGCTGACCCCGGGCCACCCGGAGTTCCAGCACACCACCGGCGTCGAGATGACCACCGGGCCGCTCGGCCAGGGCCTGGCGTCGTCGGTCGGGATGGCGATGGCCGCCCGGCGCGAGCGGGGCCTGTGGGACCCGGACGCCGCGCCGGGCGAGAGCCCCTTCGACCACTTCATCTACGTCATCGCCTCGGACGGCGACATCGAGGAGGGCGTGACCGCGGAGGCGAGCTCGATCGCCGGCCGCCAGCAGCTCGGCAACCTCATCGTCTTCTACGACGACAACCACATCTCGATCGAGGACGACACCACGGTGGCGCTCTCCGAGGACGTCGTCGGCCGTTACGAGGCCTACGGCTGGCACACCCAGGTGGTGCGCGGCGGAGAGAACGTGGTCGGCATCCGGGGGGCCATCGAGAACGCCCAGGCGGTGACCGACCGGCCCAGCTTCATCGCGCTGCGCACCGTCATCGGCTATCCGGCGCCGGACAAGATGAACACGGGCTCGGCGCACGGCGCGGCGCTGGGCGACGACGAGGTCGCGGCGGTCAAGAAGATCCTCGGGTTCGACCCCGACAAGTCCTTCCAGATCTCCGACGAGGTCCTCGCGCACGCCCGCAAGGTCAAGGACCGTGGCCGCGAGGCCCACGAGGCCTGGAACAAGCAGTTCGACGACTGGGCGTCGGCCAACCCGCAGCGCCGGGAGCTCTTCGACCGCATGGCCAAGCGCGAGCTGCCGGCGGGGTGGGCCGACAGCCTCCCGGTCTGGAAGACCGACGACGACGCCCTCGCCACCCGCAAGGCGCTGCAGAAGATCCTCGGCGCGGTCGGCCCGGTGCTCCCCGAGCTCTGGGGCGGCTCGGCCGACCTCGCCGAGAGCAACAACACGACGATCCCGGACTCGCCGTCGTTCGGACCCGCCACGGTGAAGACCGAGATGTGGGGCCAGATGAGCCCCTACGGCCGCGTCCTGCACTTCGGGGTCCGCGAGCACGCCATGGGGTCGATCCTCAACGGCATCACGCTGCACGGCGGCACCCGGGTCTTCGGCGGGACCTTCCTCATCTTCTCCGACTACATGCGCCCGCCGGTCCGCCTCGCGGCGCTGATGAACCTGCCGCCCATCTACGTCTGGACCCACGACTCGATCGGCCTCGGCGAGGACGGGCCGACCCACCAGCCGATCGAGCAGCTCGCGAGCCTGCGCGCCGTCCCGCGGATGTCGGTGGTGCGCCCGGCCGACCCGAACGAGACCGCCCACGCGTTCAAGGCCGTCCTCGAGAACCCGACCGGCCCCGCGGGCCTCGCGCTCACCCGCCAGAACGTCCCGGTGCTCGAAGGCACCTCGGCCGAGGGCGTCGCCCGCGGCGGCTACGTGCTCGCGGACGCGAGCGGCGGCGCCCCGCAGGTGGTCATCATGGCCACCGGCTCCGAGGTGCAGCTCGCGGTGGAGGCCCGGAAGACCCTCGAGGGCGACGGCGTCCCCACCCGGGTCGTCTCCATGCCCTGCCTCGACTGGTTCGAGGACCAGGACGAGGAGTACCGCGAGAGCGTGCTGCCCTCCGACGTCACCGCCCGCGTCTCCGTCGAGGCCGGCATCGCCCAGCCCTGGTTCCGCCACCTCGGCACCGTCGGCGAGCCCGTCTCCATCGAGCACTTCGGCGCGAGCGCGAACTACAAGACCCTGTTCGAGAAGTTCGGCTTCACGGCCGAGGCCGTCGTGGACGCCGCGCGCCGCACGCTGGCCCGCGGGTCGTCCTGACCCCGCCACCCACCTCCCTGGAGGACACCATGAGCTCAACCCCCCTCGCCGACCTCTCCGCGGCCGGCGTCTCCATCTGGCTCGACGACCTCTCCCGGCAGCGCATCGAGAGCGGAAACCTGCGCTCGCTGATCGAGCAGAAGCACGTCGTCGGGGTCACCTCCAACCCGTCGATCTTCCAGTCCGCGCTCTCGCACGCCGACCACTACGCCGAGCAGCTCGACGACCTGGCCCGCCGCGGCGCCTCCGTCGACGACGCCGTCCGCGAGATCACCACCGACGACGTCCGGCGCGCCTCCGACGTGTTCCGCGGGGTCTGGACCGAGACCGGCGGCAAGGACGGCCGGGTCTCGCTCGAGGTCGACCCGCGCAACGCCCACGAGACGGACGCCACGGTCGACGAGGCCGTCGACCTCTGGAAGACCGTCGACCGCCCCAACCTCATGATCAAGATCCCGGCCACGCCCGAGGGCATCCCGGCGATCACGCGGACCCTCGCCGAGGGCATCAGTGTCAACGTCACGCTGATCTTCTCGGTCGACCGCTACCGCGCCGTCATGGACGCCTTCCTGGCCGGGATGGAGCAGGCCAAGGCCAACGGCCACGACCTGTCCTCGATGGCCTCGGTCGCCTCGTTCTTCGTCTCCCGGGTCGACTCCGAGGTCGACAAGCGGCTGGAGGACATCGGCACCGACGCGGCGCTCGCGCTGCGCGGCACGGCCGCGATCGCGAACGCCCGGCTCGCCTACCAGGCCTACCTCGACTTCTTCGGCACCGAGCGCTGGGCGACGCTGCAGGGCGCCGGCGCGCAGGCACAGCGGCCGCTGTGGGCCTCGACCGGGGTGAAGAACAAGGCCTACCCGGACACGCTGTACGTCACCGAGCTGGTCGCCCCGAACACCGTCAACACCATGCCCGAGGCCACCCTCGACGCGTTCGCCGACCACGGCGAACTGCACGGGGACGCGGTGTCGGGCACGGCGGACGCCGCGGCCGAGGTCTTCGCCGCGCTCTCCGAGGTCGGCATCGACGTCGACGACGTCTACCAGGTCCTCGAGGACGAGGGCGTCCAGAAGTTCGACGACGCCTGGAAGGGCCTCCTCGAGACCATCTCCGAGCAGCTGACGCGCCGCAGTCCGGAGCAGTCGTGAGCGCCGCTTCGGGTGGGCCGGGGGTCGCGGTCTCGCTGGTCGACCCCCAGCTCGCCGACGCGGCCGCCGCCGGCGTCGAGAAGCTCGTCGGGGACGGCGTCGCGTCGGCCCTGGCACGCAAGGACGCAACGCTGTGGGGGCCGGACGCCCAGAGCGAGGCGTCGAAGCGCCTGGGCTGGGTGTCGCTGCACGAGTCGTCGCGCCCGCTGGTGGAGCGGCTCACCGCGCTGCGGGGTGACCTGCACGCCGAGGGCGTCGACCGGGTGGTCCTCGCCGGCATGGGCGGCTCGTCGCTCGCGCCGGAGGTCATCTGCCACACCCGCTCGGGGTCGGCCGTGGGCGGCGCGCACCCGATCACGGTGCTCGACACCACCGACCCCGGCCAGGTCTCCGACGCGCTCGCCGGGGACCTCTCCCGGACGGTGCTGGTGGTCAGCTCGAAGTCCGGCGGCACCGTCGAGACCGACAGCCATCGCCGCACGTTCGCCCAGGTCTTCGCGGCCAACGGGATCGACGCGGCGAGCCGGATGGTCGTCGTGACCGACCCGGGCACGAAGCTCGAGGAGCTGGCCACCGAGCAGGGCTACCGCACCACGGTCGAGGCCGACCCCGAGGTGGGCGGGCGCTACTCCGCGCTCACCGCGTTCGGCCTCGTCCCCTCTGCCCTTGCCGGCGTCGACGTCGGAGCGCTGCTCGACGAGGCCGCCGCGGCGGCGCCGGCCCTACAGGCCGACAGCTCCGACAACCCGGCGATCCTGCTCGGCGCGGCCCTGGCCGCCGCGCACAATGCGGGCGCCGAGAAGGTCGTGCTCACCGACTCGGGCTCCGGGCTCATCGGCTTCGGCGACTGGGCCGAGCAGCTCATCGCCGAGTCGACCGGGAAGCAGGGCCTCGGTCTGCTCCCGGTGGTCGTCGAGTCGCCCGAGGCCCCGGGCTTCGCCGACCACGGCAGCGACGCGACCGTCGTGACCATCGGACCCGCCGTCGGGAACGCCCAGATCGCGGCCGAGGGCACACTCGGCGGCCAGTTCCTGCTCTGGGAGACCGCAATCGCGCTCGCCGGGCGGCTGATCGGGATCAACCCGTTCGACCAGCCCGACGTCGAGTCGGCCAAGCAGGCCACGCGCGACCTCCTCGCCGCGGCGGGTTCGGGCTCCGGCCCGGCGCAGGACGAGGCCCCGGTGCTCGTCGACGGACCCGTCGAGGTCCGTGGCGGCCCGTGGCTCGGGTCGCCGCGCTCGCTGCGCGACGCGGTCCAGGCGCTGGTGGACGCCGCGCCGGACCACGGGTACGTCGCGGTGCAGGCCTACCTCAACCGGCTCGACGACGCCTCGGCCAGCGTCCTGCGCGCCGAGATCGCGGGACGCACGGGCCTGCAGACCACCTTCGGGTGGGGCCCGCGCTTCCTGCACTCCACCGGCCAGTACCACAAGGGCGGCCACCAGAACGGCGTGTTCCTGCAGATCACGGGCTCGGTGGCCGACGACCTCGCCATCCCCGACCAGCCCTTCACCTTCGGCCAGCTCCAGCACGCCCAGGCGGCGGGCGACGCCCAGGTCCTCGCCGACCACGGCCGACCCGTGCTGCGGCTGTACCTGGCCGACCGGGCCGCCGGGCTGGTCGCCCTCGCGAACGCCGTCTCGGAGGTGACGCGGTGAGCCGTGACGGCTCCCCGATGCAGACCTGGAGCAATCCCCTGCGCGACGCGCGGGACAAGCGCCTGCCGCGCATCGCCGGCCCGAGCGGGCTCGTGCTGTTCGGTGTGACCGGCGACCTCGCGCGCAAGAAGCTCATGCCGGCGATCTACGACCTGGCCAACCGGGGCCTGCTGCCGCCGGGCTTCGCGCTCGTCGGGTTCGCCCGGCGGAACTGGGCCGACGAGGACTTCGCCGACGTCGTGCACGACGCGGTCCGCGAGCATGCCCGCACGCCGTTCCGCTCCGAGGTGTGGGACCGGCTCGCCGAGGGCCTGCGCTTCGTGCAGGGCACCTTCGACGACGACGACGCGTTCGACCGGCTGGCGGCGACCGTCGCCGAGCTGGACGCCGAGCGCGGCACCAACGGCAACCACGCGTTCTACCTGTCGATCCCCCCGGACGCGTTCCCGACCGTGTGCAAGCAGCTCTCCCGGTCGGGCCTCGCGGACTCCACCGAGGACGCCTGGCGCCGGGTGGTCATCGAGAAGCCCTTCGGGCACGACCTCGCCTCCGCGCAGGAGCTCAACGGCATCGTCAACGACGTCTTCCCCGAGGAGTCGGTGTTCCGCATCGACCACTACCTCGGCAAGGAGACGGTGCAGAACCTGCTGGCGCTGCGCTTCGCCAACGAGCTGTTCGAGCCGATCTGGAACTCCCACCACGTCGACCACGTGCAGATCACGATGGCCGAGGACATCGGGGTGGGCGGCCGCGCCGGCTACTACGACGGGATCGGCGCCGCCCGCGACGTCATCCAGAACCACCTGCTGCAGCTGCTCGCGCTCACCGCGATGGAGGAGCCGCTGTCGTTCTCCCCGCACGACCTGCGCGAGGAGAAGATCAAGGTGCTGTCGGCGACGAAGCTCGCCGAGCCGTTGGACGAGACCACCGCCCGTGGGCAGTACGCCGCCGGGTGGCAGGGCTCCTCGGAGGTCAAGGGCCTGCAGCAGGAGGACGGGTTCCCGTCGGACTCGGTGACCGAGACCTACGCGGCGATCACCTGTCAGGTCGACACCCGCCGCTGGGCCGGGGTGCCGTTCTACCTGCGCACCGGCAAGCGGCTCGGGCGCCGGGTCACCGAGATCGCGGTGGTGTTCAAGCGGGCCCCGCACCTGCCGTTCGACCAGACGATGACCGAGGAACTCGGGCAGAACGCCCTGGTGGTGCGCGTGCAGCCCGACGAGGGCGTGACGCTGCGGTTCGGCTCCAAGGTCCCCGGGTCGGGCATGGAGGTCCGCGACGTCACCATGGACTTCGGGTACGGCACCGCGTTCACCGAGGCCTCCCCCGAGGCCTACGAGCGCCTGCTGCTCGACGTCCTGCTGGGCGAGCCGTCGCTCTTCCCCACCAACACCGAGGTCGAGCTGTCCTGGCGGATCCTCGACCCGGTGATCGAGAAGTGGCATCGCGAGGGCTCCCCCGACGCCTACGCGGCGGGCACATGGGGGCCCAAGTCGGCCGACGAACTGCTCTCGCGCACCGGCCGTGTCTGGAGGCGTCCGTAATGGAGGACTTCGCGAAGCGGAGCTCGACCCGGAGGGGCCGATGATCGTCGACCTGCCCTCGACCGACACGTCCGCGGTCAACCGGAAGATGGTGGAGCTGCGCGAGAGCGCGGGGGCGGTCGCCCTCGGCCGGGTGCTCACCCTCGTGATCTCCACCGAGGACGGCCCGGGCGCCGAGAGCGCCATCCAGGCCGCCAACGATGCCTCTCGCGAGCACCCGTGCCGCGTGCTGGTGCTCGCCCGCGGCCTGCGCCGGGCCGCGTCGCGGCTCGACGCCCAGATCCGCATCGGCGGTGACGCCGGCGCGAGCGAGGTCATCGTGCTGCGGATGTACGGGCCGCTCGCTGACCAGGGGGGCAGCATCATCGTCCCGCTGCTGCTCCCGGACGCTCCGATCGTCACGTGGTGGCCCGGCGAGCCGCCCGCGGCCCCGGCCGAGGACCCGATCGGTTCGGTCGCCGGGCGGCGGATCACCGACGTGTCCACCACACGCTCGCCGTCGAAGACGCTCGCCAAGATCGGCGGGAACTACCGCGCGGGCGATACCGACCTCGCCTGGAGCCGCATCACCTCCTGGCGGGCCCTGCTCACCTCAGCGCTCGACGAGCCGCCCCACGAGCGCGTCACCCGCGTCGAGGTGTCCGGCGAGGCCGACTCCGCGTCCCCGGACCTGCTCGCGGGCTGGCTCTCGTCGCGGCTCGGGGTCCCGGTGGACCGCACGACCGCGGAGGTCCCCGGCGGGCACGTCGGGGCGGTCCGGCTCGAGCGCCCCTCGGGCACCGTCGAACTGCGCCGCCTCGACTCGAAGACCGCGCGGCTCACCCAGCCCGGCCAGCCGACCCGGCGCGTGGCCCTGCCCCGACGCACGGTGCGGGAGTGCCTCGCCGAGGAGCTGCGCCGTCTCGACCCCGACGAGATCTTCCAGGAGGCCCTGGAGAACGTGCCGCGATCGGGCGGCAGGCGGTCGTCGTCGCGTGCGAAGGTGAAGGCATGAGCGTCGGGCGACGGGTCGTCGCGGGCCGCGAGGTGATCGTGCACGACGACGAGCAGGCGGTGGCCGACGACGGCGCGGCGCGGCTGCTGGCGGCGCTGGCCGCGGCGCAGTCCGCCCGCGGTGTCGCCTCGGTGGTGCTGACCGGCGGCGGCCTGGGCATCGCGATGCTGCGTTCTGTGGCGGCCTCGCCCGAGCGGGACTCGGTGGACTGGTCGGCCGTCGAGGTGTTCTGGGGCGACGAGCGCTTCGTGCCGGCCGGGGACCCCGAGCGGAACGACGTGCAGGCCCGCGAGGCGCTGCTCGACGCGCTGCCTCTCGACCCCGGGCGGGTGCACCCGATGGCCTCCTCGACGCCGGGCCACGCGGCGCTGGCCGACGGCGACGTCGAGCTGCACGGCACCGCCGACCCCGACCAGGGCGCCGAGGCCTACGCCCAGGAGCTGGCGGCGGCGTCCGCGCGGCTCGGCGAGGCGCCCGGGGTGCCCGGCGTCCCGGCGTTCGACATCCTGCTCGCCGGCTGTGGGCCGGAGGGCCACACGCTGTCGGTGTTCCCCCACTCCCCCGCCGCGCACGCCACCGCGGCCGGGGTCGTCGCGGTCCGGGACTGCCCGAAGCCGCCGCCGACCCGGATCTCGCTGACCCTCGCCGCGTCCCGCGCCGCCCGCGAGGTTTGGCTCGCCGCGGCCGGCTCGAGCAAGGCGGAGGCGCTGGGCCGCGCCGCGCACGGGGCGGACGAGGTGGAGATCCCGGTCGCCGGGCTCGCCGGGAGCGAGCGCACGCTGTGGCTCCTCGACCGGGAGGCCGCGGCGCAGATCTAGGTGCGCCGGCGGCCGAGTGGACCGCCAGGGCCGCGGCGCCAGCCGTGGGAGTCCATTCGGCGGGCCGGCCACCTCAGACGTGCTCGCGCTCCCACGGCCGCAGCGAGCGGTCGTGGCTCTCCCACGCCCGAGGATGGGCGGCCACGCGGCGGGCGAGCCCCGCGAGCAGGGCGAGGTCGCCGGCCGGGGTGTGCGCGTACTGCGGGCCCCGTGGCCGGGCGGGATCGCGCGGATCGTGGCCGTTGTCGAAGCGGGTGTCGGCGCCGTAGCGCCCGACCGCGAGGACGGCGAGCACGACGAGGGCGCCGAGAACGGTCAACATGGCGGTCTCCTCCGGTGGCAGGTCCAGCGTCTACAGTGGCTCCTAGTGGCAGGTGGTGGCAGCGCCAATCCTCGCCAGGTGGCAGGCGCAGTGGCAGAAGTGGCAGGTACCGCGATGGAGCAGCAGCTCAACGGCTCGGCGTTCGTGCGGCACCTCGGCGACCTCGCCGGCGACGGCCGGGCGGGGTACGCGGCGCTGGCCGACCGGGTACGCACGCTGCTCTCCGACGGCAGGCTCGCCGTCGGGACCCGTGTCCCCAGCGAGCGCGAGCTCGCGGCGGCGCTGGGGATCGGGCGGGGCACCGTCGCCGCGGCGTACGACGACCTGCGCGGCAGCGGGCACCTGGCCCGACGCCGCGGCTCGGGGACCTGGACGACGCTGCCGAGCGAGGGCTCGTCGTCGACGCCCGTGGTGCCGTTCGCCCCGACCAGTGCGGCGGGGCCCTCCGGGATCGCGCCGGACGTCATCGACCTCGCCCACGCCGCGCCCGCCGCGCCCGCCGAGGCGATGGCGCGGGCCGGGCGGGAGGCGCTCGCCGAGCTGCCCGGCCACCTCGTCGGCCCGGGGTACGACCTGCTGGGGCTGCCCGTCCTGCGAGGCCTCGTCGCGGACCGCCTCACCGCCCAGGGCCTGCCCACCGCCCCCGACGAGGTCATGGTGACCGCGGGCTCCCAGCACGCCCACGCGCTCGTCGTGCGCGCGCTCGTCCGCCCCGGGGACCGGGTGCTGCTCGAGCAGCCGACCTACCCGAACGCGATCGACCTCGTCCGGCACGTCTCCGCCCGCCCGGTGCCGATGGCGCTCGACCGCGACGCCGTCGGGCGGGCCCGGTGGGACGTCGCGGCGTTCGCCGCCGGCCTGCGGGCGTCGGCGCCGGCGCTGGCCTACCTCGTCCCGGATCACCACAACCCCACCGGCGGGGTCATGGACGCCGCGGCCCGGGAGGGCGTGGTCGCCGCCGCCCGCCGTCACGGGGTCCCGTTGGTCGTGGACGACTGCCTGCGCGACCTCTGGCTCACCGAGCCCGTGCCACCGCCGCTCGGGGCGTGGGCGACGATGCCCGGCGAGGCCCCGGTGCTCACCCTCGGGTCGCTGTCGAAGTCAGTGTGGGGCGGCGTGCGGATCGGCTGGCTGCGCGGGCCGCGGGCGGTGCTGCGCCGGGTGGCCACCAGCCGGGCGTCCGACGACATCGCCTCGCCGGTGCTCGAGCAGCTCGTCGCGGCCGCCCTGCTGCGGGGGATCGACGACCTGCTGCCCGAGCGCCGGGCGACCATGGCGGCGCGGCGCGACCACCTGCTCGGCGCGCTCGCCCGGACACTCCCGGAGTGGACGGCGCCGCGTCCGAGCGGTGGGCTGAGCCTGTGGGTCGACCTCGGCGCGCCCCGTTCGAGCGTGCTGGTCGAGGCGGCCGCCCGGCAGGGACTGCACCTGGCGGCCGGCCCGCGCTTCGGCACCGGCGGCGCGTTCGAGGGGTTCCTGCGGGTGCCCTACACCCATCCCGTCGACGTGCTCGACGACGCCGTGGTCCGGCTCGCGGCCGCGTGGCGGACCGTCGACGCCGGGTCGCCCGCGATGCTCTCCCCGGTGGTCTGACCGGGACCCGCGTGCACTGTCACCAGCCACGCCTCGGCGGGGGGCACGAACAGGTCGGGCACCGCGTCCGGTTCGGCGAAGCGCATCGCCCAGAGCGGCGCGGTGGGATCGGCCGTGGCCCAGTTCCCGGCCGTGGGGACGGTGGTCGCGGCGTCGACGGTGCCGTCGGCCTCGGCGACGAGGTCCGCCGCGGCCCGCCACCGCCGTCCGGAGAGGTCGGCGGATCGTCGCGTCGCCGTCGAGGACCGGCGGCACGGCCGAGACGACTGTCATCCCGGCGAAGGCCCCGACCCACAGCCACGTCATCGCGGTCGCGACCACGCGGAACCCGTCGGACCGGGCGGTGGCCTCGTCCACCGACGCCACGGCGTAGTCCCGGACGAAGGGGTGTCCGGCCAGCACCCCGACGAGCGCGACGCGCAGCAGCCCGGCGTTGCCCATCGGCTGCAGCCACTGCGCGAGCAGCGCGTCGGGCACGACGAAGGCCGCCGCGGCGAGCAGGACGAAGACCCCGGCGTTGCCGAGGTCGAACGCGGTGGGCCGGGTGCCCCCGGGCGGCGGTGACGGCGACCCCGAGGAGCGTCACGGCGAGCGCCGCAGCACGCACCCCGACGAGGGGTCAGGGCTCCTCGGGCAGGGAGCCTGCGAGGTGGTCCTCGTACGCGGACAGGTCGAGCAGCCCGTGCCCGCAGTAGTTGAAGAGGATCACCCGCTCCTCGCCCTTCGCGGTCGCGTCGTTGGCCTCGGCGATGACCGACGCGATCCCGTGGCCCGCCTCGGGTGCGGGGAGCTTGCCCTCGACGCGCGCGAACAGCACGTTGGCCTCGAAGACCGTGCGCTGCCGGTGGGCCACCGCCTCCATCCGGCCCTCGTGGACCAGCTTGGAGATGATCGGCGAGTCGCCGTGGTAGCGCAGCCCGCCGGCGTGGATGCCGGGCGGCATGAAGTCGTGGCCCAGCGTGTACATGTTCATCAGCGGGGTGAGCCCGGCGGTGTCGCCGAAGTCGTACTCGTAGGTGCCCTGCGTCAGCGTCGGGCACGACGCCGGCTCGGCCGCGAGCAGCCGCACCGTCGGGTCCGGGAGGAAGGGCAGCGCGATCCCGCCCAGGTTCGAGCCGCCGCCGCAGGGTGCGATGACGACGTCGGGGCGGGTCTCCCCGGCCTGCGCGAGCTGCTGCTGGGCCTCGAGCCCGATGACGGTCTGGTGCAGCAGCACGTGGTTGAGCACGGAGCCGAGGGCGTAGTGCGTGTCGTCGCGCCCGCCCGCGTCGCGCACGGCGTCCGAGATCGCCGCCCCGAGCGAGCCGGCGTTGTCGGGGTCGTCGATCGGGGACGGGACGACGCTGGCGCCCCACGTCTCCATGATCACCTTGCGGTAGGGCTTCTGCTCGAAGCTCTTGCGCACCATGTAGACCGCGCACTCGAGGTCGTACTGGGCGCACGCGAACGCCAGCGCGGTGCCCCACTGCCCGGCGCCGGTCTCCGTCGACAGCCGTCGGATCCCCTCGCGGGCGTTGTAGAACGCCTGCGGCACCGCCGAGTTCGGCTTGTGCGATCCGGCGGGCGAGACCGACTCGTCCTTGAAGTAGATCCTGGCCGTGGTCTGCAGCGCCGCCTCGAGCCGGCGGGCGCGGATCAGCGGCGTGGGCCGCCACAGGCGCAGGACGTCGAGGACCTCGCCAGGGATGTCGATCCACGGGTCCGCCGACATCTCCTGGCCGATGAGCTCGGCCGCGAAGAGTGGCGCGAGGTCGTCGGGACCCACGGGCTCGCGCGTCGCCGGGTGCAACGGCGGGTCGAGCGGGCTCGTGAGGTGCGGAGCGACGTTGAACCAGGCGGTCGGGATCTCGGCCTGGCTCAGGGAGAAGCGGGTGTCGGCGGTTCCCCGCGGATCGGTCGGTGCGGCCACGGGCGACACCTTGTCACCTGCGACGGCGGCCTGTCAGGTCTGCGCGGTCAGTTCTCGCCGCGACGGGCGCGCAACTTGGCCAGGGCCTCCTCGAGGAGGGCCTCGCCGTCGGCGTCCGAGCGGCGCTCCTTCACGTAGGCCAGGTGCGTCTTGTAGGGCTCGGTGCGCCGGGCGGGCGGCGGGTTCTTCATGTCGGTGTTCGCCGGCAGGCCACAACGCGGGCAGTCCCACGTGGTGGGCAGCTCGGCGTCGTGAGCGAAGGACGGGGTGGTCTCGTGCCCGTTCGAGCACCAGAAGGAGACCAGGATGCGAGCGGCGCTCTCCCCCCGCTCGGACTCGCCCATCGGACCGGACCCGACCCGGGTTCCCCGGATCGCGTTGCCAGTGGCCATGTCGGTGCTACCTCCGCATCGTCAGGCCCGGCGCGCGGCGGTCCGGGCCGGCCGTCAACCCTCGATCTTGATGAGCAGGCCCGTCCCGACGATCGCGATCAGCCAGATCGCGCCGACGAACAGGGTGAGGCGGTCGAGGTTCTTCTCGACCACGCTGGAGCCCGCGAGGCTCGACTGCACCCCGCCGCCGAACAGCGACGAGAGACCACCGCCCCGGCCGCGGTGCAGCAGCACCAGCAGCACCAGCAGCACGCTGGAGACGATGAGCAGGATGTCGAGGAACAGTCGCATCTCGGGCTCCGTGACCTCCGTCTAGTCCGTGCTCCGCTGCGTCGACCTGCGGAGCGGGCATCCATCGGTCACACTACCCGGCCCCTCCCGCAGGAGAGCCCCGGGTCACACCCTTCCGGGACGGACCTCGTGGGGCTCAACGATCACCGGCGGCGCAGGTCACTCCCGGATCCCCGGTCGTCCGGTTTCGAGCGAAGGGCACCTTCGGTCGACTAGTTGGGCCGTGGGTCCCCTTCGCCGGAATAGGCCGACCACACCCGGAGACGAGCGAAGGGCACCTCCGCTCGATCTATTCGAGCGAAGGTGCCCCTCGGTCAGAAACCGGACCCGCCGCCTACAGCGGGCCGCCCGCCGCGAGCGCGCACAGTTCGGCGAACCCCTCGGGGTCGAGCGAGGCCCCACCCACGAGCGCCCCGTCGATGTCGGTCTCGCCGACGAGGTCCTTGACGTTGTTCGACTTCACCGACCCGCCGTAGAGGATGCGCACGGCCTCGGCCACCTCGGCCCCGTGGACCTCGCGCAGCCGCTCGCGCAGCGCGTGGCACACCTCCTGCGCGTCCTGGGTGGTCGCGGTCTTGCCGGTCCCGATCGCCCACACCGGCTCGTAGGCGATGACGACCTTCGCGACGTCCTCGGCGGACAGTCCCGCGAGGGACCCGTCGAGCTGCCCGGTGCAGTGGGGGACGTGGCTCCCGGCCTCGCGGACGTCCTCCCCCTCGCCGAGGCACAGGATCGGCGTCAGCCCGTTCTTCAGGGCCGCCGCCACCTTGCGGGCGACCAGGGCGTCGTCCTCGCAATGGATCGTGCGCCGCTCGGAGTGCCCGACGATCACCCAGGTACACCCGAGCTTCGCGAGCATCGCCCCGGAGACGTCCCCGGTGAAGGCCCCCGACTCCTCCGGCGAGAGGTCCTGGGCGCCGTAGCTGATGGGCATCGAGTCGGCGTCGATCACCGTCTGCACGCTGCGCAGGTCGGTGAACGGCGGGCAGACCGCCACGTCGACGTGGTCGTAGTACTTGGACGGCAGCGCGAAGTAGAGCTTCTGGACCACCCCGATGGCCTCGAGGTGGTTCAGGTTCATCTTCCAGTTGCCGGCGATGAGCGGCTTGCGGGCCACTAGGCCTCCTCCTCGAGAACGGCGATGCCGGGGAGCTCCTTGCCCTCCAGGAACTCCAACGACGCACCGCCCCCGGTGGAGATGTGTCCGAACCGTTCCTCGTCGAGCCCGGCCGCCCGGATCGCCGACGCCGAGTCACCGCCGCCGATCACGCTGAACGCCGGGCTGTCGGCGACCGCCTCCGCGACCCCCGTGGTTCCCGCCGCGAACGGCGCCATCTCGAACACTCCCATCGGCCCGTTCCAGAACACCGTGGCCGCGTCGGCCAGGCGCGACCCGAACGCCGACACCGTCTCCGGCCCGACGTCGAGACCCATCCAGCCCTCGGGGATCTCCGAGACCGACACGGTCCGGGTGTCGGCGTCCGCCGAGAACTCGGAGGCCACGACGACGTCGCTCGGCAGCACGAGCGTGTCGGCGTACTTCCCGAGCAGGTCGCGGCAGGTGTCGATCTGGTCGGACTCCAGCTTGGAGCCGCCCACGTCGTGGCCCTGCGCGACGAGGAAGGTGAAGCACATCGCCCCGCCGACCAGCAGCGTGTCGACCTTCGGCAGCAGGTTGGTCAGCACCGCGAGCTTGTCGGAGACCTTCGACCCGCCGAGGATCACCACGTACGGGCGGGCCGGGTCGCCGGTGAGCCGGCGCAGCACCTCGGTCTCGCGGGCGACGAGGTCGCCGCCGTAGGCCGGGAGCTTGCGCGCGATCTCGTAGACCGACGCCTGCTCGCGGTGCACCACGCCGAAGCCGTCGGAGACGAACGCGCCGCCCGGGACGAGCTCGGCGAGCTCCGTCGCCAGCGCGTCCCGTTCCGACGGCGTCCCGGTCTCGCGCGGCTCGCACCGCACGTTGGCCAGCAGGCCGATGCCACCGGGCATCAGGGCCCCGGCGACGTCGTGCGCCGACTGCCCCACCACGTCCTCGGCCAACGAGACCCGCTGGTCGAGCAGCTCTCCCAGCCGGGCCGCGACCGGGGACAGCGACGCCCGCCGGTCACGACCCAGCGGCTCGGGGTCCTTCGGGCGCCCCAGGTGGGCCATGACGAGGACCTTCGCCCCTGCCCCGACGAGCTTGGTGATCGTCGGCAGGGCGGCACGGATCCGGCCGTCGTCGGTGATCGTGTAGCCGTCGAGCGGGACGTTGAAGTCGGCCCGCAGCAGCACGAACCGGTCCTGCACGCCCTCGGCGATCAGGTCGTCGAGGGTCTTCATGAGAGCTTCGAGCCCACCAGCGTCGTCAGGTCCACCACGCGGTTCGAGTAGCCCCACTCGTTGTCGTACCAGCCGATGATCTTCACCGTGTTGCCGTTCAGCACCTTGGTCATGCCGGAGTCGAAGGTGCACGAGGCGGGCGAGCCGACGATGTCGGTGGAGACGATCGGGTCCTCGGTGTAGACGAGGACGTTCTTGAGCTCGCCCTCGGCGGCCTTCCTGAACGCCTCGTTCACCTGCTCGACGGTGACCTCCTGGTCGAGCGTGGCGGTGAGGTCGGTGACCGAGCCGTCCGGCACCGGCACGCGCATCGCGACGCCGTTGAGCTTGCCCTCGAGCTCGGGCAGCGCCAGCGCGGTGGCCTGGGCCGCACCCGTCGTCGTCGGGATGATGTTGACGGCGGCGGCGCGGGCCCGGCGCAGGTCCTTGTGCGGCGCGTCGTGGACGCGCTGGTCGCCGGTGTAGGCGTGCACGGTGGTCATGAAGCCGGTCTGCAGGCCGAACGCGTCGTGCAGCACCTTGGCCATCGGGGCGACGCAGTTGGTGGTGCAGGAGGCGTTGGACAGGATGTTCTGGCTGCCGTCGTAGCTCGCGTCGTTGATGCCCATGACGACGGTGAGGTCCTCGCCCTTGGCCGGGGCGGAGATGACGACCTTCTTGGCGCCGGCCTTGAGGTGCTTCCCCGCGGAGTCGGCGTCGGTGAAGATTCCCGAGGACTCGATCACGACGTCGACGCCGAGGTCGCCCCACGGCAGGTTCGCCGGGTCGCGCTCCTCGAGGGCCTTGACGTGCTTGCCGTTGACGATGAGCTTGTCGTCGCCCACCTCGACGGTGCCGTCGAAGCGGCCCAGCACCGAGTCGTAGCGCAGCAGGTGCGCGAGGGTGGCGTTGTCGGTGATGTCGTTGACCGCGAGCACCTCGATGTCGGCGGCGCCCTCCGCACGCTGCTTCTCCAGCGCGCGGAACACGTTCCGGCCGATCCGCCCGAAGCCGTTGATCCCGATCTTGATGGTCACAGGGCGTTGTCCTTCTACTCGTGGTCTGCTTCGCCGCCGCGGCACCGAGGCTGCACCGTGTCCAGCCACGTTCCCACCGGCAGCGCGACCCTAACGAAGCGGACGCCTCACGCCGACCCGACGACGGGTGGTGTGCGCAACCGCTCCCGATCACTGAACCGTGACCGTGGGCGGCGCTACTCCCGCCCGGCCGGCACCTCGACCATCTCCTCCATCTCCGCGGTGACGGCGCTGGCGGTATCGGGGACGCGCATGTCCTTGGCCTTCTTGTCGGCCATCGCGAGCAGCCGCCGGATGCGCCCGGCGACCGCGTCCTTGGTCATGGGCGGGTCCGCGAGCTGACCCAGCTCCTCGAGGGACGCCTGCTCGTGCTGCACGCGCAGCCGGCCGGCGGTGATGAGGTGGTCGGGCACCTCGTCGCCGAGCAGCTCCAGCGCCCGGTTGACCCGCGCGGACGCGGTCACCGCGGCCTTGACCGAGCGGCGCAGGTTGGCGTCGTCGAAGTTGGCGAGCCGGTTGGCCGTCGCGCGGACCTCGCGCCGCATCCGGCGCTCTTCCCACTGCAGCACCGACGAGTGGGCCCCGATGCGGGTCAGCAGCGCGCCGATCGCGTCGCCGTCGCGGACCACCACCCGATCGGCCCCGCGCACCTCGCGGGCCTTGGCCGCGACCCCGAGCCGGCGCGCGGCCCCGACCAGCGCCATCGCGGCCTCCATGCCGGGGCAGGTGATCTCCAGTGCCGACGAGCGGCCGGGCTCGGTGAGCGACCCGTGCGCCAGGAACGCGCCCCGCCACGCCGCCTCGGCGTCGCACACACCGCCGGAGACGACCTGCGGCGGCAGCCCGCGCACCGGGCGGCCGCGCGGGTCCAGCAGGCCGGTCTGGCGGGCCAGCGAGTCGCCGTCGATGGCCACCCGCACCACGTAGCGGGTGCCCTTGCGCAGGTTGCCCTGGGAGAGCACGTGCACCTCGGGCTGGTGCCCGTACAGGTCGTGGATCTCCCGGCGGAGCCGCCGGGCAGCGTTGCCGGTGTCGAGCTCGGCCTCGACGACCACCCGCCCGTTGACGATGTGCAGCCCACCCCCGAACCGCAGCAGGGCCGACACCTCGGCCCGACGGCAACAGGTCTTGGTGACGGACAGCCGGCTCAGCTCGTCCTTCACCGCAGCGGTCATGGCCACCGGAGATCCTCCTCCTCATAGCGTCGCGCGTCGCCGGTCGGGGTGAAGAACACGTCCCCGGCCCCGAAGCGACGGCGCGCGCCGCTCCCCCACTCGTCGACGCGCGCGTCCCACTCGTCCGGTGGAACGCGGTCACGCGAGGCGGCACTGCCCGCCGCCTCGCGCAGTGCCCCGGCCAGGGCCACGGGGTCGTGGCGCGGGGCGCCGCCGGGCTCGCCGACGGCGGTGAACAAGATCTCGGCGCCGAACGCCTCGGCGCCGCGGCGCAGGCGGTCCGGCTCGGGCGTCGCCTCCGGGTCGGCGACGACGACGTCGAGGCGCAGCCGCGGCGCGTGCTCGGCCAGCGCGTCGAGGTGCTGCTCCGGCGAGAACCCCGCCGTCTCCCCCGGCTGCGGGGCGAGGTTGAGGACGAGCACCCGGCGCGCCTCGGTCTCGCACAGCGCGGTGAACAGCTCGGGGACAAGCAGGTGCGGCATCACGCTGGTGAACCACGAGCCGGGTCCGAGGGTGACGACGTCGGCCGCGCGGATCGCGTCGACGGCCTCGGCGCACGCCTTCGGGCGCCGCGGGACGAGACGCACCTGCCGGACCCGGCCCGGCGTCGTCGCCACCGCCACCTGCCCGCGGATCCGGTGGGCGACATCGCCGTCGGATTCCCCGTTCCCGCCCGCGCTCGCGGAGAGGCCCAGCCCCGTCACGTCGGCCTCGATGTCGACCGGCACCGGGCTCATCGGCAGCACCCGCCCCCGCAGCCCGAGCAGCCGACACGCCTCGTCGAGCGCCGCCACCGGGTCGTCCAGGACCTCGAGCAGGCCGGCCAGCACGAGGTTCCCGACGGCGTGGCCGGCGAGCGCCCCGGTGCCGCCCAGGCGGTGCTCGAAGACCTTCCGCCACGTCGAGGGGTCGGTGGGCCCGGGGTGCTCGCGCTCGGCCAGCGCGTCCAGGGCCATCCGGAGGTCGCCCCACGGCAGGATGTCCAGCTCGCGCCGGATCCGGCCGGACGACCCGCCGTCGTCGCCGACGGTGACCACCGCGGTGACGTCGTCGGTCAGCCGGCGCAGCGCCCGCAGCGTCGCGTGCAGGCCGTGCCCGCCGCCGAGCGCGGTCGCCCGGAACGGCGCGCCGGGCTCCTCCGGAGCATGCATCTCGGCGCCGTTCGTGGCGGTCACTCGCGCCCCACGTCCCGGTGCGAGACCGTCACCCGCACCCCGTCCTCGCCGGCCATCCGGCGGGCGAGCTCCTCGGCGATCGCGACGCTGCGGTGCTTGCCGCCGGTGCACCCGACGGCGACGGTGAGGTAGCGCTTGCCCTCGCGCCGGTACCCGACCCCGACCAGGCGCAGCAGCGCGAGGTAGGCCTCGAGGAAGTCCTCCGCGCCCTCCTGGGAGAGCACGTAGTCGCTGACCACCGCCTCGCGGCCGTCGTGCTCGCGCAGCTCGGGGATCCAGTGCGGGTTGGGCAGGAAGCGCACGTCGACGACGAGGTCGGCGTCGGCGGGCAGCCCGTGCTTGTAGCCGAACGACAGCACCGTGACGCTGGACCCGACCTCCGCGGCGCTCTCGTGGAACGCCTCCTCGATGGCCTTGCGCAGCTCGTGCACCGAGCGGTTCGAGGTGTCGACGACGAGGTCGGCGAGGTCGCGCAGCGGGGCCAGCAGCTCCCGCTCGGCGTCGATGCCGTCGACGAGGCGGCCGTCGCCCTGCAGCGGGTGCGAGCGGCGGTTGGACTCGAACCGGCGGATGAGCACGGCGTCGTCGGCGTCGAGGAAGACCACCCGCGGCCGTGCTCCTCGGGTGTCGAGCTCCTTGATGGCGGCGCCCAGGTCCGCGGTGAACGCGCGGCTGCGGACGTCCATGACGACCGCGATGCGCGTGACCTGTCCCTTCGACCGCGCGCCGAGGTCGACGACGGTCTCCAGCAGCTCCGGCGGCAGGTTGTCCACGACGAACCAGCCCAGGTCCTCGAGCACCTTCGCCGCGGTGCTGCGCCCGGCCCCGGAGACCCCGGTGACGATCGCGACCTCGACGCCCCCCTCGGGCCCGTCCGGCGTGCTCACGCGCGCTTCCCCCGTCTCACGACGCCTCCCCCTGACTCGTGGCCTGTTGCGTCTGCCCGTCGTTCAGCGCCGCCAGCACCGCCTCGGCCGTGCGCCGACCCACCCCCGGCACCTCGGTGATCTGCTCGACCGACGCCGCCCGCAGCTTCTTCACCGACCCGAAGTGCTTGAGCAGCGCCGTCCGCCGGGTCTCGCCGAGCCCGGGGACGCCGTCGAGGGCAGAGGCCGTCATGCGCGTCGAGCGCTTCTGGCGGTGGTAGGTGATCGCGAAGCGGTGGGCCTCGTCGCGCGCCCGCTGCAGCAGGTAGAGCGCCTCGGAGTTGCGCGGGAGGATCGCGGGCGCCTCCTCGCCGGGCAGCCACACCTCCTCGAGGCGCTTCGCGAGCCCGCACACCGCGACCTCGGTGATGCCCAGCTCGGAGAGCACCTCCTGCGCCGCGGCGACCTGCGGGGCGCCGCCGTCGACGACGAGCAGGTTGGGCGCGTAGGCGAACTTGCGCGGCCGCCCCGTCGTCGGGTCGATGCCCGGGAGGGGGCCGTCGATCCCCGCGGGGTCCAGCTCGCCCGAGGCCGGCGCACCCCTATCGGCGTGCTCCCCTGTCAAGGTCTCGCCCGAGCAGGAGGTCTCGGTCGGGTCGTGGGCGTCGTCGGCGGTCTCGCGCAGGTAGCGGGCGAACCGGCGCCGCACCACCTCGGCGATCGCCGCGACGTCCCCGCCCTCGGCCCCGCCCCGGATCGCGAACCGCCGGTAGTCCGATTTCTTCGGCAGCCCGTCCTCGAACACCACGAGGCTCGCGACGACGTCGGAGCCCTGGACGTGGCTGACGTCGGTGCACTCGATGCGCAGCGGTGCGGAGTCCAGCTCCAGGTACCCCTGGATCTCCTCGAGGGCGGCGCTGCGGGCGGTGAGGTCCCCGGCGCGCTTGAGCTTGTGCTGGGTGAGCGCCTCCTTGGCGTTGCGCTCGACCGTCTCGGCCAGGGTGCGCTTGTCGCCGCGCTGGGCGACCCGCACGCTGACCCGGCTCCCGCGCAGGGTCGCAAGCCACTGGGTGAGCGCCGCGTGGTCCTCGGGCAGCGCCGGGACGAGCACCTCGCGCGGCACCGGCTGCACGGCGTCGTCGGCCGAGCCCGCCAGCGCGGCCTGCTCGCCGTAGAACTGCGAGAGGAACTGCCCGACGAGGTCGGCGAGGCTGTCCTCCTCCCCCCGCTCGACCACCCAGCCACGCTGGCCGCGCACCCGCCCGCCGCGCACGTGGAAGACCTGCACGGCCGCCTCGAGCGGGTCCAGGGCGAACGCGACGACGTCGGCATCGGTCCCGTCGCCGAGCACGACGGCCTGCTTCTCGACGACCCGCTTGAGCGCCCCGGCGTCGTCGCGCAGCCGCGCCGCCCGTTCGAAGTCCATGTCGGCCGATGCGGCCTGCATCTCTTTCTCGATGCGGTCGATGAGCTGGTCGGTGTGGCCGGCGAGGAAGTCGCAGAAGTCGTTGACGATCTCGCGGTGCTCGTCCGCTGTGACGCGGCCGACGCACGGCGCGGCGCACTTGCCGATGTAGCCGAACATGCACGGCCGCCCGATCTGGCCGTGGCGCTTGAAGACCCCGGGCGAGCAGACCCGGGCCGGGAAGACGCGGGTGAGCAGCTTGAGCGTCTCGCGGATGGCCCACGCGTGGGCGTAGGGGCCGAAGTAGCGGACGCCCTTGCGACGCGGGCCGCGGTAGACCTTGAGCTGCGGGTACTCCTCGTTGAGGGTCACCGCGAGCACCGGGTAGGTCTTGTCGTCCCGGTAGCGGACGTTGAACCGCGGGTCGTACTCCTTGATCCAGTTGTACTCGAGCTGGAGCGCCTCGACCTCGGTCCCGACGACCGTCCACTGCACCGCCGACGCGCTGGTGACCATGCGGCGCGTGCGCGGGTGGAGTCCGGCGAGGTCGGCGAAGTAGGAGTTCAGCCGTGAGCGCAGGTTCTTGGCCTTGCCGACGTAGATGACGCGCCCGTTCGCGTCGGAGAACCGGTAGACGCCCGGCGCCTCCGGGATGGTTCCCGGGGCGGGGCGGTAGGTGCTCGGATCGGCCATGGCGATGCCCAGAGTAGGCGTGTCCGCTCAGCGTGTCGGCGTGCACCCATGCGGGTGGTATCGGCGTGTCGTTCGGCGTGTCGCGTGGGGAAACACTTGCCTCACGGCGTGTCGGCTCGACGGGGGCGACGCTCCCGATCCCACTCCTTGCGCCGTCGCTCGAGGGTGCGCAGATACCTGCGGTCACCCCTGGACCGGGCCCGCGTGGTGAGGATGTCGCTGACCTCACGCAGGAACACGAGGACGGCGTCCCGGAGCTCCGGGCGCAGTTCTCCCGCCGCCGCGGCGAGGGGACTGCGCACGTCCTGCCGCGACGCGTCGATCGTCGTCGTCGTGTCCACGGCCCTCGCGACGACGCGCTGCTCGCCGGGGTCCCCGAGCCGCTCGACCCAGGCGCGCTCCTCCAGCCGCGTGACCGCCCGCGACGTCGCGGCGTGGCTGAGGGCGACACGGTCCGCGAGCGCGGCGACGGTCAACTCCGGCACGACGCCGAGGACCTCCAGGATCGCCAGCATGGTGGGGTCGAGCCCGAGCTCGTCGGCGTTTCCCCGGTGCAGGAGCGTGGCGGCGGTGACCAGCCGTTGGAGGAGATGGTCGGCGATCGCGGCGTTGAGGGGGTCGTCCTCGGCCGCCCATGGCGGCGCCGTGAGGAACGATCGGTCGGGCACACGCCGACGGTAGGGAACGCGCCGGTCAGGTGGTGGTCGTTCCGACGGATCTGGCAGTGCGTCACGCACACAGTCGCGCCGGTTCGGTCACGCCCGCGGACCGCTTGTGCGTCACGCACACGGCCGCGCCGGTTCGGTCACGCCCGCGGATCGCTGGTGCGTCACGCACGAGGCCCGCCGTCACAGGGTCGGTGCCCAACCGTATGCGTCGCGCAGGTGGGGTCCAGCGCCACGCGGTGCCGGCCCCAACCGTGTGCGCGCCGCACCAGAAGTTCGCCCTGATGGCGTCGCCGCCCCGACCGTGTGCAGAACGCGCACGGATCGGCCGGCCGGTCCTACTTCGTGTCGAGGACGATGAACCCCTCGGCGAAGCGGCGCTCGTCCTCGGGCGTCCCCTCCTCGCACCACCCGGCCGCCTTGGCCTGCATGTAGCCCCACATCTGCATGCGCTTCGCGAGGTCCTCCATGTGCGCGGTCTGGCTGACGTGGGCCTTGAGCGCGGTGATCTTCGCGTCGATGAAGTCGGTGATGTCGACGTAGGTGTCCGCGCCCTCGCCCGGGCTCGAGATCCACGTCTCCGGCACCGTCCACGCCTCGAGCCCCTCCTCGGCGAGGAGCTCGGGGTGGGCGAACGGGTTGCGGGCGTCGGGGTACACCGCGCACATCGCCGCCTCGCCGGCCGCGATGTGGTCGGGGTGGCTGCCGTAGAGGTTGCGCAGCTGGCGGGTCGGCGAGGGGATGACCACGCGGTCCGGCCGGTGCTTCCGGATCGAGCGGCTGATGTCGCGGCGCAGCTCGTGGGTGACGTAGAGGCGGCCGTCGGGGTGCCCGAGCCAGTCGATGTCGGTGACGCCGTAGACGTCGGCGGCGTCCCGCTGCTCCTTGCGCCGCAGCTCCGCCATCTCGACGCGCCCGACGGCCTCGTCGTAACCCCCGGCGTCGCCGTCGGTGCAGATGCAGTAGTCGACCGTGTCGCCCTCGGACACCCAGCGCGCCACGGAGCCGCCGCTGCCGAAGTCGATGTCGTCGGGGTGCGCGACGATCATGAGGATCCGAGCCACGGCACCGTTCTACCCGTTCGGCGCGCCGAAGCGACGGTAGAGGGGCCGGAGCGCCTCCCGGGCGTCGACCCGGGAGCCGCCGTCGGCCACGGGGACCCCGAGCGGCGGCATCTCGTCGAGCAGCGCCTCGGACCGCCCCGGGTCGGGGGCTGCGGAGGCCGTCTCGGGGAGCGGGCCCGCCGCGTCGAAGTACCGGTCGAGGACGTCGGCGAGCGGCGTCACCGTCGGCTCGGCGTCGTCGCGGTGCGACCGGATGCCGGCGAGCAGCGTCGCCCGGTCCCGGCCCCGCCAGCGCAGCACGAGGAACGGGTCGTCGTCGAAGCGCTCGGCCACCAGGTACGCGACCGCGGCGAGGTGCTTGCAGGGCACGGACCAGTCCGGGCAGGAACAGTTCATCGGCATCTCGCGCGCGCCGGTCGGGAAGAGCGAGAGCCCGACGGAGGCGAAGACGTCCTCGAGGTCGTCGGGCACCGTGCCGCCGAGCAGCGACGCGGCGTACCAGGAGTCGCGGGCGAAGGCCTCCTCCACGGCGTCCCAGGCCTCGCCGGCGAAGGGGGCCAGCCCGATCCGCGCGCGGTAGGGCTCGGCGCGGCTGCCCTGCACCGTCGCGACGACCTCGCCCGGCTCGATCGCGAGGTCGACGATCTGGCCGGCGCGGGCGTAGGTCTTGCCGCGGGTCAGCCGGCCACCGACGCCCAGCTGCTCGAGCACCGCGAGGAACCGGCCCGACCACCACGACTCCCCGATCGCGCCCCGCCGGCTGCGGGCGGCGAGCCCGCCCTCGACGGCGATGCGCTTGCCGTACTCCGAGAAGTCACGGGGGGCCTCGGCCGGCGTCTCGGCGGGATCGGGGAACTTCTCGCGGAACGGCCGGCGTCCCGGAGGTCGCTCAAGCGGCACCGGTGTCCTCCTCCGGCCCGTCGTCGGGGTCCTCGTCGTCGGGCTCGTCGCCCGCGGGGTCGTCGAGGGCGACCATGCGCCGCAGCTCGTCGGTGGACAGGCCGGTCAGCCAGTCGGGGTCGTCGCCGCCCGAGCCGATGACCTGCCCGGCGAGCACGCGCTTGCCGGCGATGAGGTCGTCGATGCGCTCCTCGACGGTGCCGCCGCACATCAGCTTGCGGACGGTGACGGTGCGCTTCTGGCCGATGCGGAACGCCCGGTCGGTGGCCTGGTCCTCGACCGCGGGATTCCACCAGCGGTCGAGGTGGACGACGTGCTGGGCCGCGGTGAGCGTCAGCCCGGTCCCGCCGGCCTTGAGCGAGAGCAGGAAGAGCGGCGGCCCGTCGCCCGAGGGGTCCTGGAACGCCTCGATCATGCGGTCCCGGGCACGGCGCGACGTGCCGCCGTGCAGCCACGCCACCTCGACGCCGAAGCGGGCCGCGAGGTGGGGCGCGAGCATCTCGCCGAACTCGGCGAACTGCGTGAACAGCAACGCCTTCTCCCCGGCCGCGAGGATCTCGGCGACGATCTCCTCGACCCGGGCGAGCTTGCCGGAGCGGCGGGCGAGCGCGGACCCGTCGTGCAGCAGCAGGGCCGGGTGGTCGCACACCTGCTTGAGCTTCGTCAGCGCCGCCAGGACCTTGCCCCGCCGCTCGATGCCCTCCCTGCCCGCGGTCTCGAGCCCGTGCAGCGTCTCGGTCATCTCGTCGACGACGACCTGGTAGAGCGAGGCCTGCTCCGCGGTCAGCGGGCACCGCTCGATCGTCTCGATCTTCTCCGGGAGGTCGTCGACGACGGTGGGGTCGGTCTTGACCCGGCGCAGCAGGAACGGGCGCACGGCGACCTGCAGGCGCTTCGCGACGTCGCTGCGGCCGTGCCGCTCGATGGGGACGGCGTAGCGGTCGCGGAAGGCGGTGACGGTCCCGAGCAGGCCCGGGTTGACCGCGTCCATGATCGACCACAACTCGGCCAGCCGGTTCTCGACGGGGGTGCCGGTGAGCGCGAGGCGGTGCTGCGCGTCGATCGTGCGGACCGCCCGCGCGGCCCGGGACCGGTTGTTCTTCACCAGCTGGGCCTCGTCGAGCACGAGGCGGTGCCAGCGGTGGCGCGACAGCTCGGCGACGTCGCGGGTCAGGGTGCCGTAGGAGGTGACGACGAGGTCGGCCCCGGCGAGCAGGGCGGCGAGGTCGCCCGTGGCCCGGCCCGCCCCGTGGTGCACCGCGACCCGCAGGCCGGGCACGAACCGCGCGGCCTCGCGCTGCCAGGTCCCGACGACGGAGGTGGGCGCGACGAGCAGCGTCGGCCGGCCGGGAGCGGACTCGTCGTCGGGACCCCGCTCGTGGGCCTCGAGGGCCAGGACCTGCAGTGTCTTGCCGAGGCCCATGTCGTCGGCCAGCACGCCACCGACCCGCAGCCCCGCCAGGAACGCCAGCCACGACACCCCGCGCCGCTGGTAGGGGCGCAGCGTGGCCTCGAGCGAGGGCGGGTCGTCGAGCAGCGCGAGGTGCCGCTCGGTGGCGCCGGAGAGCAGGTCGCCCAGCGCTCCGCCGGCGGTGACCTCCTCGACGGGCAGCGGCGCGGCCCACTCGGGGGGCAGGTCGTCGTGGTCGGCCGGAGAGGAGAGATAGGCAGCGTTGAGCGTCAGGACGTCGCCGACGGTCGCCTCGCCGGGCGCCCGGTCGAGGAACTCGAGCCCCGCCCGCAGCCGGTCCCGGTCGACCGCCACCCACTGCCCGCGCAGGTGCACCAGCGGGGCCTTGGCGTGGACGAGGGCACGCATCTCCTCGTCGGAGAGCGGCTCGCCGTCGACCGCGAGCCGCCACGAGAACTCGACGAGCTCCTCCCGGCGCAGCCGGCCGGGGGTGGCGACGACCCCGTCGGGGGTCGCGGTGCCCTCGGCGTTCGCGGTGAGGCCGAGCCGGGCGGGCTTCGACCACCAGCTCGGGAGCAGCACCCCGAACCCGGCGCGGTCGAGGCCGGCGGCGACGTCGAGCAGGAAGCGGTGGGTGCCCTCGCGGTCGAGCTCCATGCCGGTGGGGCGGGGGACGCGCAGCGCGTCGGTGAGCTCCGGGTAGAGGCTCGCGGCGCGGCCGAGCTCGGCGAGGAGCAGCTCGCTGGGGTCGTCGAGCCAGCGGCGCAGCGCCCCGGCGTCCCGCCAGATCGACTCGGCGGTCACCCGCAGGCTCGGGTCCTGGGCCGACTGCAGCGAGAACTCCAGCCAGAACCGGGGCTCCCCCTCGAGGGCGTGGCCGAGGTGGTCGACGACGATCTCGGTGAGCCGGAAGGTGCCCCGGGCCGGGCCGGCGTGCGGGGCGCCGACGACGTCCCAGCGGGCGAGCCCGGGGTCGAGGGCACCCCGGGCGGCGGCGTGGAGCAGGTCGTCGGGCAGCTCCTCGTCGGCCAGGCGGTGGCGGGCCTCGGCGTCGACGAACGCGGTCAGCGCCTCGGAGACGACCTCGACGGGGTCGGGCCCGGCGCCGTCGCGCAGCGGGCGGCCGTCGAGGGCCTCGGCGCGCACGGCGGGCGGGAGCGCGGCGGCGAACGCGTCGGCGGCGACGAGGTCGCGGCCCTGCAGGACCGGGCGCCAGCCGAGGGGGTGCTCGGGGTGGTCCGGGTCGGGGGCGGGCAGGACGCGACCACGGGTGACGAGGTCGGCGGCGAACCGCCCGAGGGCGCGCAGGGCCTCCAGCTCGGCGCCCTCCCCGGGGAGGGGCTCGGCGCGCAGGAGCACCCCGGCGTCGAGCTCGAGCACGGGGACGGTCCACGGGGCGAGGGCGGCCGGCCCCGGCTCCTCCGGCAGCAACGGCGCATTGCTGGCATCTGACGCCAGAACGGCGTCGCTCACCCGAAGCCCTGTCGACGCCACCGGCGCCCGCTCGGCCGCGTCGGGTCCGCCGGTGGAGGGCAGGTGGAGCACGGCCTGCCCCTCGGCGCCGGTCGCCCCGAGCGCCGCCGCGACGCCGCGCAGCTGCGCGTGGTCGGCCGCGAACGGGTGCGGTCGGGCCCCGCGCGCCCGGCTCGTGCCGCGCTCGCCGCGCGCGGGGTCCTCGGCCCAGAGGCAGATCCCCCGGCCCGGCGACCACGCGGCGTGCAGCGCGAGCATCGTCCTCCCCCTCGCGCCGCTCAGGCGAGCTGCACGGCGCCGTCGACGATCCGCGTGGACACCGGCGTGAGCCCGGACTCCGCCGGGCCCTTCTCGAGGGCGCCGGTGGCCGCGGCGAACTGGCTGCCGTGTCCCGGGCAGGTGATGGTGCCGTCGACGGGCGGGTCGACGGTGACCTGCTGGTGCGGGCAGACGGCGCTGTAGGCCTCGACCGTGCCGGCCGTGGGCTGCACGAGCAGGACCGGGCCGTTCGGCCCCTGCACGACGGTGCCGCTGCCCACCGGGATCGACGACACCGGCGTACCGCCCGGGGGCGGGGCGGGCGTGGCGGGCGCTCCGCCGTCGCCGGCCGACGAGCAGGCGGCGAGCACGCCCGGGGCGGCGAGCGCGACGGCGAGACCGCAGAGGGCACGACGACGGGTCAGGCCGGCGGCCGGCGCGTCGGGAGCGGTCGGGGCTTCACGGGTCACGGGGAGGACCTCCGTGGTCGGACGTGCTGGACCGGGCCGATCGTCCTCGACGGACGGGGAGCGCGGATCCGGCACCCGGCCGCACCACGACGCTACTCCGGCAGGGCCAGCAGGCCCGCGACGACGTCGTCGAGCGCGGGGGCGACGACGTGCGGGCGGAGGACGGCGTCGGGCACCCGTCCCTCGAGCCGCTCGCAGAACCCGCCGAGCAGCCCGGCCGCGAGCGCCCCGTGCACGTCCCAGGAGTGCACCGCCACGAGCGCCGTCCGGGCCGCTGCGCCGCCGGTCCGTTGCACCGCGAAGTCGTACACCCGCCGCGGCGGCTTGAACGACGCGATCTCCTCGCTCGAGAAGACGTCCTCGAGCAGGTCGCGCACGGCGCCGCGCTCCAGCGCCGCGGAGGCCGTCGCGGCCGAGCCGTGGGTGAACCCGTACGCCGGGATCCCGGCCTCGCGCAGCAGGGTGAACGCTGCCCGTACGTCGTCGTGCACGGGCAGCTCGCGGAACCCGTCGAGGACGGAGTCGACCTGGGCGTCGGTGAGGTCGGGCCCGCTGGTGCGCCGGAGCATGTCCGTGGCGACGGTCCGGAACGGCGGCGCCTCGCCGGCGAGGGTCATCGCCATCCCCTGGTGCAGCAGGCGGGCGAAGAAGAGCTCCAGGTCGGTGCCCGGCCGCCCGAGCGCGGTGAAGCGGGGCCGCAGCCCCTCCAGCGCCAGGCAGGTCTCGAACAGGTCGAACAGCACGACCTGCGGACGGCGGGCCGGGGCGATCTGCGGGGCGGTCACATCGCCCATGCTGCCGGGCCTGCCGCGAGCGCGACGCACACGGTCGGTCGGGGTCGAGTCCTCGACGCCACCGGGGGTGCGCGACGCACACGGTCGACCCGTGTCGAGCTCTCTAGCCCTTCACGAGTGCGCGACGCACACGGTTGGCCGGAACCCGGGCGGGTCCGTGAAGCCGCAGGTGGATTCGCGCCGGGCGTCGGCTCGGCTCACCGTGTGCGGGACGCGATGCCGAACCTCGTCGGACAGCCTCGACTGACCGTGTGCGGGACGCACCCCGAGATCGCCGGTGAACACCACCTCGCCCGACCGTGTGCGCGACGCGCACGAGCGCCAGAGACTCAACCGGCGGCGAGCTCCGCGTTGACCCGCCCCGGCCACGCCGGCCCGCCGTAGACGAAGCCGGTGTAGGCCTGCACGAGCGTCGCGCCCGCCTCGAGGCGGCGCCGGGCCTCCGCGGCGTCGGCGATGCCCCCGACCGACACCAGGCAGAGCCGCCGGGCGACCCGCGCCGACAGCCGCGCGAGCACCGCGCGGGCCGGCTCCACCAACGGCGCCCCGGACAGCCCACCGCCCCCGGCGGCCTCGACGACGTCGGCCGGGGTCGTGAGGCCGGACCGCGCGACCGTCGTGTTGGTCGCGACGATCCCGTCGAGCCCCGACGCGACGGCGAGGTCGGCGATGGCGTCCACCCCGTCGTCGTCGAGGTCCGCGGTGATCTTGACCAGCAGCGGCGTCGGGCCGATCTCCTCGCGGACCGCGGCGAGCAGCGGCTCCAGGGCGTCGACGCCCTGCAGGTCGCGCAGCCCCGGGGTGTTCGGGGAGGAGACGTTGACGACGACGTAGTCCGCGTGCGGCCCGAGACGACGGGCGGAGTGGCGGTAGTCGGCGAGGGTCTCGTCGGGCCCGGTGGCGGCCTTGGACTTGCCGATGTTGACGCCGAGCACGGTGCCCAGCGGCCCGCCTGCCCGCAGGGCCGCCAACCGTGCCGCGACTGCGTCCGCCCCGGCGTTGTTGAAGCCCATGCGGTTGACGAGGGCCCGGTCGGCCGGCAACCGGAAGAGGCGCGGGCGCGGGTTCCCGGGCTGGGGACGGGCGGTGACGGTGCCGATCTCGACGGCGCCGAACCCCAGGCGGGCGAGCCCGCGGACCCCCTCGGCGTCCTTGTCGTAGCCGGCCGCGACCCCGAGCGGCGAGGCGAACTCGAGGCCCATCGCGGTGACCGCCAACGAGGGGTCGGGGGTGCGGTGCGGCAGGACGGGGGTCGCCGCCTGCAGGGCCCGCAGCCCGATCCGGTGGGTCCGCTCCGCGGGCACCCGGACGGCGACGTGACGGAACAGCGCGCCGTAGAGCCCGTCGCTCACCCGAGCGGCGTCCCGTAGCGCGCGTGCAGGGCCCGGAGCGATCGGATCGCGTGCGCAGCATGTTCCCTGTCGACGGCCTGGATCGCGGCGACCACGAGGTACTCGTCGTCGGGCAGCTCGAGGCGGGCGAACTGGGCGCCGTCGGGGAAGCTGACGGCCAGGACGTCGTCCCACGCGACCCGGCGGGTCAGGATGGTGGCGCGCACCTCGACGCCGCCGCGCCCGGCGCGCAGCCGCGGCCGGGTCAACAGCAGCGTCGCACCCGCCAGCAGGAGCCCCAGCACGACCATCGCGACCTGATCGGCCGGGCGGAAGTTGAACCCCGCCGACCTGACGTAGACCAGCATCGCGCCGGTGGCGAAGAACGCGAACACCAGCACCGCGACGATCCACGCGACCCACGGGATGCGGCGGGGCCGGATCTCGAGCTCGACGGGACCCAGGTCGAGCGCCTCGGGCGGGACGACGACGGGCCGCAGCGCCTCTCCGCCGGGGCCCACGCTCATCGCGCGAATCCGACCGGGGTGCGGCGGGTGCCCTCGCGGAGCACGTCGAGGGTGAGTGCCGAGTCCAGCGCCGCGACGACGGCCTCGAAGCCCTTGTCCTCGCTCGACTCCGGGGTGCCGGCGCGCTCCCAGGCCTGCTCGACGGTCTCGACGGTGAGCACGCCGTTGCCGACCGGGGTCCGCTCGTCGAGGCCGACGCGCAGCAGCCCGGCGGTCACCGCGTCGCAGACGTAGTCGAAGTGCGGGGTGTCGCCCCGGATGACGACGCCGAGCCCGACCACCGCGTCGTGCCCGGCGGCCAGGCCCTGGCACACCACGGGCAGCTCCATCGCCCCGGCGACGCGGACGACCGTCGGCCCGACGACCCCGGCGCGCTCGGCGGCGAACCGGGCGCGCTCGAGCAGGGTGTCGACGATGTCGGCGTTCCAGCGGGTCGCGGCGATGCCGAGGCGCAGACCGGTGGCGTCGGGCACCTCGATCTCGGGCCGTCCCTGGGTGCTCATGCGCCCGACCTCGTCCCCTCGCTGTTGACCAGCCCGTCCTCGAAGGCGTCGAGGCCCTCGAGGTCGTGGCCCATGCGGTCGCGCTTGGTGCGCAGGTAGCGCAGGTTCTCCGGGGTGGCGCGGGCCGGCAGCGGCACCCGGCCGAGGATCTCCAGGCCGTAGCCCTCGAGCCCGGCGCGCTTCTCCGGGTTGTTGGTGAGCAGGCGCATCGAGCGGATGCCGAGGTCGGCGAGGATCTGGGCGCCGGTGCCGTAGTCGCGGGCGTCGGCCGGCATGCCGAGCGCGAGGTTGGCGTCGACGGTGTCCGCGCCGGCGTCCTGCAGCTGGTAGGCCTGCAGCTTGTGGATCAGCCCGATCCCCCGGCCCTCGTGCCCGCGCACGTACAGCACGACGCCGCGGCCCTCCTCGGCCACGGCGGCCATGGCGGCGTCGAGCTGGGGCCCGCAGTCGCAGCGTCGGGAGCGGAGCACGTCGCCGGTGAGGCACTCGGAGTGCACGCGGACCAGCACGTCCTCGCCGTCACCGAGCTCCCCGTAGACCAGCGCGACGTGCTCGATGCCGTCGAGCAGCGAGTCGTAGCCGTAGGCGGTGAACACGCCGTGGTCGGTGGGGATCTGGGCGTGGGCGACCTGGGCGACCTGCTTCTCCGAGCGGCGCCGGTAGGCGATGAGGTCCTTGATCGTGATGATCGCGAGGTCGTGCTCGTCGGCGAAGACGGCGAGCTCGTCGTAGCGGGCCATGTCGCCGTCGTCCTTCTGCGAGACGATCTCGCAGATCGCGCCGGCGGGCGCGAGGCCGGCGAGGCGCGCCAGGTCGACCGCGGCCTCGGTGTGCCCCGGCCGGCGCAGCACGCCGCCGTCGCGGGCCCGCAGCGGCACGACGTGCCCCGGGCGCGAGAGGTCGGTGGCGGCGGACCCCGGGTCGGCCAGCACTTGGATGGTCCGGGCCCGATCGGTGCCGGAGATGCCGGTGCCGATGCCCTCGCGGGCGTCGACCGAGACGGTGTAGGCGGTGCCGTGCCGGTCCTGGTTGATCGAGTGGGCCGGCGGCAGGTCGAGGCGGTCGCACGCCTCGCCGGTCAGCGG
Organism: Actinomycetospora sp.; assembly: GCF_036497585.1. Classification (GTDB taxonomy): domain Bacteria; phylum Actinomycetota; class Actinomycetes; order Mycobacteriales; family Pseudonocardiaceae; genus Actinomycetospora. The sequence goes on along the minus strand of NZ_DASXJD010000224.1, from coordinate 108,289 downwards.
CACGCAGACGTAGCCCGACGTGTAGCGGACCATGAAGGAGACCAGCTCCGGCGTCGCCTTCTCGGCGGCGAAGATCAGGTCACCCTCGTTCTCGCGGTCCTCGTCGTCGACCACGACGACGGCCTTGCCCGCCGCGACGTCGGCGATGGCGCGCTCGATGTGCTCGAAGCCGTCCACGTGCATCATCACTCCGCTCCTGCCGTCGCCGCGCCCACCCTGATGAGCCGTTCGACGTACTTCGCCAGGACGTCCACCTCGAGGTTCACCGTCGCCCCGACCTCCCGTGATCCCAGCGTGGTCTCGGCGAGCGTCGTCGGGATCAGCCCGACGGAGAACCCGTCGTCGTCGACCCCGGTGACGGTGAGGCTGATCCCGTCGACCGCGATCGAGCCCTTCTCGACGATGTAGCGCGCCAGCCCGACGCCGCCGTCGGCCTCCCGCGGCGTCGTGAACCGCACCGCGGTCCAGTGCTCCGAGGGCTCCAGCCCGGTGATCGTCGCGATCCCGTCGACGTGGCCCTGCACGATGTGCCCGCCCAGCCGGGCGTTGGCGGCGAGGGCGCGCTCGAGGTTCACCGTCGTCCCGGGGGCCGCCCCGGCGAGGCTGGAGCGCCGCAGCGTCTCGCCCATGACGTCGACGCCGAAGGTGCCGTCCGCGGGGTCGACCACGGTGAGGCAGACGCCGTTGACGGCGATCGAGTCGCCCGGGGAGGCGTCGGAGGTGACCAGCGGGCCCCGGATGCGCAGGCGTGCGGAGTCCTCCAACGGGGTGACGTCGACGATGTCGCCGACCTCTTCCACGATCCCGGTGAACACGGCGCTCCTGACTCGATCCTCTGCTCGCACAACGACGGGCGATGCCTGCATCATCCTCGGACCGTCCCGGCCGTGCCTCCGCCCGGGGTGGCGCGTGCGGTGAGACGGGCCACTGCTGCTCGGACCGCCCTCGACGTTACCCGCGGGTAGCGCTCGACCGGTGCGGGGACGCGTGGGCAGCCTGCCCCCGCAGTGCCTCGACCGCCCGCCCGGGGTCGTCGGCGCCGTAGACCGCGCTGCCCGCGACGAAGCAGTCCACCCCGGCCTCGGCGGCCTGCTCGACGGTGTCGGTCCCGATGCCGCCGTCGATCTCCACGAGCACCGTGAGGTGGCCGGTGTCGACGAGCCGGCGCGCCGTGCGCACCTTGTCGAGCACCTCGGGCATGAAGCTCTGCCCGCCGAACCCGGGCTCGACGCTCATGACGAGCAGCGTGTCGTAGTCCCGCAGGACCTCCAGCCAGTCCTCGAGCGGGGTGTTCGGCTTGACCGACAGCCCCGCCGTCGCGCCGGCCGCCCGCAGGTCCTTCGCGATGCGGCGCGGGTGGTGCGCGGCCTCGGCGTGGACAGTGACGTTGTGGGCCCCGGCCTCGGCGTAGGGCGGGGCCCAGCGGTCCGGGTCGTCGATCATGAGGTGGCAGTCGAGGGGGATGTCGGTGGCGGCCAGCAGGCTCTCGACGACGGGGAGCCCGATCGTCAGGTTCGGCACGAAGTGGGCGTCCATGACGTCGACGTGCAGCCAGTCGGCGCCCTCGACGGCGGCGGCCTCGTCGGCGAGGTGCGCGAAGTCCGCGGACAGGATGCTGGGCGCGATCAGCGGGGCGGGCACACCGCCATTCTGGCCTACGGCCATCGTGCGTGCGTTTCCGTGCGAGGGCACGACCGACCATTCAGCACGCCGATAGGGCACGCACAGGCCGTCAGGGGGAACGGCGCAGGGTGGCGCAGTACATGGCGTCGGTGCCGTGGCGGTGCGGCCAGAGCTGGATGCCGGGACCGTCCGGGACGGCGGCGTCGGGCACGCCGGGCAGGAGCGCGGCGGTGTCCAGCAGTTCGGCGCCGGTCTTCTCGGCGACGGCGCGGACCACCTCGACGGTCTCGGCGGGGTGCGGCGAGCAGGTCGCGTAGGTGACGACGCCGCCCGGCCGGACCCGCTCGAGGGCGTTCAGCAGCAGGCTGCGCTGGAGGTCGGTGAGCTCGGCGACGTCCTCGGGTCGGCGCCGCCACCGGGCCTCGGGCCGGCGTCGCAGGGCGCCGAGCCCGGTGCAGGGCGCGTCGACGAGCACCCGGTCGTAGGCGGCCTCGGGCAGCGCGATCTCGCGGGCGTCACCGGTGTGCACCCGGACCGGCAGGCCGGCGGTGGCCTTCTCGACCAGGGCGGCGCGGTGCGGGGCACGGTCGACGGCGTCCAGGGTCGCGCCCTCGATGGCGGCGAGCGCGCCCAGCATCACGGCCTTCCCGCCGGGCCCGGCGCACAGGTCGAGCCAGAGCTCGTCGCGGCCGGGTCCGTCGGGGCCGCGCAGCTCGGCCCGCGCGGCGGCGAGCGCGACGAGCTGGCTGCCCTCGTCCTGCACCACGGTCAGCCCCTCGCGGACCGGCTCGAGGTCCCCGGGGTCGCCGCCCTCGGTGAGGTGCACCCCGTAGGGCGAGTACGGCGCCTCGTCGCCCCCGGTGATCGCGGCGAGCTCCTCGGCCGTGATCTCCCCCGGGCGGGCGGCGAGGTGGACCGCCGGGCGGGCGTCGTCGGCGGCCAGGGCCGCGTCGAGCTCGGCGTCGCCGCCCAGCGCCTCGGCGAAGACCTCCGCGATCCAGCGGGGGTGGGCATGGACGAAGGCGAGGTGACCGATCGGATCCTCGGCGGCGGCGGGGGCGAGCTCGCCGACCCAGGCCTCCTCGTCCCGCTCCCCCACCCGGCGCAGGACGGCGTTGACGAAGCCGGTGGGCTTCGAGCCGGCGCGCGACCGGACGAGCTCCACGGTGGCCCCGACGGCGGCGTGGGCGGGGATGCGGGTGCGCAGCAGCTGCTGGGCGCCCAGGCGCAGGGCGTCGAGAACGACGCCGTCGAGCCGGTCGAGGGGCCGGTCGACGCAGGCGCCGAGGACGGCGTCGAGCAGGCCCTGCGCCCGACAGGCCCCGTAGGCGAGGTCCGTGGCCAGCGCGGCGTCGCGGCCGGAGATGCGCCGCTCGCGCAGCAGCCGCGGCAGGGTGAGGTTGGCGTACGCGGCGTCCTCGCGGACCGCGCGCAGCGTGTCGAGGGCGGCCTCGCGGGCCGGGTCGCCCTGCGGCGGGCGGTCCGGGCCGGAGCGGCCCCGGGGTGGTCCGGTGCGGTGCGGGCGTCCGGGGCGGCGGCGCGGGCCGCGTCCGGACCGGTGCCCGCCGGGCGGGACGGAGCTGTCGCTCATGCGTCCCCCGTCGCTTCGCTCGCCCCGGTCACGTGAACCGCTCCCCCGACCCCGGCTGTGCCCCGCGGGTCCAGTCGACGGCGGGCATGGCCGGCTTGCCGGCGGGCTGGACGGTACCCAGCGCGACCGGGGCGCCCGCGGTCCCGACCAGGACCCGACGCTTCTCGACGCGCAGCTCGCCGGGCGGGAGGTCGTCGAAGCCGGTGGTCGTCACGGGTCCGATCTTGACCCGCTGGTCCCGGAACTCGGTCCACGCCCCCGGCGCCGGGGTCACCGAGCGGACGAGCCGGTCGATCGCGAGCGGTGGGTCGGTCCACCGGATCCGGGCGTCATCCACGGTGACCTTCGGGGCGATCGAGACGCCCTCGGCGGGCTGCGGCACCGCGTCCAGCGAGCCGTCGGCGATCCCGTCGAGGGTGGCCGCGAGCAGGCCCGCGCCCGAGGACGCGAGGCGCGCGAGCAGCGAGCCCGCGGTGTCGTCGTCGGCGATCTTCTCGGTGACGGTGCCGAACACCGGACCGGTGTCCATGCCCGCCTCGAGCCGGAACGTCGTGGCCCCGGTGATCTCGTCGCCGGCGCGGATCGCGGCCTGCACCGGCGCCGCACCGCGCCACGCGGGCAGCAGCGAGAAGTGCAGGTTCACCCAGCCGTGCACCGGGATCTCGAGAGCCGCCGGGCGCAGCAGGTTGCCGTAGGCGACGACGGGGCAGCAGTCCGGCCCGATCGCGCGCAACCGGTCGAGGAACTCGGGGTCGGACGCCTTCGCCGGGGTCAGCACCTCGATCCCGGCCTCGTCGGCCAGCGCGCCGACCGGCGAGCGCTGCAACGTGCGACGGCGTCCGGCGGGCGCGTCGGGGCGGGTCACGACCGCGACCACCTCGTGGGCGTCCGCCTCGAGCAGCCGCCGCAGCGACACGACCGCGGGCTCCGGGGTCCCGGCGAAGACCAGCCGCATGACTAGCGGACTCCCCCGAAGAGCGGATTCACCGGGCCGTGCGTGGGGGCGTGCGGGCTGACCTTGACCCGCGGCGGCGCGGCCGGGTCGAACCACTCGGCCTGGCGGATGGCCGCCATCGCCTCCTTGCGGGTGGCGGGGTCGAGCTTGTCGAGGAAGAGCACGCCGTCGAGGTGGTCGGTCTCGTGCTGGATCGCGCGGGCCAGCATGGCGGTGCCCTCGATCTCCTGCGGCTCGCCGTGCAGATCCCACCCGCGGGCGACGACGTGGTCGTAGCGGCGGCAGTCCCACCGGAACCCGGGGATCGACAGGCAGCCCTCGGGCCCGACCTGCTCGGTGTCGTCGAGCACGGTCCACTCCGGGTTGACCATGTGCCCGTCGACGCCCTCGGCGCGGAAGACGAACACCCGCAGCCCGACGCCGATCTGCGGGGCCGCGAGCCCGGCGCCGCCCTGCTCGAGCATCGTCTCGGACAGGTCGTCGACGAGGGTGCGCAGCTCCTTGTCGAACGTCGTCACCTCGGTGGCGCGCTCGCGCAGGACGGGATCCCCGAAGTAGCGGACGGGCTGGACGGTCACGATGGTCCAGTCTACGGAGACGCAGCAGAGGGGAGCTCGACCACGGGGTACGGATCGGGTGAGGCGCTACAGCGGGTCCTGCGGGTCCAGCAGCACCCGCACCGGGTCGGTCTCCTTGCGGGCCGAGCGGGTGGCGACGGCGGCCGCGAGCGCGGCCGCGAGCGCCCGACCGGCACGGCGGGGCACCCGGACCAGGCAGCGCTCGGCGCGCTCGGTTCGCTCGTCGCCCCCGGGCAGCCGGGTGCCGGGCGGCAGCTCGACGGGCCCGAGGACCTCGGCCTCGGGCTCGCCCTCGCCGGTGTCGGGCAGGCGCAGCACGTCGAGCAGGCCGCGCAGCGCGTCCGGGTCGCCGTCGAGGGCGGCCATGCGCACCGCGGGCGGCAGGCCCAGCTCGGTGCGCGCGTCGAGCTCGGCGCCGGCGTGGGCGGCGGGGTCCCAGCGCACCAGGGCCTGCACCGCCGCGACGCTCGACTCCGCGACGACCACGACCCGCCCGCCGTCGGGGGCCGGGCGCACCAGCGAGGCCGCCGCGAACCACCGGCGCACCGTCTCCTCCGCGGCGCGCAGCTCCGGGCGGGCGAGCAGCGCCGCGCCGTCGAGGAGCAGCGCGGCGCCGTACCCGCCGTCGGCGACCGGCTCCGCGCCGGGGGTGGCGACGACGAGGGCCGGCCCGTCCGGGACGGTGTCCAGGATCGGCGACCCGCCTCCCGAGGAGCGCACGACGGTCTGTGGGAAGGCGCGCCCGAGCTCCTCCGACGTCCTACCGCTGCCCACCACGGTGGCCCGCAGCCGCGGGGAGGCGCACGCCGGGCAGCGGTAGGCGGTGTCGGGACGGCCGCACCAGCGGCAGGTGGGTGGGCTCGGGGTGTCCCGGGTGCCGGCCGGGATGCCCAGCGGGCCGTGGCAGTGCCGGCAGCGGGCCGGTTCGCGGCAACGGGCGCACGCGACGGCGGGGAGGTAGCCGCGGCGCGGAACCTGGACGAGGACGGGCCGGTGGGCGGCCAGCGCCTGTCGGGCCGCCTCGAAGGCGACGCCCGGCACGCGGGCGGCGCGGGCGGTGGGGTCGCGCAGGAGCTGGTGGTCGTCCTCGCCGATGGCGGTGACCCGCGGGGCGCGGGCCCGGACGGTGGCGCGCTCGGCGACCACCGGGTGGGCCCACCGGGTCCGGACGAGCACCTCGGCCTCGGCCGTGCGGGTGGTGCCGGCGACGAGGAGTGCCGCGCCGGCGGCGTGGGCACGGTCGAGCAGCACATCGCGGGCGTGCGGGTAGGGCGCGCGGGGCTCGGCGTGGCTGTCGTCGCCATCGTCCCAGATCGCGAGCAGCCCCGGGTCGTGCACCGGGGCGAAGGCCGCGGCCCGGGTCCCGACGGCCAGGCGCCGGTGTCCCCGCGCGACGGCCAGCCAGCGCCGGTAGCGCTCGGCGGGACCGAGGTCGGCGGCGAGGGCGGCCACCTGGTGCTCGCCGACGACCTCGACGCACGCGGCGTGCAGGCGGTCGAGGTCGCGCCGGTCCGGGACGACGATCACCGCGCCGTGCCCGGCGGAGAGCGCGGCCCGGGCGGCCTCGGCGAGCCGGCGGGCCCAGTCCTCGCCGGGCAGGGCCTGCCAGACGGCGTGGGCGCCCTGGCGGCGGGCCAGGGCGTCGAGGAAGGCCTGCCCGCGGGGGTAGGCCGACCAGCCCGGGTCGTCCCGGGCCTCGTCGTCGGGACCCGCCTCGTCGGGACGCTCCGGCGTTGTCTCCTGCTCGACGCGGGCGTGCCGCGGCGGGACCGCCAGCCGGAGCACGTCGGCCAACGTGCCGGAGTAGCGGTCGGCCACCGTGCGGCACAGCGTGGCGAGCTCCGGGGAGAGCACCGGCTCCGGGGAGACGACCTTGTCCAGCCAGCCGAGCCTGCCGTCGTGGTCGGAGGTGTCGGTGCGGTCGAGCACGAAGCCGTCGACGGTGCGCCCGGCGAAGCGCACCCGCACCCGCGCCCCGACGACGGCGGTCTCGTCGAGCTGGACGGGCACGCGGTAGTCGAAGGGCCGGTCCAGGTGGGGCAGGGACACGTCGACGGCCACCTTCGCGACCGATCGGCTCGGCGCGGGCAGCCGCTCGTTGTGCTTGGGCTGCTTCGGGCCGGGCCGGGCCGGCGGCGGTTCGGCCGAGGGCATGCCGGGGAGCGCGAGGACGTCCTCGCCGCCCGCCCGGGATCCGCTCATGCGCGCCGGTCTACCAGAGGGCACCGTCGGCCCGGGCCCGGTCCGGCACGGAAGATCGACGACGGGGCGAAACTGTCACTGGATGCAAGCAACGCCGCTCCGCTGACATGGCCGAGGGGCCCGCTGGCACGACGACGGCCCGGCCACCCCACGAGGGGCGACCGGGCCGAGGCCGAGAACGGGGTTCGGTCAGCTCACGATCGACTTGAGCTGGTCCGCGCGGTCGGTGCGCTCCCAGGGCAGGTCGAGGTCGTCACGGCCGAAGTGGCCGTACGCCGCGGTCGGCTGGTAGATCGGGCGCAGCAGCTCGAGGTCGCGCACGATCGCGCCGGGGCGCAGGTCGAACACCTCGCGCATGGCCTTCTCGATCTTGGCCGGGTCGACGTTGGCGGTGCCGAACGTCTCCAGGAAGACGCCCACGGGCTCGGCCTTGCCGATCGCGTAGGCGAGCTGGACCTCGGCGCGCTTCGCGAGGCCGGCGGCGACGACGTTCTTCGCCACCCAGCGGCCGGCGTACGCGGCCGAACGGTCGACCTTCGACGGGTCCTTGCCGGAGAACGCGCCGCCGCCGTGGCGGGCGTAGCCGCCGTAGGTGTCGACGATGATCTTGCGGCCGGTCAGGCCGGCGTCGCCCATGGGGCCACCGGTGACGAAGCGGCCGGTCGGGTTGACCAGGACGCGGGTGTTCGACGAGTCGAGGTCGATGCCCTCGAGCGTCGGCTCGATGACCTTCGACCGGATGTCGGGGGCCAGCATGTTGTCCAGGTCGATGTCCGCCGCGTGCTGGGTGGACAGGACCACGGTGTCGACGGCGACCGGCTTGTCGTCCTCGTACGCGATCGTGACCTGTGTCTTCCCGTCCGGGCGCAGGTAGGGCAGCGTGCCGTCGCGGCGGACCGCGGTGAGCTTGCGCGCCAGCCGGTGCGCGAGCCCGATCGGCAGCGGCATGAGCTCGGGGGTGTCGGCGTCGGCGTAGCCGAACATCAGGCCCTGGTCGCCCGCGCCCTGCTTCGCGATCTCGTCCTCGGAGCCCTCGACGCGCGCCTCGTGGGCGGTGTCGACGCCCTGGGCGATGTCCTTGGACTGCGCGCCGATCGAGATCGAGACGCCGCAGCTCTCGCCGTCGAAGCCCTTGGCCGACGAGTCGTAGCCGATGTCGAGGATGGTCTTGCGGACGACGTCGACGTAGTTGACCCACGCGTTGGTGGTCACCTCGCCGGCCACGTGCACCTGGCCGGTGGTCACCATCGACTCGACGGCGACGCGGCTCTTCGGGTCCTGCGCCAGCAAGGCGTCCAGAATCCCGTCGGAGATGGCGTCACAGATCTTGTCCGGGTGGCCCTCGGTGACGGACTCGGAGGTGAACAAACGCCTAGCGGGCACAATCTCTCCCTGCCTCGACAATGGGACCCGACAACCCTAACGGCTCCCCCGGCCCCTGGCAGGGCCCTGACCGGGCCTTCTGCGCAGCCCGTCACAGTTCGGTTGTGCTCGGCGACGACGTGTGGGAATGACGTTTCAAGCAGGTTTCGTCACGGTCCGTGGTCGGGCGGGCACGCAGCGCTCAGGAGAGGCGGGGGGCGATCGCGTCCCAGACGCGGGCCGCGAGCGCGGCCTTCGACCCCCTCGGCAGCGCCACCGAGGACCCGTCGGAGCCGAGCAGCCAGCCCTCGTTGTCCGCACCCTCGAAGGCGGAGTGACCACCGCCCCCGCCTGCACCGACGGCGTTCACGACGAGCATGTCGCACCCCTTGCGCGCGAGCTTCTCGCGGCCGAACGAGAGCACGTCGTGCGTCTCGTCGCCGGTCTCCGCGGCGAAGCCCACGACGAGGCGCCCGGGCACCTGCTCGGCCACGAGCTCGGCGAGGATGTCGGGGTTGCGTGTGAGAGGGATCGCGTCCGGCTCGCCGTCGCCCTTCTTGATCTTGAACCCGGCCACGTTCGCCGGCCGGAAGTCGGCGACGGCGGCCGCCATCACCACCGCGTCGGCGCCCTTGGCGGCGTCGACCACGGCACGGCGCATCTCCTCGGTGGTCCGCACGTGCACGACGTCGACGGCGGCCGGTGGCTCCAGGTCGGCCGTCGTGCCGGCGACGAGGGTGACCTGCGCGCCGCGCTGGACGGCGACGCGGGCGAGCGCGAAGCCCTGCCGGCCCGAGGACCGGTTGCCGAGGGTGCGGACGGGGTCGAGCGGCTCGGCGGTCCCGCCGGCGGAGACGACGACGTGGCGGCCCTCGAGGTCCCGGGGCAGCGCGGCGGAGTCCTCGAGCAGCAGCCGGGCGAACTCGGCGATCTCGACGGGCTCGAGGAGGCGGCCAGGCCCGGAGTCGGCGCCGGTGAGGCGTCCTGAGGCGGGCTCGAGGACGAGGGTGCCGCGGCGGCGCAGCGTGGCGACGTTGTCGCGCGTCGCCGGGTGGTCCCACATCTCGGTGTGCATCGCGGGAACGGCGAGCACGGGACATCGGGCCGTCAGCAGCGTCGAGGTCAGCAGGTCGTCGGCGCGGCCGGCCGCGAGCCGGGCGAGGAGGTCGGCGGTCGCCGGGGCGCACACGACGAGGTCGGCGCGGCGGCCGAGCGCGACGTGGGTGACGTCGGGGACGTGCTCGAAGACCCCGGAGAGCACCTCGCGGCCGGAGAGCGCCTCGAAGGTGGCCGCCCCGATGAACTGCAGTGCGTTCGGGGTGGCCACCACCTGCACGTGGTTGCCGGCCTCGCGCAGCCGCCGGAGCAGCTCACAGGCCTTGTAGGCGGCGATGCCGCCGGAGACCCCGAGGACGATCTCCTTCGGGGCCGCGGGAGCGCCGCCGTCGGACACGGGGCCTATTCGCCCTCGGTGTGCTCGAGCATCCGCCCGTGGATCTCGCGCATGGCGATCGAGAGCGGCTTCTCGCGCGGGCCGGGCTCGACCAGCGGGCCGACGTACTCGAGCAGACCCTCACCGAGCTGGGCGTAGTAGTCGTTGATCTGGCGCGCCCGCTTGGCGGCGTAGATCACCAGCGCGTACTTCGAGCTGACGGTCTCCAGCAGCTCGTCGATCGGCGGGTTGGTGATGCCCTCGGGCACGTCGTGGAAGCCACCGCTGACACGGCTGGTGGGGATGCTCACTCACTTGCTCCTGCGGCTCGGGGTCCGACGGCCCCCGCGTGCGCTGGGTCGTCGACCGCAGAACCGCAGGCAGGGGCGTCAGAGGGATGTGCCAAGTCTACCAATCGCCGTGCGGTCTCCCGGACGTCGTGGTTCACCAGCGCGACGTCGAACTCCCGCCGGGCCGCCAGCTCGACGCGGGCCGTGGCCAGCCGACGCTCGACGACCTCCGCCGGCTCGGTGCCGCGCCGGGTCAGGCGCGAGACCAGCTCCTCCCACGACGGCGGCTCCAGGAACACCAGCAGCGCGTCGGGGCGGCGCTGGTGCACCTCCCGGGCGCCGGCGAGGTCGAGCTCGAGCAGAACCGGCTCGCCCGCGGCGAGATGCTCCTCCACGGGCGCGGCCGGGGTGCCCGAGCGGTGCAGACCGCGGTGGATCGAGGCCCACTCCAGCATGTCCCCGGCCGCGACCATGCGGTCGAACTCCTCGTCGGAGACGAAGTGGTACTCGCGCCCGTCGACCTCCCCCGGCCGGGCCGCGCGGGTGGTCGCCGACACACTGAACCACAGCGGGGCGTCCATCCGGCGCAGCTCGGCCACGACGGTGCTCTTGCCGACCCCCGACGGCCCCGCGAGGACGAGGAGCCGACCGCGGCGGGAGGACTGCGGGCTCACCGGCTCACTCGCCGTCGAACTCCGCGAGCAGGGCCTTGCGCTGGCGCTCCCCCAGGCCGCGCAGCCGGCGGCTGGGCGCGATCTCCAGGCGCTCCATGATCTGCTGGGCGCGGACCTTGCCGACGCCGGGCAGTGCCTCGAGCAGCGCCGAGACCTTCATCTTGCCGAGCACCTCGTCGGAGTCGGCCTGGTCGAGGACGTCACCCAGCGTGGTGCCCCCGCGCTTGAGCCGCTCCTTGAGCTCGGCCCGGGCGCGACGGGCGGCGGCTGCCTTCTCCAGCGCGGCCGCCCGCTGCTCCTCGGTCAGCTCGGGAAGTGCCACGGTCTCCTCCGGTTCAAGCGGGTCGGTGGTGTCGGGTCGGTGACGGGCCCGTCGGGACGGTCACGACCTCGACCGGGTCGGGCGGAACTCGTCGCAGGCGAACGTACCGTCTGCGCGGCCGGGACACAGTCCGCGGGTGTCCGGCGTGTGAACGTCGTCGCCCCGCGTAGTGGTCCCCGTGCGCTGGGACGACGACGGCCACCGCAAGGGTGACGCGGACGGCGTACGTCGACGGGCCGGACGCCCGGCGCGCCGGGGGCCGGTGCGCCCCGCGTCGGGTGTCATGCGCCGACCGGTCCGGCCGGAAGGTGCAGATCCCGCAGCGAGCCGTTCAGCGCGGCGCAGGCGTCGTGCAGCGCTTCCGGGTCGGGGCCCGCGGCGAGGACCTCGCGGGAGCTGGACGGGACCACGGGCCCGCTGCCCGCCGCGAAGGCCTCGGCGAGGTCGGCCGGCGTCGCGCCCTGGGCCCCGAGGCCCGGGACCAGCACCGGCCCGTCGAGCCGGGAGAGGTCCAGCCCGTGGGCCCGCCCGGTGGTCCCGGCCGTCGCCCCGACGACGACGCCCGCGACACCCGGGTGGCGGACGTTCACGGCCGCGCAGGAGTCGACGACGCTCTGGGCGACCTCGCGCATCCCCCGGTACCCCGCGCCGTCGCCGGGGGACGCCGACGGGTCGAGCGTCCACGCCTGCGCGGACTGCACCGCCGGCGCCTCGGGGTTCGAGGTGCGCGCCAGGACGAACACCCCGCGACCCGTCGCGGCGGCGAGGTCGATCGCGGGCGTGAGCGAGCCGACCCCCAGGTAGGGCGAGAGGGTGACCGCGTCCGCGGCCAGCGGCGAGGTGTCCGCGAGCCACGCCGACGCGTAGGCCGTCATCGTCGAGCCGATGTCGCCGCGCTTGGCGTCGGCGATCGTGAGCAGACCGGCGTCCCGGGCGTCGGCGAGCACCCGTTCGAGGGCCCGGATCCCGCCGCTGCCGTGGACCTCGAAGAGCGCCACCTGCGGCTTGACCACCGCGACGTGCCCGGCCAGGGCGGCCACGGCCTCGCGCCCGAAACGCTCCACCCCGGCGGCGTCGTCCTCGTGGCCCCACCGCGCCAACAGCCCGGGATGGGGGTCGATGCCGACGCACAGCGGCCCCTGGTCGGCGACGGCCGCCGTGAGGCGGGCCCGGAACGGGGTACGGGCCCGCGGACCCGTCGTCACGCCGGGACCGCCCCCGCCGGCTCCGCGCCTGCCGGCTCCGCGCCTGCCGGCTCGGCGCCTGCCGGCTCGGCGCCCGCCGTCTCGGACCGAGCCTTGGCCAGCCGCTCGTGCAGCACCTGCAGCGGGGTGACCGCGACCTCGCCGCCGATGACCGCCTCGATGGCCTGCACGGCCGCGGCCGCGCCCTGCACCGTCGTCACGCACGGGACGCCGACGTTGAGGGCCGCGGCCCGGATCTCGTAGCCGTCGACGCGCGGGCCCGCGTGCCCGACCGGGGTGTTGATGATGAGGTCGACCCCGCCGGCCTGGATGGCGTCGACGATGTTGTCGGGCCCCTCGAAGTGCTTGCGGACCACCGTGGCCGGGATGCCGTTGCGCTCCAGCACGCTCGCGGTGCCCGCCGTCGCGAGGATCTCGAACCCGAGGTCGGCGAGCCGCTTCACCGGGAAGATCAGCGACCGCTTGTCCCGGTTGGCCACCGAGACGAACACCCGACCCGACGTCGGGAGCGGCCCGGACGCGGCCGCCTGGGCCTTGGCGAACGCCGTCGAGAAGGCGACGTCGATGCCCATCACCTCGCCGGTCGACTTCATCTCCGGCCCGAGCAGCGAGTCCACCCCGCGCCCGTCGGGGCGGCGGAAGCGGTGGAAGGGCAGCACGGCCTCCTTGACCGCCACCGGGTGCTCGGTCGGCAGGTGCCCGCCGTCGCCGGCCGCGGGCAGGATGCCCTCCCGGCGCAGCCCCGAGATCGTGGCGCCGAGCATCACCCGCGCGGCCGCCGAGGCCAGCGGCACCCCGGTGGCCTTCGCGACGAAGGGCACGGTGCGGCTGGCGCGGGGGTTGGCCTCGAGGACGTAGAGCACGTCGTCCTTGAGCGCGTACTGCACGTTCATCAGGCCGAGCACCCCGAGGCGCCGGGCGAGCGCCACCGTCGAGGCCCGCACCGTCTCGATCTCGGAGAGCCCGAGGGTGATCGGCGGGAGGGTGCACGACGAGTCGCCGGAGTGGACGCCCGCCTCCTCGATGTGCTCCATGATCCCGCCGAGGTAGACCTCGCCGGTGGCGTCGCACAGGGCGTCGACGTCGATCTCGATGGCGTCGTCGAGGAAGCGGTCGACGAGCACCGGGTGGTCGGGGGTGACCTCGGTGGCGCGCGCGATGTAGTCCGCGAGCGTCTCGTCGTCGTAGACGATCTCCATGCCGCGCCCGCCGAGCACGTAGGAGGGCCGCACCAGCACTGGGTAGCCGATCTCGGCGGCGATGGCGCGCGCGCCGTCGAAGCTGGTCGCGGTGCCGTAGGGCGGCGCGGGCAGCCCGGCGTCGTCGAGGACGCGGCCGAACGCGCCGCGCTCCTCGGCGAGGTCGATCGCCGCGGGCGGGGTGCCGACGATGGGCACGCCGGCGGCCTCGAGCGCCGCGGCGAGCTTGAGCGGGGTCTGGCCGCCGAGCTGGACGACCACGCCGGCCAGGCCGGGCGTGCGGGTGCCGTCGGCGTGGCGCACGGAGTCCCCGCCGCCGGAGAGGCGCTCGGCGTGGACGACCTCGAGGACGTCCTCCTCGGTGAGCGGCTCGAAGTAGAGCCGGTCGGCGGTGTCGTAGTCGGTGGAGACCGTCTCGGGGTTGCAGTTGAGCATCACGGTCTCGAACCCGGCGGCGCGCAGGCTCGTGGCCGCGTGCACGCAGGAGTAGTCGAACTCGATGCCCTGCCCGATCCGGTTCGGCCCCGAGCCCAGGATGATCACCTTGGGCTTCTCGGTCTGCGGGGTGACCTCGGACTCCGCCGACGGGTCCGACTCGTAGGCCGAGTAGTGGTACGGGGTGTGCGCCTCGAACTCCGCGGCGCAGGTGTCGACGGTCTTGTAGACCGGGCGGACGCCGAGGCGGTGCCGCAGCGCCCGCACCCCGGCCTCGCCCGCGAGCTCGGGGCGCGCCCCGGCGACCTGGGCGTCGGAGAGGCCCGCGCGCTTGGCCCGGCGCAGCAGGAGCGCGTCGAGCACCGGCGCGTCGGCGAGCTCGCGGCGCAGCTCGACCAGGCCCTGGATCTGCTCGACGAACCACGGGTCGATCCCCGAGGCCCGGCTGACCGCCTCGACGCTGTTGCCGAGCCGCAGCGCCCGCTCCACCGCGTAGAGCCGGCCGTCGCGCGGGAGCGACGCGCGGTGCAGCGCGTCCTCGGCGGTGATCCCGTCGGGGTCGGGGCGGGTGCCGAAGCCCGCGTCGGAGGTCTCGGTCGAGCGCAGCGCCTTGTTCAGCGCCTCCGGGAACGACCGGCCCAGCGCCATCGCCTCGCCGACCGACTTCATCGTCGTCGTCAGTGTCGGGTCGGCCCGGGGGAACTTCTCGAACGCGAACCGCGGGACCTTGACCACGACGTAGTCCAGCGTCGGCTCGAAGCTCGCCGGGGTCTCGCCGGTGATGTCGTTGGGGATCTCGTCGAGGGTGTAGCCGACGGCGAGGCGGGCGGCGATCTTCGCGATCGGGAAGCCGGTGGCCTTCGAGGCCAGGGCGCTCGAGCGGGACACCCGCGGGTTCATCTCGATCACGACCAGGCGCCCGGTCTCCGGGTGCACCGCGAACTGGATGTTGCAGCCGCCGGTCTCGACGCCGACCTCGCGCAGCACAGCGATGCCGGTGTCGCGCATGACCTGGTACTCGCGGTCGGTCAGCGTCATCGCGGGGGCGACGGTGACCGAGTCCCCGGTGTGCACGCCCATCGGGTCGACGTTCTCGATCGAGCAGACCACGACGACGTTGTCCTTGCCGTCGCGCATCAGCTCGAGCTCGTACTCCTTCCAGCCGAGCACCGACTCCTCGATGAGCACCTCGTGCACGGGGCTCGCGGCGAGCCCGGTGCCGGCCAGCCGCTCCAGCTCCTCGTCGGTGTAGGCCAGCCCGGAGCCCAGCCCGCCCATGGTGAAGCTCGGCCGGATGACCACGGGCAGCCCGACCTCCGCGACCGTGGCCCGCACCTCGGCCATGGAGTGGCAGACCTCGGAGCGGGGCACGTCGCCGCCCAGCGAGCGCACGATCTCCTTGAACTTCAGCCGGTCCTCGCCGCGCTGGATCGCGTCGATGTCGGCGCCGATGAGCTCCACGCCGTAGCGCTCGAGGACGCCGGCGTCGTGGAGCGCGATCGCGGTGTTGAGGGCGGTCTGGCCGCCCAGCGTGGCCAGCAGCGCGTCGGGGCGCTCGGCCTCGATGACCTTGGTGACGTACTCGACGGTGATCGGCTCGACGTAGGTGGCGTCGGCGTACTCCGGGTCGGTCATGATCGTGGCCGGGTTGGAGTTGACCAGCGAGACGCGCAGGCCCTCCTCGCGCAGCACCCGGCAGGCCTGGGTGCCGGAGTAGTCGAACTCGCAGGCCTGCCCGATGACGATCGGGCCCGACCCGATGACCAGGACGTGGTGGATGTCGTCGCGGCGCGGCATCGCTCAGCGCCCTCCCATCAGGCTGGCGAAGCGGTCGAAGAGGTCGGCGGCGTCGTGCGGTCCGGCCGCCGCCTCGGGGTGGTACTGCACGGAGAAGGCGGGCACGTCGGAGCAGGTGAGTCCCTCGACGACGCCGTCGTTGGGGCAGCCGTGCGAGAGGTGGACATCCCCGTGCGGGGAGTCCACGTGCTCGCCGGGCCTGCCGGCGACCGCGAACCCGTGGTTCTGGCTCGTGATCGCGACGGTCCCCGTGGTGTGGTCGACGACGGGGATGTTGAGGCCGCGGTGGCCGTAGCGCAGCTTGAACGTCCCGAGCCCGAGGGCCCGGCCCAGGATCTGGTTGCCGAAGCAGATGCCGAACAGCGGCACCCCGCGGCGCAGCACCTCGGCGGTGAGCGCGACGGCGTGCTCGGCGGTGGCCGGATCGCCCGGCCCGTTGGAGAGGAACACCCCGTCGGGCGACCCGTCGAGCAGCTCGTCGATCGTCGCGGTGCTGGGCAGCACCCGGGTCTCGATGCCGCGCGCGGCGAGCATCCGGGGCGTGTTCGCCTTGATCCCGAGGTCCAGCGCGGCGACCGAGAACCGCCGGGCGCCCTCGGCGGCCACCGTGTACGGCGTCGTGGTCGTGACCTCGCCCGCGAGGTCGGCCCCCGCCATCGGCGGGCTGGCCCGCACGGCGTCGAGCATCTCGGCGGTGGTGCCCAGCGCGTCGCCGGAGAACAGCCCGGCGCGCATCGAGCCGGTCTCGCGCAGCCGACGGGTGATCGCCCGGGTGTCGACCCCGGAGACCCCGACGACGCCCTGGCGCTCCAGCTCCTCGCCGAGGCCCCGGCGGGAGCGCCAGTTGGACGGCATCCTCGCCGGGTCCCGCACCACGTAGCCCGCGACCTGGATGCGCGCGGACTCGTCGTCCTCGTCGTTCCAGCCGGTGTTGCCGATGTGCGGCGCCGTGGAGACGACGATCTGGCGGCGGTAGCTCGGGTCGGTGAGGGTCTCCTGGTAACCGGTCATCCCGGTGGTGAACACGGCCTCGCCGAGCGTGCGGCCCCACGCCCCGAACGGCTCGCCGCGGTGGACGGTGCCGTCCTCCAGCACCAGCAACGCCTGATCGCTCACCACTGCCCGACCTTCCCGTCTCTGACCGTCCATCGTCCCCGCAGCATGGTGTGGACCACCGACACCGGCAGCTCCATCCCCTCGTACGGGGTGTTGTCCGCGATGCTGGCCAGCTCCGCGCCGCGCACCGTCCACCGCGCCGCGGGGTCGACCAGCGTGAGGTTCGCCGGCTCCCCGGGCGCGATCGGCCGCCCGTGGTCCGGCAGCCCCGCGATCCGGGCCGGCGCCTCGCTGCACACCCGGGCGACGCCGCGCCAGTCCAGCAGTCCGCCCTCCACCATGGTGGCCCCGACGACCGACAGCGCGGTCTGCAGACCGAGCATCCCGGGACGTGCGTTCGACCACTCGCAGTCCTTCGCCTCGACGGCGTGCGGGGCGTGGTCGGTGGCGACGCAGTCCACGTCGCCCTCGGCGAGCGCCCGGCGCAGCGCCAGCGTGTCGGCCTCCGGGCGCAGCGGTGGGTTGACCTTGTGCACCGGGTCGTAGTCCTCGGCGGCGGTGTCGGTGAGCAGCAGGTGGTGCGGGGTGACCTCGGCGGAGACCTGCGCGCCCAGGGTCTCGCGCGCCCAGCGCAGCACCGCCACCGAGCCCGCCGTCGAGAGGTGGCAGACGTGCAGCCGCGCCCCGGCCGCCGCCGCGAGCATCGCGTCCCGGGCGACGATCGACTCCTCCGCGGCCGCGGGCCACCCGGCCAGGCCGAGCCGGGCCGCCACCGGGCCCTCGTGGGCCTGGGCGCCGACGGTGAGGCGGTGGTCCTCGGCGTGCTGGGCCACCACCGCGTCGAGCGAGCGGGCGTACTCCAGCGCGCGGCGCATGACGAGCGGGTCGTTCACGCAGCGGCCGTCGTCGGAGAAGACCCGCACGCCCGCGGGCGAGGCGGCCATCATCCCCATCTCGGCGAGGCGCTCCCCGCCGAGCCCGACGGTGACCGCGCCGACCGGGTGCACGTCGACCAGCCCGACCTCGCGGCCGCGGTGCCACACGTGCTCGACGACGACGGGTGAGTCCTGCGTCGGGTTCGTGTTCGGCATCGCGAACACCGCGGTGTAGCCGCCGAGCGCGGCCGCGGCGGACCCGGTGGCGACCGTCTCCGCCTCCTCGCCGCCCGGTTCGCGCAGGTGGGTGTGGAGGTCGACCAGGCCCGGGAGGGCGACGAGCCCGTCGCCGTCGAGCGTCTCGTCGGGGTCGTCGAGGTGCTCCACGAGCCGG
Source organism: Actinomycetospora sp. (assembly GCF_036497585.1). Classification (GTDB taxonomy): domain Bacteria; phylum Actinomycetota; class Actinomycetes; order Mycobacteriales; family Pseudonocardiaceae; genus Actinomycetospora. The sequence continues at coordinate 90,299 of NZ_DASXJD010000224.1, read as the reverse complement.
CCGTCCTCGACGTACAGGTCGGTGGCGTCCTCGCCGTAGGGGCGGACGTTCGCGATCCTCAGGGTGGTCATGCCACGTCCTCCCCGGCGAGCAGGTGGTAGAGGACCGCCATCCGCACGTGCACCCCCGCAGTGACCTGCTCGGCGATGGCCGCCCGGTCGGAGTCGGCCACCGAGCTCGCGATCTCCATGCCGCGCACCGCCGGCCCGGGGTGCAGCACGACCGCGTGGTCCGGCAGCGTGTCGGCCCGGCGCTGGGAGAGCCCGAAGCGCACCGCGTACTCCCGCGATGACGGGAAGAACGCGCCGTGCATCCGCTCGGCCTGGACGCGCAGCATCATCACCGCGTCGGGCGAGGTGGCCAGGTGGGCGTCGAGGTCGTGGGTCACGGTGACCGGCCAGGCGTCCACCCCCTGCGGCAGCAGCGTCGGGGGCGAGACCAGAGTGACCTCGGCGCCGAGGGTGGCCAGCAGGTGGGCGTTGGAGCGGGCGACGCGGCTGTGCAGCACGTCGCCGACGATCGCGACCCGCCTGCCCCCGAGGTCCGCCCCGAGACGCCGGCGCAGGGTCGCCGCGTCGAGGAGGGCCTGGGTGGGGTGCTCGTGGGTGCCGTCGCCGGCGTTCACCACGGCCACGTGCCCGTCGGTGTGGGAGTGCCCGACGCGGTCGAGCCACCCCGCGATGCGGTGCGGGGCCCCCGACGCCGGGTGGCGCACCACGACGGCGTCGGCGCCGGCGGCCGCCAGGGTCGCGGCGGTGTCGCGCAGCGACTCGCCCTTCCCGACGCTGGAGCCGAAGGCGCTGACGTTGATCGTGTCCGCGCTCATCCACTTCCCGGCGACCTCGAAGGACACCCGGGTGCGCGTGGAGTTCTCGTAGAAGAGGGTGACGATCGTGCGCCCGCGCAGGGTCGGCAGCTTGCGGACCGCGCGGCCGGTGAGGGCCTGCTCCGTGTTCGCGGCGGTCGCGAGGAGTGCCTCCGCCTGGTCGCGGCGCAGGTGCTCGGTGGAGAGCAGGTGGCGCAGCCCGATCGCCGAGCCGCCCTGCCCGTCGTCGTCGGGCCCGCTCACCGCAGCGTCACCCCGTCGTGGCCGTCGGACTCCACCAGCGACACCGCGACGTCCTCGCCGCGGTTGGTCGGGACGTTCTTCCCGACGTAGTCCGCGCGGATCGGCAACTCGCGGTGCCCGCGGTCGACCAGGACGGCCAGCTGGACGGCGCGCGGCCGGCCGTGGTCGCGCAGCGCGTCGAGGGCCGCGCGCACCGTGCGCCCGGACATCAGCACGTCGTCGACGAGCACGACGGTGACGTCGTCGATCCCGGCGGCGGGGATCTCGGTCTCGGCGAGGGGGCGCGTGGGCTGGCGGCGCAGGTCGTCGCGGTAGAGGGTCGGGTCGAGGGTCCCGACATCGACCGTCACGGACTCGCCGTCGCTCCCGGCGCCGATCGCGTGAATCCGCTCGGCGAGGCGGTGAGCGAGGTGGACGCCGCGGGTGGGCAGTCCGAGGAGCACGACCCGTGCACCGGAGCCCGCCGTCTTCTCGAGGATCTCGTGGGCGATCCGGGCGACGGTGCGCGCCACGTCCGCCGACGAGAGCAGTTCGCGCTCACCCTCGGCGTTCGTCGCACCACCCGGCCCGGGACCGCCCCGGCGCCGCGTGGGCACTCGGGGACCTCCTTCTCCGCCTCGCGGGACGGCTCTTAAAGGATGTCGATGGGGTTCAAGTCCGAGATTATCAGCCACGGAACGCGATCGTTCGGGCCGCCCGGGCAACCGCCGGACCCGGTCGGCGGGCGCTCTGCATCCAGACGATCACGGTGGGCGTCGGAGGGACGGGGACGCGGACCACCCGACCGGATCCGCGTGCCGCGCGACACACCCGACGACCAGCGATCCGACCCCGGCTTGACCTCGTGATCGCAGAGGGCGCATCATCACTCTCCGTATCGACTTCAGCAGGGAGCGTCGGGCGGTCGGGCCGACCGACGCGTCGGGAACGGGGTGCCGCCAATGGGCGACTATGCGAAGGCGCTGGGCGCCAAGCTTCGGGGGATCCGGCAGCAGCAGGGACTCTCGCTGCACGGCGTCGAGCAGAAGTCGGGCGGACGCTGGAAGGCCGTCGTCGTGGGGTCCTACGAGCGCGGTGACCGCGCCGTGACCGTCCAGAAGCTCGCCGAGCTCGCGGACTTCTACGGCGTGCCGGTGGCCGAGCTGCTGCCGGAGGGGCGCATCCACTCGGGCTCCGAGCCGGCCGCCAAGATCGTCATCAACCTGGAGCGGCTGCAGGCCCTCCCGGCCGACAAGGCGGGTCCGCTCGCCCGCTACGCGGCGGCCATCCAGAGCCAGCGCGGTGACTACAACGGCAAGGTCCTCTCCATCCGCAACGAGGACCTGCGCTCGCTCGCGATCATCTACGACATGACGCCGGGCGACCTGTCCGAGCAGCTCGTCGAGTGGGGCGTGCTGCCGCCCGAGGCGCGGGTCGTCCGCGAGGACTGACCCGCCGGCCGTTCCGAGCGAAGGGCCCCGTCGCTCGAGTAGATGAGCCAGGGGCGCCCTTCGCCGGAACGCCGACCGGAGATGCCCCGCGAGCGAGGGGCGCCGCCGTGCGGATAGATCGACCGACGGGCCCCTTCGCTCAGTCCGCCGTGCCCTCCTCGGCCGCGGACCCCGCCGCGGCCTCGAGCTGCGCGTCGGGCGGCACCTCGACCCGCTCCCGCTCCGGCGCCGCCACCGGCTCCCGCCGCCCCGACGCCAGCCCTGCCAGCACCCCGTTGACGAACCGGGGCGAGTCGTCGGTCGAGAGCTCCCGGGCCAGCAGGATCGCCTCGTCGATGGCGACCGCATCGTCGACGTCGTCGGTGAACAGCACCTCGAAGGCCCCGATCCGCAGGATCGCGCGGTCGACCGCCGCCATCCGCTCCACCGACCACCCGCGCGCCATCTCGCCGAGGGAGGCGTCGATGTGGTCCCGGTGCGCGACGACGCCCTCGACCAGGGTCTGCGCGAAGTCCGACACCGGCGGCGCGTCCGCGCCCGAGATCCGGCGGCGCAGCACGTCGAGCGGGTCCTCGCCGCGGGCCTCGGACTCGAAGAGGATGTCCAGCGCGCGCTTGCGGGCCTTCGAGCGGGACCCCTTGCGGACCGGAGCCTCCCTCGACGGCTTTCCTGGCCGGGTCGAGCTCCGCTGCGCTCCGTCTCCCACTAGGAGGAGACGCGGCCGAGGTACCGGCCGTCGCGGGTGTCGACCTTGACCTTGGTCCCGGTCTCCAGGAACAGCGGGACCTGGATCTCCGCGCCCGTCGACACCGTCGCCGGCTTGGTGCCCCCGGTGGAACGGTCGCCCTGCACGCCCGGGTCGGTGTGGGTGATCTCCAGCTCGACCGAGGCCGGCATCTCGATGAACAGCGGCACGCCGTCGTTGAAGGACACCTGCACCTCCTGGTTCTCCAGCAGGAAGCGCGCCTTGTCCCCGACGGTCTGCCCCGGGACCGGAATCTGCTCGTAGTCGTTCGCGTCCATGAACACGAAGTCGTCGCCGTCGCGGTAGAGGTAGGTCATGTCGCGGCGGTCGACGTTGGCCGTCTCCACCTTGGTGCCCGCGTTGAACGTCTTGTCCACGACCTTGCCGGTCATGACGTTCTTCAGCGTCGTCCGGACGAAGGCGCCGCCCTTGCCCGGCTTGACGTGCTGGAACTCGGTGACGGACCAGAGGTTGCCGTCGATCCGCAGCACCAGGCCGTTCTTCAGGTCGTTCGTCGTCGCCACTGCTGCGTCGCTCCTGTGCTCGATCTCGTCCCGGGCGGTCTCCGGGTCGGTCCCGCGTCAGCCCAGGACCAGCAGATCCCGCGTCGACGCGGTCAGCGGTTCGGCCCCGGACGCGGTGACGACCAGGGTGTCCTCGATCCGCACGCCGCCGCGACCGGGGAGGTACACGCCCGGCTCGACGGTGACCGTCATGCCTGCCTCCAGGGTAGCGGTCGCCGTCGCGCCCATCGCCGGAGCCTCGTGGATGACGAGCCCGACGCCGTGCCCGACCGGGTGCACGAAGTGCTCGCCGTAGCCCGCGGCGGTGATGACCTCGCGGGCGGCGCCGTCGACGTCGCTGGTCGCGACGCCGGGGCGCAGCGCGGCCCGCCCGGCGGCCGCGGCCGCGTCGACGAGGGCGTAGACCTCGCGCTGCCAGTCGGCGACGGCGTCCTCGGGCCCGACGAGCACGGTGCGCGTCATGTCCGAGTGGTAGCCGTCGACGAGCGCGCCGAAGTCCATCGTGACGAGGTCGCCGGCCGCGAGGGGGGCGTCCGAGGGCCGGTGGTGCGGGATCGCGGAGTTGCCGCCGGCGGCCACGATCGTCTCGAAGCTCGGGCCCGACGCGCCGTGGGCGACCATGCGCTCCTCCAGCTCGCGGGCCACCTCCCGCTCGGTGTGCCCGGGGGCGAGGACCCCGTCCGCGACGGCGCCGGCGAGCGCGGCGTCGGCGGCCGCGCAGGCCAGGCGCAGGGCGTCGACCTCGTCGTCGTCCTTGACCGCGCGGAGGCGCTCCACGAGCCCGGGGGCCCGGCGCAGGTCGGCCTCGGTGGCCGCGGTCAGCATGTCGAGGGCGTCGACGGTGACCTGGGCGCTGTCGAACCCGACCGCGCCCGCCGTCGTCGCGTGCAGCAGGGCCGGCCCGCACCCCCGCTCGACGAGCAGCGGGAGCTCGGGGGTCTCCGCGACCGCCTGGGTGGTGTAGCGGCCGTCGGTGGCGAGCACCGTGCGGGCCTCGTCGCCCGGGCCGTCGGCGGCGTGGACGAGCAACGCGGCATTCGACCCGGTGAACCCCGCGAGGTAGCGCACGTTGACCAGGTCGGTCACGAGCAGCGCGTCGAGGTCGGCCCCGCGCAGCGCCGCCCGCAGCGCCTCCCGACGACGGGCCCCGGCCGGGTGCGCGCTGGGGGTGAGGGTGGTCCGCGGGGTCACCGGCGCAGCCTAGGGCCGACGGCGCCGACGGGAGGTGACGCGGCGCACCGTACGGTGGGCCCGTGCGTCCCTGGGTGCTGCGGGCTCTGGTCATGACGCTGCTCTACGGCGTGGGGCAGACGGCGTTCGTCGCGCTCTCGTCACGGTTCGTCGACCAGACCCTGCTGTGGACGATCCTGCTGCTCGGCCTGCTGCTGCTCGTCGGCCTCGTGTGGGGCGGCGCGGAGGTCATCGCCGACCGCATCCCGCCGGAGTGGACCTGGTTGAAGGCCTCGCTGGCGACGGGTCCCGCGGCCGGCCTGCTCACGTGGGTCCTGCTGGCGCTGTTCGTGGACTCGGTCGGCGTCGAGGACCTCGGGTCCGCGCTGGTGGGGCGGGCGTCGTTCACGGTGCTCCTGGTGCTCGCGTCGGTGTCCCTGGGCTCGCGGTTCGGGTGGATCTCGCTGCGCCGCTCCGGCGACCCGCGGGCCGCCGACGACCCGGGCGCCGACGTCGACGAGCCGGTCGGCGAGGACGCGATCCCGTCCACGCGCGCCGGTGAGGCCGGCGGGGCCCCGGTCCTGCCCGCCTCGACCGCCGAGCGGGTGGCCGCCCGCCGTGCCCGCCGCCTCGAGGAGCGCGAGGCTCGGGAGGCGGGACGGGCCCCGGAGACCCCGGCCCCGGCCGGCCCCGCTCCGGCGCGCCCCTCCCCGGCTCCCGCCGCGTCGCGCCGCTCCGGGTCCCGGGGCGACGACCCGGCGCGGGTGCCCTTCGGCGGTGGCCCGTTCGGGGAGACGCCCTCGTCGCCGACCCCCGCCGCCCGCGACAGCGGGTACGCCTCCCCCGTCGTGGCCGTACTGCCGCCGGTGACGCCCCTGCCCGCCCAGGCCGACGGCACGACCGGGTCCCGGGCCGGCCACGGGGACGCCGACGGGGACGCCGACGACCAGCCCCGCAGCACGCGCCGGCGCCGGTTCGGCCTGCGCCGCCCGGGCACCGACCCCGCCGGCACCGACCCCGCCGGCACCGACCCCGAGAGCTGATCACCGGAGCGCCGCGAGCACCAGCGCGAGCGGCGGCCACGAGGCCCGGCCGCGGCGGGTGACCCACCGGCAGCGCAACCGCACCTGCGGGTCGCGGAGCTCCAGCACCCGGACCCCGGCGCGGACGGCACGGTCCACGGGCAGCAGCCCGACGCCGAGCCCGGCGACCACGAGGTCCTCGACCAGGTCGAGGCTGTCGGCCTCGTGGGTCATCCGGGGCTCGAAGCCGGCCGTCGAGGCCAGCAGGCGCACGACGTCCTCGTCGGCGCGGTTGCGCGAGTTCCCGATCCAGTCGTCGCCGGCGTAGGTCCCGACGACGGCGGCCGCGGGGGCCGCCGCGTCCGCCACCGCGCGGGCGCGGTCGTCGTCGGGAACCCCGAGGCCCCACCGCGCCTCCCACAGCGGGGCCCCGGTGAGCGCGACGGCGGGCTCCGGGATGGCCGACGGGGCGAGGTCGTAGTCGTAGACCAGCCCGAGGTCGACGGCGTCGTCGGCGAGCAGGGCGAGGGCCTCGGTGGGCTCGTGCTCGCGGATGGTCAGCCGGACCCGGGGGTGCTCGTGGGCGAAGGCCGCGACGACCGGCATGAGCGAGCGCCGCACGGCCGTCGCGAAGCCGGCCACCCGGACGGTGCCCGCCGGTTCGCCGTGGGGGTCGAGGTCGTGCCGGGCGGCGTCGACGGCCGCGAGGATCTCCTGGGCGTGCTGGGCGAGGCGCCACCCGGCCGGGGTGAGGCGCACCCGCCGGCCGTCGGGCTCGACGAGCGGCGCCCCGGCCTCGCGGGAGAGCGTCGCGATCTGCTGGGACACCGACGACGTCGAGGTGTGCAGCCGGTCGGCCACCGCCCGCATGGAGCCCAGGCGGGCGAGCTCGACGAGGAAGGGCAGGCGCCGCGTGTCCACCCCCCGATCGTCCGGTATCACTGAACGGTGTGTCCACGATTCTCACGTGGACGCGGACGGTCGGGGCCGCGTTGACTGCCGGTCGTGACCTCGCCTCGTGCCCGCACCGGTGCGGCGCTCGCCCTCGGCTCCATGTCCTGCGTGCAGCTCGGCCTCGCCGCCTCGGTCGACCTGTTCGCGCGCCTGCCCGCCGAGGGTGTGGCCGCGCTGCGGCTGGTGTGGGCGGGGGTGCTGCTGCTGGTGATCGTGCGGCCGCGGCCGTCGTCGTTCACGCGGTCGAGCCTGCGCGCCGCCGCCCTGCTCGGGGTGGTCACGGCGGGCCTGACGATGCTGTTCATGGCCGCCGTCCCCCGCATCCCGCTGGGCACGGCGAGCGCCGTGGAGTTCCTGGGGCCGCTGGGGGTGGCCGTCCTGCGCGGCCGCGGCCGGGGGCTGGTGTGGCCGGTCCTGGCGGCGGCCGGGGTGCTGCTGCTGACCGAGCCGTGGCGGAGCGGGGTGGACCCGGTCGGCCTGGGCTTCGCGCTGGCCGCGGCCGCCTGCTGGGCGGGCTACATCCTGCTCACCCAGCGGGTCGGCGACCAGGTGACCGGCCTGCAGGGCCTCGCGGTCTCGATGCCGGTGGCCGGGGTGGTGAGCGCCGTCGTGGCGGGCATGACGGTGCCGGGGCTGATCCCGGCCCTCACCCCGACGGTGCTCCTCGCCGGCCTCGGCCTCGGGCTCCTGCTGCCCGTGGTCCCCTTCGCCCTGGAGATGCTGGCGCTGCGCCGGCTCACCACGGGCGCGTTCGGCACGCTCATGGCACTCGAGCCCGCCATCGCGCTGATCGTCGGGGCGGTGGTGCTCGGGCAGCTGCCGCGCCTGCTCGGCATCGTCGGGATCGTGCTGGTCGTGACGGCGGGCATCGGTGCAGCCCGGGCCGGGGGTCGGGAGGAGCCGCCCGTGCCGCCGGTCGACGCCGTCGTCGGCGCCGGGGCGGTGTAGGCGGGTCGGTGTCGAGCGAAGGGGCCCACCGGTCGGTAGAGCCGGCGAGACGGGCCCCTCGCCGGAACGGAGCCCGGCCCGGGCCTACGCCTGGTGCAGGCCGAGCACGTTCCCGTCCGGGTCGGCGAGGAAGCAGAAGCGCCCGCCGGGCTGGTCGGACGGCTCGGAAACCTCGGCGCCGCGGTCGACGAGGTCGCGGCGGGTGGCGTCGAGGTCGTCGGTGTCGAGGACGAGCCCGCGCAGGCTGCCCGCCGGCATCTCCGCGAACCACGTCACCAGTGCGAACGTCGTCGCCGACCCGGGCGGGGCGACCTGGACCCACCGCATCCCGGGCCCGAACGTCGCGTCGGCGACCGTCTCGAACCCGAGCACCTCGACGTAGAACGCCCGGGCCCGCTCCTGGTCGCTCACCGGCACCGAGACCACCGAGACCCGCATGCGCCCAGCATGGCAGCGGGCCCCGGCCACGCCCGGGCGGGTCAGCCGCCGGAGCCGACCGTCGCCACGGCGTCGTCGACCCGCTCGGCCAGCGCGACGTCGAGCTCGGTGACGACCTGCAGGCTCTCGGTGCGCGCCCGCACCGTCAGCGAGGCGGGCGTCGTCGGTGGTCTCGAGGCCGGCGCGGGTGGCCACCCCGCTGAGGAACTCCTGGTGCCGCAGGGCCGCGGATCTACCCGCAGTCCGGACGCGGCCACGCGCGCGTTCGGCCGGTGATCGTCTCAGCCGGTCAGGGACGAATAGGCGGCCTCGAGGTCGTCCGCGCCGGGGCCCTCGAGGCGGGCGGGGCGGGCGAGCCCGTCGAGGACGACGAAGCGCAGCAGCGCGCCGCGGCTCTTCTTGTCGACCTTCATGTACTCGACGAGCTCCGGCAGGGCGTCGGCCTCGTAACGGGTGGGCAGGCCGACCGAGGCGAGGACGTCGCGGTGACGGTCGGCGGTGGCGTCGTCGAGGCGCCCGGCGCGGCGGGCGAGCTCGGCGGCGAAGACGAGCCCGACGGCGACGGCCTCGCCGTGGCGCCAGCGATAGTCCTCCCGGCGCTCGACGGCGTGGCCGAGGGTGTGCCCGTAGTTGAGGATCTCGCGCAGGTGCGATTCGCGGAGGTCGGCGGCCACCACCTCGGCCTTGACGCGCACCGAGCGGACCACCAGCTCGGCGAGCACCGGGCCGGCCGGGTCGAGCGCCGCCTTGGGGTCCGCCTCCACCAGGGTGAGGATCTCGGGGTCGGCGATGAACCCCGTCTTGATCACCTCGGCCATGCCGGCGGCGATCTCCTCGGCGCCGACCGTGGTGAGGCTGTCGAGGTCGGCGATCACCGCGGCCGGCTCGTGGAAGGCGCCCACGAGGTTCTTCCCCGCCCCGGTGTTGATCCCGGTCTTCCCGCCGACCGCGGCGTCGACCATCGCGAGCAGCGTCGTCGGGACGTGGACCACCCGCACGCCACGCATCCAGCCCGCGGCGACGAAGCCGCCGAGGTCGGTGGCCGCTCCCCCGCCGACGGCGACGACGGCGTCGGAGCGGGTGAGCCCGATCCGCCCGAGCACCTCCCAGCAGAACCCGGCGGTGGCGAGGTTCTTGCCGTCCTCGCCGTCGGGCAGCTCGACCCGGCGCACGTCGGCGCCGGCCGCCTCGAGCCCCTCGGCGACGGCCAGCGCGACCGGCTCCACCGCGGGCTGGTGCAGGACCGCCACACGGGCCACCCCGGCGAGCGCCCCGCCGTCGGTGAGCGACGCGGCGACGGCGCCGGTGATGCCGCGACCGACCACCACGTCGTACGGGCTGCCCGACGCGACGCGGACCGTCGTCGGGTCAACCACCGTGGCCCACCGGGGCGTCGGGCGCCGGGACGAGGGCGGCGTGCACGGCGTCGACGACCTCGTCCGCCGTGCGGTCGTCGGTCGCGATCTCGTGGACGGCGACGGCGCGGTAGACCGGGAGCCGTTCGGCGAGCAGCGCCGCGAACGTGGCCCGCGGGTTGACCCCGGCCAGCAGCGGCCGGGCCGTGGACAGCCCCGTACGGCGGACGCCGGCGGCCAGCCCGACGGTGAGCAGCACGACCGGGTGCCCCCGCAGCGCGCCCTGCGTCTCCTCGGCGAGCACCGCTCCCCCGCCGAGGGCCAGGACCCCGGTGTGGGAGCGTAGCGCCTCGGCGACGGCCTCGCGCTCGAGCGCCCGGAACGCGGGCTCGCCGTCGCTGGTGAAGATGTCGGCGATGACGCGCCCCGCGCGGGCCTCGACCAGGTCGTCGGTGTCGGCGAAGGAGACCCCGAGCCGGGCGGCGAGCAGCGTCCCGACGGTCGTCTTCCCCGCGCCCGGCGGGCCGACGAGCACGGCGGTGGGGCTCACCGGTGCACCTCGCGCATCGGGTCGATCGCGTCGCGGTACGCCGCGGCGTTGCGGGCCGTCTCGGCCAGGGAGTCCCCGCCGAACTTCTCCAGGGCGGCATCGGCGAGCACCATCGCGACCAGCGCCTCGGCGACCACCCCGGCCGCGGGGACCGCGCACACGTCCGAGCGCTGGTGGTGGGCGGTGGTCGCCTCGCCGGTGGCGAGGTCGACCGTGCGCAGCGCGCGGGGCACCGTCGAGATCGGCTTCATCGCCACCCGGGCGCGGAGCGGCTCGCCGTTGGTCATGCCGCCCTCGATGCCGCCGGCGCGGTTGGACGCCCGATCGACACCCGAGCCGTCAGCGGGGTCGATCTCGTCGTGGGCGGCCGAGCCCCGCCGCCGGGCGGTGGTGAACCCGTCGCCGATCTCCACGCCCTTCATCGCCTGGATGCCCATGAGCGCCCCGGCCAGGCGGGCGTCGAGCCGCCGGTCGGCCTGCACGTAGGAGCCCAGCCCCACCGGCAGCCCGTGCGCGACGACCTCCACGACCCCGCCGAGAGTGTCGCCGTCCTCCTTCGCCGCGTCGACCTCGGCCACCATCGCCGCGGTCGAGGCCTCGTCGACGGCCCTCACCGGGGAGGCGTCGATGCGCTCGCCGTCGCCGGGCTGCGGGATGGCGCCCTCGGTGGCCTCGGCGGTGCCCAGCGAGACGACGTGGGAGAGCACCTCGACCCCGAGTGCCTGCGCCAGGAAGGCCTTGGCCACCGCGCCCAGGGCCACCTTGGCCGCCGTCTCCCGCGCCGAGGCCCGTTCGAGCACCGGGCGGGACTCGTCGAACCCGTACTTGGTCATGCCCGCGAGGTCCGCGTGCCCCGGCCGGGGGCGGGTCAGCGGGGCGTTGCGGGCCCGGCCCTCGAGCAGCTCCGGGTCGACCGGGTCCGGGGCCATCACGGTCTCCCACTTCGGCCACTCGGTGTTCCCGATCCGCATCGCCACCGGGCCGCCCTGGGTCAGGCCGTGCCGCACCCCGCCGAGGATCTCGAGCTCGTCGGCCTCGAAGCTCATCCGAGCCCCCCGGCCGTAGCCCAGGCGCCGGCGCGCGAGCTCGGCCGTGACCTCCTTCGAGGACACCGACACCCCCGCGACCATGCCCTCGAGGACCGCCATCAGGGCCGGACCGTGCGACTCACCCGCCGTCAACCACCGCAGCACCCCGCCATCGTTCCACGTCGTCCGCACGGCTCTCACCCTGCTGCCAGGAGCAGGAGCCAACTCACGCCCAGCAGCGACGGGCCGAGCGGCACCGCCCGTCGCCGCAGCACCCGCGCCACGACGACGAGCACCACCGCGGCCAGCGCCGGGGCGAGGGCGAGCGCCCACCACCCGGCCGCCGCGAGCGGGCCGCCGAGCGCGGCGGCCAGCTTGACGTCCCCGCCCCCGAGCGCCGCCGGCGCGACGAGGGCCACCCCGGCGTGCAGGCCCCCGAGCACCGCCGCCCCGACGAGCCCCGCCACCACCGACCCGGACGATCCGAGCGCGCCCAGCCCCAGCACGAGCGCCGGCACGGTGAGGACGTCGGGCAACCGGCCCGCGACCGCGTCGGTGCCCGCGCCCGCCACCGCCAGCACCGTCACCACCAGCAGTACCGGCACCCGCGCCGGGGTCACCGCCCCGACCACGGCCGCCGTCGCCACCACCCCGCACCCCGCCGCCGTCCCCAGCACGCACCAGCCCCACGGGAGGAGCACCGGGCGCCGCACCCGGGCGACCCCCGCCCGCACGGCCGCCCCGAGCAGCGCCCCGCCGACGAGCGCGAGCACGACGCCCGGCAGGACGCCGAGCGGGAGAGAACCGGTCACGACGACGAGCGTGCGGCGCCGGGCCCCGGCGCGTCACCTCCGGCGTCCCGGCCTGGGGACAACTCGACCCCGCGGTGCCGCTGGGGACGGACCGCTACGGCGAACGGACCTCGAACCCAGTCGCGCGGACCAACGCCTGGTGCATCGCGGCGCGCGGGGCCGGTCGGCCGGTGAACTGCTCGACCTGCCCGAACGCCTGGTGGAGCAGCATGTCCAGCCCGGTCGCCACCGCGAGCCCCCGCTGCTGCGCGGCCGCGGCCAACGGTGTCGGCCACGGGTGGTACACCGCGTCCAGCACCACCGCCCAGGCCGGCAGGGCATCCACCAGCCGCGCGGCCAGGGCCTCGTCCACCGCGCCCGCCGGGGTCGTGTTGATCAGCGCCTTCGCCCGCGCCAGATCCTCGTCGCGCACCTCGTCGAAGCGGACCGCGCGCCGCGCGATGCCGTAGGAGCGGGCCACGTCGAGGGTGTCGGCGGCGCGCGCCGGGTCCCGCACGACGACGGTCACCGCCTCGTTCCCGAGCTCGTAGAGCGCCCCGACCGCCGCCGAGGCCGTGCCGCCCGCGCCGAGCAGCACCGCGTCCACCGTCCCGGCCGCGATCCCGGGCACGCTGCGCACCCCCGCGCCGCGCAACGCCCCGGCCACCCCGTCGACGTCGGTGCAGTCGGCCGCCCACCCGGCCCGGGCCCGGACCAGGGTGTTCGCCACGCCGAGACGCCGCGCCCGGTCCGACGCCGTCGCCGCGACCTCGAGCGCGGCCCGCTTCCCCGGCATCGTCACCGACAGGCCCGCCCACTCCGTCCCGAGCCCGCGCACGAGCCCGGGCAGCGCGACGTCGTCGCACTCGATGTGCTCGTAGGTCCAGCCGGTCAGCCCGAGCGCCTCGTACGCGGCCCCGTGGAGCACCGGGGAGAGCGAGTGCGCGACCGGCGACCCGAGCACCGCGGCCCGGCGCGCCCCGTCACCGGCCACTCAGTAGACCCCGCGTGCCTGCGCGAGCCGCCGGTTCGCGTCGTGCTCGGCGGGCGTGACCGCGAAGCACGAGGCGCCGTCCGGCTCGCACTTGACGAAGTAGATCCAGCCCCCCGGCGCGGGCGAGATCGCGGCCTGCAGCGCCGGGGTCGACACCGCGCCGATCGGCGTCGGCGGGAGCCCGAAGTCGAGGTACGTGTTGTAGGGCCCGGGCGCGGCCCGGTCGACGGGCGTGGTGAGCAGCGTCTGCCGGTCTAGCGGGTAGTTGATCGTCGAGTCGAGCTGCAGGCGCATCGGGATCGGCAACCGGTTGTAGACGACCCGGGCGATCTTGCCGAAGTCCTGCTCGACGCCCTCCCGCTCGGCCAGCGAGCCGACGACGAGCGCCTGGTACGGGCTCACGTTGTTCGCGGCGGCGCCGCTCACGAGCCCGGCCGCCTCCAGCCGGCCCGTCGAGGTCCGCACCACGGACGCGAGCGCCGTGCGGGCGTCGGCGCCCGGGGTCACGTCGTAGGTGCCCGGTGCGACGAGGCCCTCGAGCCGCCGCTCGGGCGCGGCCCGGCGGACGTCGGCGAGCGCCCAGTCCGGGACGCCGAGCTGGGCGGGGTCGGTGGCGACCATGGTGCGACGCAGGTCGTCGGCCGAGGTGCACCGTCGTTGCCCGGAGTCCGCGACCACGCAGGTGGCCTGCGAGATCAGGCTCAGGACGCCGGGGACGCGGGCCGAGCCGGCACCCGCGGTGTCGTCGAGCTGGGTGCCGCCCCGGACCTCGAGGCGCCCCAGCCGGTTCGCCGGGTCGAGCATCCGGGTGACCGCGGTGGCGGCGGGCATCCCGCGCTGCATGTCGTAGAAGCCGGGCTGGATGCCGCGGCCCCGCGGGTCGTCCTCGGCCGCGTCGCCGAACCCGCGGGCGGAGGCGACCACTCCGTCGGCGACGAGGGTCTCGCCGATGTCGCGGGTCGAGTCCCCGTCGGCGACCTGCACGACGACGTGGCCGGTGGCCGGGCCCGCGAAGTCCGGCGGGAAGAACACGCCCCACAGGTCGCGGGCGAAGAACGCCCCGCCGGCCAGGGCGAGGACCAGCACGCCCGCGACGGCGGGCCACACCAGGCGCCGACGACGGCGGGTGTCCCCGTCGGCTGGCGCGGAGTCCTCGGAGGACACCGGGACGAGGCCACCGAGCGCGTCGTCGTCGTCGGCGTCGTCCGGATCGGGGTCGGGCGACGACGAGGCCTGCGCCGGGGCCGGAGCGGTCGGTTCGTGGCCGGTCGGCGGCGTGGGCCGGGCCCCCGGCGGCCGGGAGTCGGACGGTCGGGCCTCGCGTGCGTCGCGGGGCCCGGAGCGCCGGGCCGGCTCGGGCAGCGGGACGCGCGACGGCGTCGTCGGGAGTCCGGTGACCGCGCCGTCGCGGTGCAGGGTGTCGGTGACGGCGTCGTCGCGGCGCAGGGTGTCGGTGACCGCGTCCTCGTGCCCGGGGCTCGCCGCCCGGGCACGGCCCTCGCCGGCGGTCCCGGTCGTGCGCTCCTCCTCGCCCGGGGGGCGACGGAGCCCGCGGCTGCGCCGCGGGACGGCCGCGGGGCGGCCGCCGCCGTGGCTCGATTCCTGCTCGGCCGGGCGTTGGTCGCCCCCGCGTGCCGTTGCCGGGCGGACGGCGACCGTCGCCATCGGCACCAGCCGCCTGCCGCCGTCGCGGCGGTCGGTTCCGGTCACGGGCCCTCGCCGGGCTCGGGGCGGCGGCGCGCGTCCAGCCACGTCTGCAGGATCTCCACGGCGGCGGCCTGGTCGATGACGCGGCGCTGCGCGCGGCCCTTGACGCCGCGGTCGGAGAGCATGCGAATGGCCGAGACGGTGGTGAGTCGCTCGTCGGCGAGGGTGACCGGGAGGTCGGTCATCGAGTTCTCGGCGAGCACCTCGCGCAGGTCGTCGACGTAGGCCCGGGCCGCCTGCGCCGCCGGACCCTCGCGCCCGGCGAGCGTGCGGGGTAGGCCCACGACCACCTCGACCACCTCGTGCTCGGTGACGAGCTCCACCAGCCGGTCCAGGTCGGACCACGTCGTCTCGTCGCGATCGAGGGTAACGAGGGGGGTCGCGAGGGTCCCGGCCGGATCGGAGAGGGCGACGCCGACGCGCACCGCGCCGACGTCGACCCCCAGGATCCGTCCGGGCATGTGGGCACTAATCCGTGTCATAGGGCGGATTACTGCTCACCGGCGCGGAGCGCACCTAGCCCGCCGTCCCGGCGACCTGCGCGCGCAGGGCGTCGATGGCGGCCCCGATGCCGGCGTCGATCCCGCCCGGTCCGCCCGCCGGCGAGCCACCGCCCTGGGCGAGGTCGGCCTTGCCGCCGCCACGGCCGCCGATCGCCGGGGCGAACCTCTTGACGAGGTCGCCGGCCGCCAGGCCCCGGTCGCGGGCCGCGGCCGTCGTCGCGACCACGAAGGAGACCTTCTCGCCGTCCGGGGCGAACAGCGCGACGACGCCGGGCCGGTCGCCGAGCCGGCCGCGGACGTCCGAGGCGAGGGTGCGCAGGTCGCCGCCCCCGACGCCGTCGGGGGTCCGGGAGGCCACCAGCGCGATCCCGCCGACGTCGTCGGCGGCGTCGGCCAGGGCACCCGCCGAGGCGAGCACCTCCCGGGCACGGACGTTCTCGAGCTCCTTCTCGGCGGCGCGCAGCCGCTCCACCACCCCGGAGATGCGCTCGGGCAGCTCCTCGGGCTGGGCGCGGAACTGCTCGGCGAGCTGGTTGACCAGCACGTGCTCGCGGGCGAGGAACCGGAAGGCGTCGATGCCGACGAGGGCCTCGACGCGGCGGACGCCCGACCCGATCGAGCCCTCCGACAGCAGCTTCACCAGCCCGAGCTGACCGGCCCGGCCGACGTGCGTCCCGCCGCAGAGCTCGCGGGAGTAGTCGCCGACCTCGACGATCCGCACCGCGTCGCCGTACTTCTCGCCGAACAGCGCGACGGCGCCGAGCTTGCGGGCCTCGTCCATGCTCGTGACGAAGGCGCGCACCTCGTCGTCGCCGAGGAGCACCGCGTTGACCTCGTCCTCGACGTCGGCGAGCACGGTGGTCGGGACGGCGCCCTCGGGCGAGGTGAAGTCGAACCGCAGCCGGCCGGGGGCGTTGAGCGAGCCGGCCTGGGCGGCGGAGTCGCCCAGGGCCTTGCGCATGCCGGCGTGCACCAGATGGGTGGCGGTGTGCGAGCGGGAGATCGCGGCGCGCCGCTCCATGTCGATCTGGGCGGAGACGGGGGCGTCGCGGGTGACCTCGCCGTGCAGGACGCGTCCGCGGTGCACCGAGAGCCCGGGCACCGGGGTCTGGACGTCGGTGATCTCGACGGTGAACCCGTCGCCGAAGAGCCGCCCGGTGTCGGCCTGCTGGCCACCGCCCTCGGCGTAGAACGGGGTGCGGTCGAGCATGACCTCGACGTCGTCGCCCTCGGTGGCGGCCGGGACTCCGACCCCGTCGACGACGAGCCCGACGACCGTGGCGTCGGCGCGCTGGTCGGTGTAGCCGAGGAAGTCGGTGAGCCCGTCGCGCTCGAGGATCTCGCGGTAGGCGCTGGCGTCGGCGCCGCCGTGCTTGCGGGCGGCGGCGTCGGCCTTGGCCCGCGCCCGCTGCTCGTCCATGAGCGTGCGGAAGGCGCCCTCGTCGACGGCGAGCCCGGCCTCGGAGGCCATCTCGAGGGTGAGGTCGATCGGGAAGCCGTAGGTGTCGTGCAGCGCGAAGGCCGACGAGCCCGGCAGCGTCGTCGAACCGGCGGCACGCGTCTCGGCCACCGCCGACTCGAAGATGCGCGAGCCGGTGGCCAGGGTGGCGAGGAAGGCCTCCTCCTCGCGGCGCACGACGGCGGCGATGCGCTCGTAGCTGGTCGCGATCTCCGGGTAGGAGGGGCTCATGGCGTCGCGGACGACGCCGACCAGGTCGACCAGCACCGGCTCGGTGATGCCGAGCAGGCGGGCGTTGCGCACGACGCGGCGCAGCAGGCGGCGCAGCACGTAGCCCCGGCCCTCGTTGCCGGGGACGACGCCGTCGCCGATGAGCATCGCACCGGTGCGGACGTGGTCGGCGATGACGCGGAAGCGGACGCGCTGTTCCTCGCCGCCCTCGTCGTAGGAGCGCCCGGAGAGCTCCTGCACCCGGTCGATCACCGGACGGAGCAGGTCGGTCTCGTAGACGTTGTCGACACCCTGGAGCAGGAACGCGACGCGCTCGATGCCCATCCCGGTGTCGATGTTCTTCTGGGGCAGCTCGCCGATGGGGGCGGCGCCGTACTTCGGGCTCTGCTCCCCCCGCACGTCCTGCATGAAGACGAGGTTCCAGATCTCGAGGTAGCGGTCCTCGTCAGCAATGGGGCCGCCGGGCCGTCCATATTCCGGGCCGCGGTCGTAGTAGATCTCCGAGCAGGGCCCCCCGGGACCGGGGATGCCCATGTCCCAGTAGTTGTCACGGCCGTCGCGGCGCTGGATGCGCTCGGACGGCAGGCCGATGACCTCGTGCCAGATGCGCTCGGCCTCGTCGTCGTTCTCGTAGACGGTGACCCAGATGCGCTCCGGGTCGAAGCCGAACCCGCCGTCGTCCTGGGAGCCCGTGACGAGCGCCCAGGCGTGGCGGATCGCGCCTTCCTTGAAGTAGTCGCCGAAGGAGAAGTTGCCCGCCATCTGGAAGAACGTGTTGTGGCGGGTGGTGTGCCCGACGTTCTCGATGTCGCCGGTGCGCACACACTTCTGGATCGAGGTCGCCGTGGCGTACGGCGGCGGGGCCTCGCCCAGGAAGTAGGGCTTGAACTGCACCATCCCGGCGTTGACGAACAGCAGCGTCGGGTCGTCGAGGATCAGCGAGGCGCTGGGGACGGGGGTGTGGCCGGCGTTCTCGAAGTGGGCGAGGAAACGTCGACGGATCTCGTGGGTCTGCACGGTGTCCTGCTCGTGGGTGTCAGGTGCCGGTCGGGCCCGACCGGCACCGGAGGGATCTCCGGGACGTGGGAGCGGGGGCGCCGCAGTGGCCGGACCGGTGAGGCGGGCTCAGCGGCCCGCGGCCCCCCGCCGAGGCGCTCGCGAGTGCCGGCCCGCGGCGGTCGCCGGCTCCGACGGGGCCGGGAGCGCGGGCCGCACCGCGATGCGGGTGGTGTCCTCGACGAGCGCGTAGAGCTCCTCCTCGCGCTCGGCCATCCCGGCGCGGACCTCCGCGCCGAAGGCGCCGAGACCGGCCCCGAGCTCGCGCAGGCCCTCGCCGAGGCTGGCGCCGACGCCCGCGGGGCTGGCGCGGTGGGCGGCCTGGGACACCTTGCGGGAGGCGCCGACTCCGACGGCGACGCCGACCCCCAACCAGAACATGCGCTTCATCCGCGACTACTCCGCTTGCCGTTGGACCGCTTCGAGGGCGCTGCGTTCTTCAGTTTGCGGTTCTGGCTGGCTTTGCGCAGCCCATATGACAGGGCCGCGACCCGCACCAGCGGCCCGCCGAGGGTCGCGGTGAACAGCGAGCTCAGCGCGCGCGTGTTCGCGGCGACCGCCTGCGCGCTCGCGGTGACGCCGTCGACCCGCTCGAGCTGGGTGTTCACCGTGGTCAGCGTGACCTGGGCGTCGTCCAGCAACGGGGCCGAGCCCTCGTGCGCCTTGCGGATCGCGATCGTCGCCTCGTCGAGCGTGCGGCCCAGCTTGAGCAGCGGCACCGCGAGCAGCAGCACGAGGATCACGAACGCGGCCGCGGCGATGATCGCCGCGATCTGCCCGACCGACACGGTCACTTCCCCTCCGGCTGGGTGCCTTGGTCTTCCGCTGACGAGGGCCGGGACGAACCGGGCGCGCCGCGCGGGTGGCGGAAGGCTACCCGGATGACCATGATCCCCGCGCTGCACCCCGGGAGTCGCCGCTCCTCCCTTCAGCCGCGCACCACATCCCGCAGCCGGGCCAGGCGTTCGGCGATCGCGCGCTCCTCGCCGCGTCCCGACGGCTCGTAGTAGTCGCGGCCCACCAGCTCGTCGGGCGGGTACTGCTGGGCTACGACGGCGGCGCGGTCATCGTGGGGGTAGCGGT
Source organism: Actinomycetospora sp. (assembly GCF_036497585.1). Classification (GTDB taxonomy): domain Bacteria; phylum Actinomycetota; class Actinomycetes; order Mycobacteriales; family Pseudonocardiaceae; genus Actinomycetospora. The sequence continues at coordinate 71,242 of NZ_DASXJD010000224.1, read as the reverse complement.
ACCCGACGGCGTTGCCGAGCTTCTGCGCGCCCGCGTAGTGCCCGTCGCGCAGGTGGGGCGGGACGGGCCCCGCGGCGCCGGAGCGCACGTCGGACATCGCGGCGTCGATCGCGGCGATGACGGCGTTCGACTTCGGGGCGGTGGCGAGGTGGATCGTGGCCTGGGCGAGCGCGATCCGGCACTCCGGCAGCCCGATGAGCTGCACCGCCTGGGCGGCGGCCGTGGCGGCCTGCAGCGCCGTGGGGTCGGCGAGCCCGACGTCCTCGCTCGCGTGCACCACCAGGCGCCGCGCGATGAACCGCGGGTCCTCCCCCGCGACGATCATGCGGGCGAGGTAGTGCAGCGCGGCGTCCGGGTCCGACCCGCGGATGGACTTGATGAACGCGGAGACGACGTCGTAGTGCTGGTCGCCCGCGCGGTCGTAGCGCACCGCGACCTCGTCGACGACCTGCTCGACGACGGCGAGGGTGATCTCGCCGTGATCGTGGACGGCGTCGGCCGCGGCCTCCAGGGCGGTGAGGCTGCGACGCCCGTCGCCCGCGGCGAGCCGGACGAGGTGCTCGCGGGCCTCGTCGGAGAGGGTGACGGCGCCACCGAGGCCGCGCTCGTCGGCGACCGCGCGGTCGAGCAGGGTGCCGACGGCCTCGTCGTCGAGCGCGTGCAGGCCCAGGACGAGGCTGCGGGAGAGCAGCGGGGCGACGACGGAGAAGCTGGGGTTCTCGGTGGTCGCGCCGACCAGCAGCACGACGCGGTCCTCCACCGCGCCGAGCAGCGCGTCCTGCTGGGTGCGGGAGAACCGGTGGATCTCGTCGATGAACAGCACGGTCTGTGTCGGCCGCCCGCCCGCCGAGGCGGCGGCGAGGCGACGGCGGGCGACCTCGATGACCCCACGGACCTCCTTCACCCCGGCCGAGAGGGCCGAGAGCGCCTCGAACGAGCGGCCGGTGGCCTGGGAGATCAGCCGGGCCAGGGTGGTCTTGCCGGTGCCGGGCGGTCCGTGGAGCAGCACCGAGGCGGGCGCGGCGCCCTCGACGAGCCGGCGCAGCGGGGCGCCGGGGGCGAGCAGGTGGTCCTGCCCGACGACCTCGTCGAGGCTCGCCGGGCGCATGCGGACGGCCAGCGGCGGGCGGACGTCCTCGTGACCGTGGGGTGCGGGCCGGTCCTCCACGACTCCCCGCGTGACGGGCCGCAGGTCCTCCTCGGCCGGGCGCCGCACCGGCTCGGGAGGCGCCACGTCGAACAGCGCCCCGTCGGCCTCCTCACTCACACCCCCGACGCTACTGCGCGGCCCCGACACCCGTCGTCGGCCGCCGGGGCCGCCTTTCCGAGCGACGGGCACCTTCGGTCGATCTACCCGACCGAAGGTGCCCTTCGCTCACCGTGCGCCGGGCGCGCCCGTTCCGGCGACGGGCGCCCCTGGCCGATCTATCCGACTGAAGGTGCCCTTCGCTCAGGAGGAAGAGCCGCCCGCCGGATAGGGTCGATGACCATGCGGGAGATCCTCACGGTGCTGGAGGCCGACGCGCACGCGAGCGTCGAGCGCATCGCGACCCTGACCGGGCTCGAGGAGGCCAGGGTCCGCGAGCAGATCGCGGCCTGGGAGGCCTCGGGGGTGATCCGGCGGTACAAGGCGGTCGTCGACTGGGACCGCTTCGGGGACGAGCGGGTGATCGCGTTCGTCGACGTCACGGTCGCGCCGGAGCGGGGGCGCGGGTTCGACGACGTCGCCGAGCGTATCGCCCGGTTCCGCGAGATCCGCGCGGTCCACCTGGTCAGCGGGGCCCAGGACCTGCGCGTCGAGGTGGAGGGGTCCTCGTTGAAGGAGGTCGCCGACTTCGTCGCCCAGAAGCTCTCCGGGATCGACCGGGTCACGGCGACGAGCACCCACTTCCTGCTGCGGCGCTACAAGGACGACGGCCAGCTGCTCACCGACCCCGAGCCCGACCAGCGGCTGTCGGTGACGCCCTGATGGGCCCGCGCAAGCCGTTCTCGCAGATCGTCCGCACCGTCCCGCCGTCGGGGATCCGGAAGTTCTTCGACCTCGCCCAGGGCATGCAGGGGGTCATCTCCCTCGGCGTGGGCGAGCCGGACTTCCCGACGCCGTGGAGCGCGCGCGAGGCCGCCATCCACGCCCTCGAGCACGGCGCGACGACGTACACCTCCAACTCCGGGCTGCTCGCGCTGCGCGAAGCGGTGTGCACCGACCTCGCCGACCGCTACGGCGTGCGCTACCGCCCCGAGGACCAGTGCCTGATCACCTCGGGGGTCTCGGAGGGGCTCGACCTGACGCTGCGGGCGCTCCTGAACCCCGGCGACGAGGTCATCGTCCCGGAGCCCTGCTACGTGGCCTACGCGCCCTGCGTCGCGTTCGCCGGCGGCACCCCGGTGCCGGTCGCGCTGGACCCGGCGCAGGCCTACCGGCTGGACCCGGAGCTCATCGGGGCGGCGGTCACCGAGCGAACGAAGGCGGTCCTCTTCGGCTCGCCGTCGAACCCGACGGGGTCCGCGCAGAGCGCCCACGACCTCGCCGCGCTGGCCACGCTGGCCGTCGAGCACGACCTGTGGCTGGTCTCCGACGAGATCTACGACCGGCTCACCTACGACGGCACCCACACCCCGGCGGCCGCCGCGCCGGGGGCCTGGGAGCGCACGGTGACCCTCGGCGGGTTCTCGAAGTCCTACGCGATGACCGGCTGGCGGGTCGGCTACGTCTGCGCCCCCGAGCCGCTCGCGGCCCTCATGCACCGCATCCACCAGTACACGATGCTGTGCGCGCCGCACATGTCCCAGATCGCTGCGCTGGAGGCGATGCGCACCGCGCAGGACGACGTCGAGGAGATGGTCGCCGACTACGACCGTCGGCGGCGCCTGTTCGCCAAGGGGCTCGGCGAGCTCGGGCTGACCTGCCCGGAGCCGGGCGGGGCCTTCTACGTCTTCCCGTCGATCCGCACCACGGGCATGACCTCGCAGGAGTTCGCCGAGGGCCTGCTCGAGCGGGAGAAGGTCGCCGTCGTCCCCGGGGACGTGTTCGGGCCGTCCGGTGAGGGGCACGTCCGCTGCTCCTACGCGACCTCGCTCCCCCAGCTCGAGCAGGCGCTGGAGCGCATCGCCCGCTTCGTCGCGTGAGGGCGTTCCCGCTCCGGCGCCGGGGCGGCACGGAGCGGGACGACGAGGCGTTCGACCGTCGGCTGATCCTGCCGATGATCCTCGGCGCGATCCTCAACCCGATCAACTCGACGATGCTCGCCGTCGCGTTGGTGCCGATCGGGATCGCGTTCGGGGCGCCCGCGGCGGAGACGGCGTGGCTGGTCACCGGCCTCTACCTCGCGACGGCGGTCGGGCAGCCGGTGGTGGGGCGGCTCATCGACCTGTACGGCCCGCGGCGGCTCTACCTCCTGGGGTCGGTGCTCATCGGGGTCGGCGGCGTGCTCGGGACGCTCGCCCCGGCACTGGGTGTCCTCGTCGTCGCCCGGGTGCTCATCGGCTTCGGTACCTGCGCGGGCTATCCGGCGGCGATGCACCTGATCCACAGCGAGGCGCAGCGCACCGGGCGGGACAGCCCGCAGACCGTCCTGACGATCCTCGCCGTCTCCACCCAGACGGTGGCGGTCGTCGGGCCGGCCCTGGGTGGCCTGCTCATCGCCGTCGGCGGCTGGCACGCCACCTTCGCCGTCAACGCCCCGCTCGCGCTGGCGTGCCTGGCCCTCGGGACGTGGCGGTTGCCGCGAGAGCCGCTCGCGGGGCGGAGCGTCCGGGTCGGGCTCGCGGCGCGGATCGACCTCGCCGGCATCGTGCTCTTCTCCGTGACCCTCGTGGCGCTGCTGCTCTTCCTCGTCCATCCCGAGCTCCGGCTGTGGTTCCTGCCCGTGCTGGCGGTGGCGGCGGGGGCGGCGCTCGTGGGGTGGGAACTGCGGACGTCCTCGCCGTTCCTCGACCTGCGCCTGCTGGGCGGCAACGGCCCGCTGCTCGCGACCTACGCCCGCTCGCTGCTCACCGCGGTCTCGTCGTACGCGCTGCTCTACGGCTACACGCAGTGGCTCGAGGAGGGACGCGCCCTGGATCCGTCGATCGCGGGCCTGGTACTGCTGCCGGTGTTCGGCACCGGGATCCTGGTCTCGACGCTGACCGGGCGCCGCCCCGAGATCCGCGGGAAGCTGCTGGTCGGTGCCGTGACACAGGTGGTGGTCGCCGGGCTGCTGCTGACGCTGGGCCCGACGAGCGCGCTCTGGCTCGTCGTCGTGGTCGCCCTCGTCGCGGGCGTGCCGCAGGGCCTGAACAACCTCGCCAACCAGAACGCGGTCTACCACCAGGCCGCGCCCGAGCGGATCGGCTCGTCCGCCGGGCTGCTGCGGACCTTCTACTACCTGGGCGCGATCGTCGCCTCGACCGCGGGCGGGGTCTTCCTCACCCCGCGTGCCGACACCCCGGGCATGCACGACCTCGCCTGGTTCATGCTCGGCGCGGCCGCGCTGTTCGTCGTCGTGACCCTCGCCGACCGCTCGCTGGGCCGTGTCACCGCGGCCGCCCGAGGTCAGGCCTCCTGACCCCGGGTGCACCGCGCGAAGGCCGGGAAGAACGGCAACGGTTCGTCGCCGCCGTAGGGCTCGAGGGCGGCGACGACGGCGTCGGCCAGCTCGGCGGTGGCCTCGACGCGCTGGCGCTCGGCGTCGGTGCGCAGCCGCCGCCAGTAGCTCGCCAGCACCGCCGCGGCGTGCTCCGGCGGGCGCCCGACGACGACCTGCTCGGGGACGGTGCCCCGGTCCACCACGACGGGCAGCAGGGAGCGGGTGCACACCCACACCCACAGCGTCGTCGCGGCCAGGTGACGGGGGCCGGAGACGGCGAGGTCGGCGAGCTCGGGCCACACACCGGCGACCTCCGACTGCCACGCCGCCGTCATGGCCTCGGCCATCCCGGTCGGGAGCACCGCGGGCCGGCCCCAGCCGGGGAACGGCAGCCGGACCGACGCGGCGGTCAGCGCCACGTCGCGGAAGCAGCCCCACTCGAAGTCCAGGAAGCGGGCCCCCGCGCCGGTGAGCAGGCAGTTCTCCGGGGAGACCTCGGAGGGGCTGAAGGCCCGGTAGTGGGTGCCGCCGAGCAGGCCGGCCGCCGAGCGGGCCTGCGCGACCGCCGCCGGGGCGGCCTCCACGCGCAGCAGGTGGGCGAGCAGGTCGGGGAGCTCGGCGAGGGCGGAGCGGGCGTCGTCGGCCAGCGGATCGCGCCAGTGGCGCACGCCGGAACGCCGCAGCAGCGCCCCGAAGTCGCCCTCGCGGGCGGCGGTGACCGCCTGCAGACTGCCCAGGGCGCGGGCGGCCCCGAGCAGGGCGCGCTCGGCGGCCTTCGGGTCGTCGCCGTCGAGCTTGTCCGCGACGCTCGAGCAGCGGCCGAGGTCCTCGAGGACGAGCAGGCGCTGCTCCGGGTCGTTGGCGTAGAGCGTCGGCGTCGCCCGGTCCTCGGCGGGCAGCGCGGTGAACAGCTGGCAGCTCGCCGCCTCGTAGGGGAACGGGTCGACGCGCTCGTGGCCGGCGATGGGCGCGGCCTCCGGCGCCGCGAGGTAGTGCTTCACGACGAGGGTCCGCGGCAGCGAGAACGGGTTCTCCGCGACCCGGACCCGCACCACCCGCGAGCGGGTGCTGCCCCCCAGGTCCTCGGCGTCCGCGAGCCGTACCCGTGCCCCGCTGCGCCGGGTGAGGAGATCCTCGGCGAGCGCCACCGTCCGGTCGATCTCATGATCGGGACGGGGCTGACCGGAGCGGTCGAGGGGGGACGGGACGCTGGGGTCGTCGGCCGTGAGCGGGGTCATCAGACGATGGACCCTACCTGTCCGGGGGTCTGCTACTCGCGAGTAATGAGAACGTGACGGAGTCGGAATCGATGCACGACCGAGTCCTGACGACCACGGTGTGATTGCACGCGATCACCCAGCGTGCGACCGTCGCGGCCCCGGACCGGCCGCCGGACCCCTTCCCCGCAGCCCCGCGACGAGCAGCACCACCAGCCCCGCGACGACGATCCCGATGACGTTCACCGCCAGCTGGACCAGCGACCCGAGGGCCTGCGGCCACGCCCCGAGCACCGCCGCCACCGCGGCGAAGCCGGCGGCGGGCACCGTCGTCACCGAGATGAAGACGCCGACCAGCACCCCCCGCCGTCGTCACCGAGCCCGAGGCCCCGCAGCGCGTCGACCACATTGTCGACCGCCTCGCGCGCCACGTCCGCCTCGACGAGGTCGCCCGTCGGCTCGACCGCGGCGCCGCGCATGACCACGACGTGGGTCGCCCCCGGTTCGTCGTGCAGGGTGGCGACGACGTCGCGGGTGCGCTACGACGGGCAGAGCGTCCGGACGCGGATCACGGGGTCAGGCCGGGCCGGAGCCGCCCGCGCCGTCCGTGTCGCCGGGGTCGTCCACCGGACGCTCCTGCGGCTTGACGGGATTCGCGGGGACCGGCTTTCCTCCTGCTCCCGGCTCCGCAGGCTTCGCAGGCAGACTGTCGACCCCCGCCTCCTTGCGCTGCAGGGCCGTGATCGGGGCGGGCGCGGAGGTGAGCGGGTCGTAGCCGCCGCCGGTCTTCGGGAACGCGATGACGTCGCGGATCGAGTCCGACCCGGCGAGCAGCGCGCAGATCCGGTCCCATCCGAAGGCGATCCCGCCGTGCGGGGGCGGGCCGTAGGAGAAGGCGTCGAGCAGGAAGCCGAACTTCTCGCGCTGCTCCTCCGGCGAGAGCCCCATGAGCGCGAACACCCGCTCCTGGACGTCCTGGCGATGGATACGGATGGACCCGCCGCCGATCTCGTTGCCGTTGCAGACCAGGTCGTAGGCGTAGGCCAGCGCGTTCCCCGGGTCCTCCTCGAACCGGTCGACCCACTCCGGGGTGGGCGAGGTGAAGGCGTGGTGGACCGCGGTCCACTGACCCGAGCCCACCGCGACGTCTCCGGCCGCCGTCGCCTCGTCAGCGGCCTCGAACAACGGGGCGTCGACGATCCACACGAACGACCAGGTGCCGGGCTCGATGAGGTCGAGCCGGCGCGCGATCTCGCCGCGGGCGGCGCCGAGCAGGGCGCGCGCCTCGCTGCGCGGCCCGGCGGCGAAGAAGACGCAGTCGCCGGGGTTCGCCCCGACCGCCTTCGCGAGGCCCTCGCGCTCGGCGTCGGAGAGGTTCTTCGCGACGGGGCCGCCCATGCCGACCTGCCCGTCCTCACCGACGAGCACGTAGGCCAGCCCGCGCGCCCCGCGCTGCTTGGCCCACTCCTGCCAGCCGTCGAACGTCCGGCGCGCCTGCGAGGCGCCGCCGGGCATGACGATCGCGCCGACGTAGGGCGCCCGGAAGACCCGGAACGGCGTCTCGGCGAAGTAGCCGGTGAGCTCGGTGAGCTCGATCCCGTAGCGCAGGTCCGGCTTGTCGGAGCCGTAGCGCGCCATGGCGTCGGCGTAGGTCATCCGCGGGATCGGGGTGGCGATCTCGTACCCGGCGAGCTGCGCCCACAGCTGGGTGATCACCGCCTCGCCGAGGGCGATGACGTCGTCCTGGTCGACGAAGCTCGCCTCGATGTCGAGCTGGGTGAACTCGGGCTGGCGGTCGGCGCGGAAGTCCTCGTCGCGGTAGCACCGCGCGATCTGGAAGTAGCGCTCCATCCCGGAGACCATGAGCAGCTGCTTGAACAGCTGCGGCGACTGCGGCAGCGCGTACCAGCTGCCCGGGCGCAGGCGGGCCGGGACGAGGAAGTCGCGGGCGCCCTCCGGGGTGGACCGGGTCAGCGTCGGGGTCTCGATCTCGAGGAACCCGCGGTCGTGCAGGACGTCGCGCGCGATCTTGTTGGCGTCGCTGCGCAGGCGGATCGCCCGGGCCGGGCCCTCGCGGCGCAGGTCGAGATAGCGGTAGCGCAGCCGGACGTCCTCGCCCGCGATGTTCTCCCCGGAGTGCTCGTCGAGGGAGAACGGCAGCGGCGCCGACTCCGAGAGCACCGTCAGCGCGGTGGCGTTCACCTCGACCGCCCCGGTGGCGAGCTCGGTGTTCTCGCTGCCCGTGGGGCGCCGTTCGACGGTGCCGGTGACCTGCACGCAGTACTCCGAGCGCAGCCGGTGGCTGGCCTCGGCGACGTCCCCGGAGCGGAACACCACCTGGACCACTCCGGACGCGTCGCGGAGGTCGATGAACACCACGCCGCCGTGATCCCGACGGCGGGCCACCCACCCGGCGAGGGTGACGGTGGCGCCGACGTGCTCGGCGCGCAGCGTGCCGGCGGGGTGCGTGCGCATCATCGGGGGTGAATCTCCTGGTCCTGGGGAGGGGATGGTTCTCCGCTCCCCAGGCTATCGACCGCGCACGACCGGGTCCCCAGCCGCTCGACGATGGAGGTGGCCGCCCACGTTGCGGCTCGTCGGGGGTGTCTGGTTGGAGGCCTCGGGGCGGGATCGGCTTGCCGGTTTCCGGCGGCGGCGCCGGATCGGAAGGTGGTGCGTTCGTCGGAGCATCCGGCGCGCGCGGGAAGCAACCCGGTGCACCGACGTCACAGCAGGGAGAGCTGCTCCCCGCTCGCCTCGGTGACCACGGGCTCGGGCAGCCGGGGCAGCGCGCCCTCCGGCCAGGGCTCGGGCACGTCCTCCGTGGGCGCCGTCGACCGTCCGCCGGCCCGCCCGCCCATGTGGTGGCCCCCGCCGTCGAGACCGTGCCGGCGCAGCAACGGCGCCACCCGCGCCGCGAGGTCGTCCCGGTAGGACTTCGCCACGTACGCCCCGCGGCGGTAGAGCCCGGCATAGCGCTCGAGCAGCTCGGGGTGCTCGCGGGAGAGCCAGCCGTGGAACCACTCACGGGTCCCGGGCCGCAGGTGCAGAGCGAGCACCGACACCCCGGCCGCGCCCGCCGCCGCGATCTCGCCGAGCAGCGCGTCGAGCGCCTCGTCGGAGTCGGTGAGACCGGGCAGCACGGGTGCGACGAACACCCCCACGGGCAGCCCCGCGTCGGCGATCCGGCGCACGAGGTCGAGCCGGGCCCGCGGCGTCGGGGTGCCCGGCTCCACCGACCGGTGCAGCTCCGGGTCGAGCAGGGCGAGCGAGACCCCGACGCCGACCGGGACGTCCCCGCCGGCGGCGACGATCTCCGGGAGGTCGCGGGCGAGCAGCGTGCCCTTGGTGAGGATCGAGAACGGCGTGCCGGACTCCCGCAGCGCCCGCACGATCCCCGGCATCAGCCGGTAGCGGCCCTCGGCGCGCTGGTAGGGGTCGGTGTTGGTGCCCATCGCGACGTGCTCGCGGGTCCACCGCGACGAGCGCAGCTCGCGGGCGAGCACCTCGGGGGCGTTGAGCTTGACGACCACCTGGCGGTCGAAGTCCTCCCCGGCGTCGAGGTCGAGGTAGGTGTGGGTGTTGCGGGCGAAGCAGTTGTGGTGCAGGACCCCGGCGGCCACGTAGTCGCCGGTGCCGGTGGTGAGGTCGTACACCGTCTCCTCCCCCGCCGGGTCCACGGCGACGACGGTGCGGTCCGCACCTCGGGCGTCCGCGAGCACGTCCCGCACGCCTGCAAGCCCCGGGGCCGGCAACGTCTCCGCACCGACCAGGACGTCCCCGGGGACGAGCCACACCCCGTCGTCCCCGGCGCAGCCCTCGCGCACCACGTGGCGCCAGCCCGCCGTCGTCAGGACCCGGTGCTCCGGCCCGGCGTCCACGGCGGTGCCGTCGGCGAGGCGCACCCGCACCACCGGCACGGTGCGCGACCAGTGGGCGGTGACGGTGGTGCGCACGAGCCGGCGCAGAGCGTCCTCGACGACGCTGCCGACCACCGCGTCGCCCACCCGCAGCTGCGCCATCAGCGACGTGCCCCCGTCGGCGCGCAGCACGGGCGTGGACCCGACGAGGCAGTAGGTGCAGGCGTGCGAGCAGCCCCGGTAGGGGTTGACCGTCCAGGAGAACGGCATCGGCGAGGCGCCCGGCACCCGGTTGAGCACCGAGCGGGCCCGCACCTCGTGGAAGGTCACCCCGGCGAACTCGGGCGTCTGCACGCTGCGGACGAGACCCTTGAGCGCGGGCATCCCGGGGAGCGCCCCGTCGTCGGTCACCTGCTGCCCGGCCCATCGCATGCCCTCATTCGAACACGTGTTCCCATCGAGAGCAACTCCGGTACCGCAGGTTTCGGTACCGTCGGTACGCGGTAAATGCCTCCCGGATCGATCAGCTGGAGGCAGGGACGATGAGCAGCTTCACCCTGGAACTGACGCCCGCCCACCACGAGCTCGTCCGGCGGGCGCACGCCTTCGCGCGGGACGTCATCCGCCCGGCGGCCCCGAAGTACGACCAGCTCCAGGAGTGCCCCTGGGAGATCGTCGACGCGGCGGCCCGCGAGGGCTTCTACAACGCGCTCTTCTACGCCGACCTCATCGCGGACCCCACCGGGCTCTCGCTCCCGCTCTTCCTCGAGGAGATCTTCTGGGGGTGTGCGGGCATCGGGCTGACGACGGTGCTGCCCGCCCTCGCGCTCTCCGCGCTCAACCAGGCCGGCACGCCCGAGCAGATCGCGAAGTGGGCGCCGGAGATGTTCGGCGAGCCGGGGAACATCAAGCTCGCCGCGCTGGCGGTCTCCGAACCGCAGGGCGGGTCGGACGTCGCCAACCTGCAGACCCGCGCCCGCCGTGACGGCGACGACTGGGTGCTCGACGGCACCAAAATCTGGATCGGCAACGGCGGCATCGCCGACGTCACCGTGGTCAACGGCGTCGTCGACCCCGAGCTCGGCACCAAGGGGCAGGCGATGTTCGTCGTGCCCAAGGACACCCCGGGCATGGAGCAGGTCCGGCGGCTCGACAAGCTCGGCCACCGGGCCTCGCACACCGCCGAGCTCTCGTTCACCGACTGCCGCATCCCGGGCGACCACCTGCTCGGCGGCGACGACAAGCTCGAGCACAAGCTGGACAAGGCCCGTCGGGGCGAGGGCAGCTCGGCGGCGCTGGGGACCTTCGAGCAGACCCGGCCGATGGTGGCCGCGATGGCGCTCGGCGTCGCGCGTGCGTCCTTCGAGTACGCGTGCGACTACGCGTCCCGCCGCGAGGCCTTCGGCGGTCCGATCATCGAGAACCAGGGCGTGGCGTTCCCGCTGGCCGACGTCGCCGCCGACATCGACGCCGCCCGCCTGCTGTGCTGGCGCGCCTCCTGGATGGCCGCCAACGGCGTGCCCTTCCACCTCGCCGAGGGCTCGATGTCGAAGCTCAAGGCCTCCGAGGTGGCGGTGCGGGCCGCGGAGCAGGCCGTGCAGGTCTGCGGCGGCTGGGGCTACGTGAGCGACCTGCCGGTGGAGAAGTGGTACCGCGACGCGAAGCTCTACACGATCTTCGAGGGCACCAGCGAGATCCAGCGGATGGTCATCGGGCGGGCGCTCGCCGCGGAGGGTGCCTCGGGACCGCAGCACCACCAGCTGCCCGGCGACCACGGCGGCCTGTCCCGGCGCTTCGGTCACGGCTCGCTCGCCCGGGCCCGTGCCGGCGAGGCGTTCATGAAGCTCGCGAAGAACGCCCCGGACTCGCTGCTCGAGCTCGGCGGCCGGCTCGCCTCGCCCGGCCGGTGATCACGGCCGCGTCACCGGGGCGGGGTGGCGGGTGACCCTCTAGGGTCGGCTCCCACGTCCCCGCCAGGTCAGAGCGAGGTGCTCCGCAGCCATGAGGCCGTCATGACAGAGTCGTCGACGCCGGGGTCGCCGGCACCGGTGTCGTCGCCCGGGTCGTCGTCCACGCCGTCCGCGCCGTCGGGCGTGCTCGACACGGTCTACGCGCTCGCCGCGGCGTCCGCCCGCACCGCCGTCGAGCTCACCCTGCGCGGCCCGCAGATCGTGCGGGGTCTGGCCTCGGCGGCGCATACGGCGACGGTAGAGCTCAGCCCGCTGGTGGTCGACGCGCTGCGGGCCGTCCCCCGTGTCGCGGTCGTGCTGGAGTCGCTCCTGCCGCTCGCGCAGGACCTGCAGCGCTCCCTGGACGCGCTCGCCGCCGCGGCCCCGGACCTCCACGCGCTCGCCGAGGCCGTGCCGGCCCTGCAGCAGCTCGGCGGCGCCGCGGAGGACATCCGCGCCCTCACCGCCGCCGTCCCCGCCCTGCAACAGCTCGGCGGCGCCGCCGGCGACATCCGCGAGCTCACCGGCGCCGTCGAGTCGCTCGGCCGGCTCGCCTCCGCCGTCGACGACCTCGATCGCATCGCCGCCGCCACCTCCGACGTCAGGACGATCGCCGGCGCCGTCCCGACCGCGCAGGCCATCGCCGAGGCGGTCCCGCTGATCGAGGCGCTCGCGGAGGCGGTGCCCGAGGTCGAGAAGCTCACCGGGGCGATCGAGCACGTCGAGGTGCTCGCCCGCCACGCCGACACCACGTTCCCGGACATGCCGCCGCGGCTGGAGAGCCTTGACAGGCAGCTGTCGGTCGCCGCCGCCGAGCTGACCAAGGTCACGCCCGACCTGCGCACCGTCGCCGGGCGGATCGAGGAGCTCGACGGGCAGATCAAGGTCCTCGCCCACGCCCTCGCGCCGCTGCAGGGCACCACGGAGCGCCTCGGACGGCTCGTCGACCGGCTCCCGCAGGGCCGCACGCGCCGCGCCGTGGAGGGCTGAGCCTCACGCGGGCGGCAGCGCGTCCCCGGTGTCCTTGAGCTCGACCCCGGACAGCTGCCGGCGGCGCGACTCGGTCAGCAGCGCGGCCAGCACCTCCGCCGCCCGCGCGTAGGACAGGCCGTGCGGCGGGCGGATGTTCGAGACGCAGTTGCGCTCCGAGTCCGCGCGACCCCGGCGCGGGCCCCACGTGAGGTAGGCGCCCAGCGAGTCCGGGGCCGACATCCCCGGGCGCTCCCCGATGAGCACCAGCACCATCGCGGCCCCCAGCCGGGACCCGACGTCGTCGCCGAGCGCGACCCGCGCCTGCGTCGCGACGACGGGCGGCGCGACCGACCAGCCCTCCAGACGCGGCAGCAGCGCGGCGAGCGCCCCCGCGGCGTGGGACTGCACCGCACGCGCAGACAGGCCGTCGGCGACGACGACGGCGAGGTCCCACTCGTCGGGGTGCAGCGCGTCGCCGTCGGCGAGCCGTCGCCCGAGGTCGGGACGCTGCAGGTACTCGGTGCGGTCGGCCGCCTCGCTGGCGACGCGCACGACGTCGAGCCCGCTCGCCTCGCGGAGGTCGGCCGTGAGGGTGTCGACATCCAACGGCGAGTGGACAGCGTCCCGGGCGAGGGCGTGGGCGGCGTCGAGGCGCAGGATCTCCGCGGTGGGCAGCGCGTCGCCGGCGCGGCCGAGCCCGACGCGGGCCTGGGTCGCCTCGCGCAGCACGCGCCAGGCGTCGCGGGTGCTCACGCGCCCAGCCCGCTCGTCAGCGCCGGCAGCGCGGCCGGGTCGAGGACCGGCACCCGCCCGGCGTCGTCGAGCAGCCCGACCGACGCGAGCCACGCCTCGAACTCCGGCGCCGGCCGTAGTCCGAGGACCGCGCGCACGCCGAGGACGTCGGTGAACGACAGCGACTGGTAGGCGAGCATGACGTCGTCGCCGCCCGGCACACAGATGACGAACGAGCAGCCGGCAGCCGCGAGCATCGTCAGCAGCGTGTCCATGTCGTCGGCGTCGGCCTCGGCGTGGTTGGTGTAGCAGACGTCGACACCCATCGGGACGCCGAGCAGCTTCCCGCAGAAGTGGTCCTCCAGGCCCGCGCGGAGGATCTGCTTGCCGTCGTAGAGGTACTCCGGGCCGATGAAGCCGACGACGGTGTTGACCAGCAGCGGGTCGAACGCGCGGCACACCGCGTGGGCGCGCGCCTCGAGGGTCTGCTGGTCCACCGGTCCACCGACCCCGTGGTGGGCGTCCGCGGAGAGCGCCGACCCCTGCCCGGTCTCGAAGTACGTGACCTGGTTCCCGACGGTGCCCCGGTGAAGCGCCAGCGCCGCCTCCCGGGCGTCGCGGAGCTGGTCGAGCGTGACCCCGAAGCCGCGGTTGGCGGCCTGGGTGCCGGCGACCGACTGGAACACCAGGTCGACCGGGGCGCCCTGCTCGAGCAGCTCCAGCGTCGTCGTGACGTGGGTGAGCACGCAGGACTGGACCGGGGCGTCGATGCGCTGCCGCGCGTCGTCCACCAGCTCCAGCAGCGCGCGGACCGTCGACGGCCGGTCGGTCGCGGGGTTGATCCCGACCACGGCGTCCCCGGCCCCGTGCAGCAGCCCGTCGACGAGGCTCGCGGTGATGCCCACGGGGTCGTCGGTGGGGTGGTTGGGCTGCAGGCGGGTGGCGAGCCGTCCGGGCAGCCCGAGGGTGGTCCGGAAGCCGGTCACGACGCGGGTCTTGGCGGCGATCGCGACGAGGTCGGCGACCCGGCACAGCTTCGAGACCGCCGCGACCATCTCCGGGGTCAGGCCCGGGGCGAGCGCCGAGAGCGCCGCGGTGTCGGCCTCCCAGGAGAGCAGCCAGTCCCGGAACCCGCCGACGGTCAGCGACCGCGCCGGCGCGAACGCCTCGGTGTCGTGGGTGTCCATGATCAGCCGGGTGACGTCGTCGTCCTCGTAGCCGACGACGGCCTCGTCGAGGAAGTGCGCCAGCGGCAGGTCGGCCAGCACCGTCCGCGCCGCCACCCGCTCCGCGGCGGAGCCCGCGGCGCAGCCGGCGAGGACGTCGCCGGAGCGCGGGGGCGAGGCCTTGGCGAGCACGTCTCGCAGGTCGGTGAAGCGGTGGGAGTGCCCGCCGACGGTCGCCGTCCAGCTCATGAGCGCCAGCCTGACGTGGACCGCCCGGCCGTGGGTGACGGCGAGGTCACGGCGGCGGGCTCGTCAGTACCCCGGTTCCCAGCGGGTGCTCTGGGCGGCCGAGCGCAGCTCGTCCTCGGTGACCTGCGGGGCGACGCCGTCGGCCACGGCCTGCACCGCGACGGCCACCGCGATGTCGTCGGCGACGTCGCGGACGTCGGCCCACGGCGGCAGCAGCGGCGCGCGGGGGTCGCCCAGGGCCGGCGAGGCGTCGCCGAGGGCGCGGGCGGCGGCGCGCATCATCGCGTCGGTGACGCGGGTGGCCCGCGCGGCGGTCACGGCGAGCCCGACGGCCGGGAAGACGTAGACGTTGTTGCACTGCGCGACGGGGATGTCCGCGCCCTCCTCCCGGTGCAGCGGCGCGAACGGCGACCCGGTCGCGATGAGGGCCCGGCCGTCGGTCCACTCGTCGATGTCGGCGGGGCGGGCCTCGGCGTTGGACGTCGGGTTGGACAGCGGGAAGACGATCGGCCGGTCGACCTTCGCGGCCATCGTGCGCACGATCTCCTCGGTGAACGCGCCCTGCGCGGTGGACAGCCCGAGCAGCACCCCGACGTCGAGGTGGGAGACGACGTCGGCGAGGCCCGGCAACCCCTCGACGCCCCAGCCGGCGACGTCCGCCGGGTCGTGCGCGAACGCCCGCTGGTCCTCGGCGAGGTCGTCGCGGTCGCTCGTGAGCAGTCCCCGGACGTCCACCACCCAGCAGTGCGCGCGGGCCTCGTCGTCGGGCGCGCCCTCGTCGACCATCTCCTGGCGGACCATCTCCATGACCCCGATCCCGGCCGAGCCGGCGCCGAGCATGACGACCTGCTGGTCGCGCAGCCGCGTCCCGGCCACGGCGGTGGCCCCCTGGAGCGCGCCGAGGGCGACCGCGGCGGTGCCCTGGATGTCGTCGTTGAAGGTCAGCAGCCGGTCGCGGTAGCGGGCGAGGATCGGGGCGGCGTGCGGCGTGGCGAAGTCCTCCCATTGGAGCAGCACGTCCGGCAGCTCGGCCTGCACCGCCGCGACGAAGTCCTCGACGAAGTCGAAGTAGTCGTCGTCGTCGATGCGGCGGTGGCGCCAGCCGAGGTAGAAGTCGTCGTCGAGCAGGTCGGCGTTGTCGGTGCCGACGTCGAGCAGGACCGGCAGCGTGCGCGCCGGGTCGATCCCGCCGATGAGGGTGTAGAGCGAGAGCTTGCCGACCGGGATGCCCATCCCGCCGACGCCCTGGTCGCCGATGCCGAGGATGCGCTGCCCGTCGGTGACGACGATGACGTCGACCTCCTCCTGGGGGCGGTTGCGCAGCATCTGGCGCAGGTCGGCGCGGTCCGGGTAGGACAGGTAGAGCCCGCGCGGACGCCGCCAGATCTCGGAGAAACGCCGGCAGCCCTCGGCGACCGTCGGGGTGTAGACGAGCGGGAGCGCGGTGGGGACGTCCGCGGCGAGCACCGCGTAGAAGAGGCGCTCGTTGCGGTCCTGCAGCGAGCGCAGGTAGACGTAGCGGTCGAGGTCGGTCGCCATGCGGTCGACCTCGCGCCACGAGCGCCGCACCTGGACGTCGAGGCTGGTGACCGCCTGGGGCAGCAGCCCGAGCAGGCCCAGGTCCCGGCGTTCGGCGTCGGTGAAGGCCGTGCCCTTCGTGCGCAGCGGATCGCTGAGGATCTGGCTCGGCTCCATGCCGTCAGCCTGCCCTCAGGGAGCGAGCCCGGCGAGCCGGTCGCGGATCGGGGCCGGGGTGCTCCCGTCGACGTGCAGCTCCGCGAGCGTGGCCCGGCCGCGACCCAGCCCGCCGTCGGAACCGTCGGAATCGCCGTCGAGGTGCATCCGGTCGCCGTCGAGGCGGATCGCCGCCGTCGGCAGCCACGCGATCCCCGAGGCCCGGGACCTCGGGTGGTTGACGTTGAGCACCAGGCCGGACGGCAGCGGCGGCCTGGTCGTGGCCAGCGTCCCGACGAGGCGGGCGACGAAGGCCGCGGTCGGCCCGCAGTCGGCCTCGTCGCGGGCGCGGTCGGTGGACACCGCGATCGCGGGGACCCCGGCGTGCGCCGCGGTCACGGCCGCGCCGACGGTGCCCGACTCGGTGATCCCGCCCCCGGTGTTGCGGCCCAGGTTGGTCCCGGAGACGACGAGGTCGGGCGGGGTGCCGGCGGCGCGCAGCGCGGACAGACCCGCCAGGACGGCGTCGGCGGGCGTGCCGGCCACGGTGCGCACGCCCGGGTCGTCGGTCCCCTGGAGGTCGTCCTCGCCGCTGGTGTCGGCGCCCGCCCCGCTGCGGTTGTCCTCCGGGGCGACCTCGACGACCTCGTGGCCGGCCCGGGTCAGGGCCGCCCGCACCGCGCGGATGCCGCCGGCGTCGTACCCGTCGTCGTCGCTGAGCAGGACGCGCAGCCGGGGTGGCGGCTGCGCCGGGGTCGTCGGTGGCGGGGTCGTGGTGGTCGTGGCCGCGGCGGGCAGGGCGGCCGCGGCCGGCAGGGTCGGCCCGAGGGCGGGTGGCGCGGGATCCGCGCACCCCGCCATGACCACGGCGACGACGACCGCGACGGTCGCGACCACGGGTGCCGCGCGGCCGCTGGGCCCGGGTCGGCTCATGGTCTCCCGATCGGGTCGACGCCCGACGGCTCGTCCGGCCGGGTCGCGGCGCGAATCCTAGGAGGCCGCGGTCGCCGGGCGGGACCCGCCGTCCGCCGACACGCCGCGAGCGGAGAACCGTCCGGACACGACCTGTCGTCGCCCGTTCGTGATGTCCTCATCACCCTCCCGTTCACTTCGTCGTTGCACGGATGACCTGCCCCGTTCAGCGCTGACGGGGCCTGCTCCCACGACCGCGAACGGAGGCGTGCGATGCCCGATCCCTCGCCGACGCCACGGGGCGCGCACCCCGCGGGTCCGGTGCCGGCCGAGCGCAGCGACCTGGCCGAGGCGGGCCGGATGCTCGTGCGCTCGGTGCTGCCGGCCGCGGTGCTGCTCTGCCTCGCGCTCGCGGTCTACGGCGGCACCGGTCACGACCTGACGATCGTGCTGCAGGACCGCTTCCCCGAGGACTCCGAGTACTCCGGCCTCTTCACGATCATGTTCTCGAGCGCGCTCATGGTGTGCGCCGGGATCGCGATCGGCTCGCTCGTGGTGTCCCGCGCCTGGTCGCGCTTCACCGCCGACGAGGGCGCCACGTCACCCGCGCAGACCGCCGGGCTCGCGGTGGCAATCCTGTGCGTCTGGCTGGGGTTCGACGACATGATGATGGTCCACGACGCCGTGCTCCCGGGCATGGGCATCCCGGAGACCGCCGGGCTCGCGGTCTACGCCGTCATCGGGATCGCGCTGGTCGCGTGGGCGTTCCGCCCGCTGCGCCGCGAGCGGCTGGGCCTGACGTTCCTGACGGGGCTGGCGCTGCTCGGCGGGTCGCTCGTCGGCGACGAGGCCGAGGACTTCTTCGAGGACCGCATCCCGCCGCTCGCGACGTTCCTGGGGCACGCCGAGGACGTGGTGAAGTTCCTGGCCTACGTCGCGCTCTGCCACCTGTGCGTGCTGCTCGCGCGGCGGGTCATGGCCCGCACGCTGCAGGCGGCCACGGAGCGGGCGGCGCGCGAGGCGGTCGAGCGGTCGAACGGCCGGTCGCCGTCGCGGGTGCCGGTGCGGGTGACCTCCGCGGCGTCCCCGGCCGACGACCGCACCACGCCGATCCAGGTGCCCTCGCCCTACGCGCGGGGCCGGTAGCTCAGGCTCCCAGGGCCCGGTCCACCGCCGCGACGGCACCGTCGAGCGCCACCTCGGTCTGCGAACCGTCCGCGAGGTCCTTCAGCTGGATCACGCCGCCGTCGAGGTCGCGCTCGCCCAGCACCAGCGCGTACCGCGCGCCCGACCGGTCGGCCGCCTTCATCGCGCCCTTGAGCCCGCGCCCGCCGTAAGCGAGGTCGGCGCGGATGCCGCCGCGGCGCAGGGCGCCGACGATCCCGACGAGCCGGTCCCGCGCGGCCTCCCCCAGCGGCACCCCGAACACCTCCACGCGGCGCGCCGGCGCGACCTCGAGGCCCTCGGCGTGGCACGCCATGAGGGTGCGGTCGACCCCGAGCCCGAAGCCGACCCCGGACAGTGCCGGCCCGCCGAGCTCGGCCATGAGGCCGTCGTAGCGGCCCCCGCCGCCGATCCCGGACTGCGAGCCGAGCCCGGGGTGGACGAACTCGAACGTCGTCTTCGTGTAGTAGTCCAGGCCCCGGACCATCCACGGGTTCTCGGTGTAGGCGACGCCGAGGTCGTCGAGGTAGCCGAGGACCTTGCGGTGGTGCGCCGCCGCGGAGTCCGAGAGGTGGTCGACCATGAGCGGCGCGCCCGCGAGCTGCTCGCGGACCTCGGGGCGCTTGTCGTCGAGCACCCGCAGCGGGTTGATCCGGGCGCGCTCGCGGGTGTCCTCGTCGAGGTCGAGCTTCTCGAGGAACGCCTGCAGCGCCGCCCGGTACTCGGGCCGCGTCGTCGCGTCGCCCAGGCTGGTGATCTCGAGGCGGTAGCCGGTGAGGCCGAGGGCGCGGAACCCGGCGTCGGCGACGGCGAGGACCTCGGCGTCGAGCGCCGGGTCGTCCACCCCGATGGCCTCGACGCCGACCTGCTGCAGCTGGCGGTAGCGGCCGGCCTGCGGGCGCTCGTAGCGGAAGAACGGCCCGGCGTAGCGGAGCTTGACCGGGAGCGTGCCGCGATCCATGCCGTGCTCGATGACGCTGCGGACGACGCCCGCGGTGCCCTCGGGCCGCAGGGTGACGGTGCGGCCGCCGCGGTCGGCGAAGGTGTACATCTCCTTGGAGACGACGTCGGTCGACTCGCCGACCCCGCGGGCGTAGAGCGCGGTGTCCTCGAAGACCGGGAGCTCGAGGTGGACGTAGCCGGCGCGGTCGGCCTCGCGCACGAGGGTGTCGCGCACGGCGGTGAACTCGGGACCGACGTACTCGGGGATGCCCTTGGGGGCGGTGAAGCCGCCACTGGGGATCTCGGCCATCGTCGTCCTCTACAGGTTCCGGCCGGGCGCGGTGGCCGTGCCCTGCAGGAACGGGTTGGTGTGGCGCTCGTCGCCGACCGTGGTCGGCTGCCCGTGGCCGGGGAGCACCGCCGTCTCGTCGGGCAGCGAGAGGAGCTTGGTGCGCAGGCTCGTCATCATCTCCTCGAGCGAGCCGCCGGGGAGGTCGGTGCGCCCGATGCCGCCCTGGAAGAGGGTGTCCCCCGCGAGCACGAACGGCGCCCCGTCGTCGGTGGTGCTGCGGAAGACGACCGACCCCCGGGTGTGGCCGGGGGTGTGGTCGACGGTGAAGCTCAGCCCGGCGAGCTCGAGGGTCGCGCCGTCGGCGAGGGTCTCGACCTGCCTCGGCTCCCGGAACTCCAGCCCCGGGTACATCGCGGCGAGCTGCGCGCCCATCGCGCCGACGCCGGAGAGGGGATCGGCGAGCATGAACCGGTCCTCGGGGTGGATCCAGGCGGGGATGTCGTCACCGTCGCACACCGGGGTCACCGACCACATGTGGTCGAGGTGGCCGTGGGTCAGCAGCACCGCGACCGGTGTCAGCTTCCGCTGGGCCAGGACCTTGCGCAGCGGCTCCTCGGCGTCCTGCCCGGGGTCGACGACGACGCACGGGCCGCCCTCCTCGGGTGCGACCACGAAGCAGTTGGTCTGGAAACTCCCGGCCGGGAACCCGGCGACCAGCACGTCCTCAGTCCTCCTCGGTACGACTCCGGTCCACCCTAGTGGTCGGCGCCGGCGCGGACGGGGCCGCGTCGCGTGCCCCGCGACCTGCCCGAACTCACCCCGGGTTGACTTCCTAGGATGCCGCCGTGCCGACGAACGAGCAGCGCCGGAAGGCGGCCAAGCGCAAGCTGGAACGGCAGATCGAGCGGCGGGCCGAGCGCGCCCGTCGTCGTCGGCAGCGGCTCACGATCGGCGCGGTCGTCGCCGTCGTCGTCGTGATCGCGGCCGCCGTCGGGATCTACCTCGCGACGCGGCCGTCGACGTCCGAGGCCGCGCCCGCCGCGGCGTCGGGCGCCTGCCAGTACGTCCCCGACGGCCAGGCCTCCCGCCCGGTGCAGAGCCCCGACGCGAACCCGGCCCGCACAGGCACGGTGAACGTCACCCTGCAGACCTCCCAGGGCCCGATCCCGCTGACGCTCGACCGGGCCCAGGCGCCGTGCGCGGTGAACGCGGTGACCTCGCTCGCGCAGCAGGGCTTCTACAACGGCACCCCCTGTCACCGGCTCACGACCGGCGAGGGCCTCAAGGTGCTGCAGTGCGGCGACCCCACCGGCTCCGGGTCCGGGGGACCCGGCTTCCGCTACGCCGAGGAGCCGCCGACGAACCTCGCCCCGTCGCCGCAGGGGCAGGGTGCCTCGGACTACAGCCGGGGGCTGGTCGCGATGGCGAAGACCTCGCAGCCGGACACCACCGGCAGCCAGTTCTTCCTCGTCTATGCCGATTCCGCACTGCCGCTGCAGTACACGGTGGTGGGGCGGATCAGCACCGCGGGCCTGGCGGTGCTCGACAAGGTCGCCGCCGCCGGGAGCGACAACTCCAACGGCGACGGCGACGGCAAGCCGAAGCTCCCGGTCCAGATCACCCAGGCCCAGGTCCAGGGCTGATCGGGCCGGGCGCTGATCAGGACGCCGAGGCCCCCGCGGAGCTCAGCGGCAGCGCCCCCGGGTGCACCGGCGCGGGCAGGTCGGTGCGGGCGTCCGGCGACAGGTAGGTGTCGACGGCGGCCGCGGCGGAGCGGCCCTCGGCGATCGCCCAGACGATGAGCGAGGCGCCCCGGTGGGCGTCGCCGCAGACGAACACGCCGGGCGCGTCAGTCTGCCAGTCCGACCCGCAGCCGATCGTGTTCTTCTTGGTCCGCTCGATCCCCAGCCCGGGGATCAGGGCCATGTCGTCCGGCCCGGTGAACCCGATGGAGAACAGCACCAGGTCGGCGGGGACCTCGTGGACCTCCTCGGAGGTGGGCACGACCTCGCGCGAGCCGTCCGCGCCCTTGCGCACCTCGACCGTCGCGAGCTCCACCGACCGGACGTGGCCGCGCTCGTCGCCGACGAAGCGGCGCACCGCGGTCGCGAACAGCCGCTCGCCGCCCTCCTCCAGCGCCGGCGGCGTCCGGAAGACGTAGGGCCACGCCGGCCAGGGCGACGTCGCCGGGTCGCGGATGACCGGCGGCGCCGGGTACTGGTCGAGCTGGTGGACCCCGATCGCGCCCTGCCGGGTCGCGGTGCCGTAGCAGTCCGCGCCGGTGTCCCCGCCGCCGATGACGACGACGTTCTTCCCGCGCGCGTTGATCGGTGACGGGCCGTCGCCCTCGCACTCGTGGTTGGCGGGGGTGAGGTACTCCATGGCCAGGTGGATGCCCTCGAGGTCGCGTCCCTCGATCGTCCGGTCGTCCCGCCCGGCCAGCGAGCCGACCGCGAGCACCACCGCGTCGTACTCGGCGCGCAGCCGCTCGACGGGCAGCGCCGCCGCCCCCTCGCCGCCGACCTCGCAGTTCACGACGAAGCGGGTGCCCTCCGCGCGCATCTGCTCCAGCCGGCGGTCGAGCTCCCACTTCTCGAACTTGAACTCGGGGATGCCGTAGCGCATCAGCCCGCCCAGGCGGTCGTCGCGCTCGTAGACCGTCACCTCGTGGCCCGCGCGCGTCAGCTGCTGCGCGGCCGCGAGGCCGGCCGGCCCGGACCCGACGACGGCGACCCGCTTGCCGGAGGCCTCCGTCGCCGGCTGCGGCGCCACGTGCCCGTCACGCCAGGCGATCTCGGCGATCGACCACTCGACCCGCTTGATCGCCACCGACCCGGGCTGGCTGGTGATCGAGAGGACGCACGCCTCCTGGCACGGCGCGGGGCAGAGCGCGCCGGTGAACTCCGGGAAGTTGTTCGTCGCGTGCAGCCGCTCCGAGGCGCGCCCCCACTCGCCGAGGCGCACGAAGTCGTTCCACTCCGGGATGAGGTTGCCGAGCGGGCAGCCCGCGGACCCGGAGTGGCAGAACGGGATGCCGCAGTCCATGCAGCGCGCGGCCTGACGGCGGGTCTCCGCCTCGACGTCGGGGTCGGTGACCGGCGCGTAGATCTCGTGCCAGTCGGTCCGACGGACCTCGATGGGGCGCTTGGGGTTGTCCTCGCGCTCGTAGGTGAGGAACCCGCGGGGGTCAGCCACCCGCCACCTCCATGATGACCTCGTTGACGTCACGTCCCTCGGTCTGGGCGCGCTGGGTCGCGTCGAGGACCCGTTGGAAGTCCGTCGGCATGACCTTGGTGAAGTGGCCGACCTGGGTGTCCCAGTCGTCGAGCAGGCGGGCCGCCTTCGGGGACCCGGTGTGCTCCAGGTGGCGTTCAATCACATGGCGCAACCAGACTCCGTCTTCGCTGTCCTCGTCTCCCACCTCGAGCAGATCCACCATCTCGGTGTTCACCCGGATCTCGGGGAGGTCGTGGACGAACGCGATGCCGCCGGACATCCCGGCGCCCAGGTTGCGCCCGGTCGCGCCGAGCACCACCACGCGGCCGCCGGTCATGTACTCGCAGGCGTGGTCGCCGACGCCCTCGACGACGGCCAGCGCGCCGGAGTTGCGCACGCAGAACCGCTCCCCCACCTGGCCGCGCAGGAACACCTCGCCGCCCGTGGCGCCGTAGGCGATGACGTTGCCGGCGATGGTGTGCGTCTCGTCGTGCCCCAGCTCGTCGGCAGTGCCGGTGAACGGGGCCTCCTCGGGCGGCCGCACGATCACGCGGCCGCCGGAGAGGCCCTTGGCGAGGTAGTCGTTGGCGTCGCCGACGAGGTCGAGGGTGACCCCGGGCGGGAGGAACGCCCCGAACGACTGCCCGGCCGAGCCGGTCAGCGCGACGTGGATGGTGTCGTCGGCGAGCCCCTCCTTGCCGTAGCGCCGGGTCACCTCGGAGCCGAGCAGCGTCCCGACGGTGCGGTTGACGTTGCGCACCGGCATCTCGAGGCGCACCGGCATCGCGTCGTCGAGCGCGCCCTCGGCGAGCTGGATGAGGGTGCGGTCCAGGGCCTTGTCCAGCCCGTGGTCCTGCGACCTCGTCCGGCGGCGGTCGGTCGAGGCGCCCTCGGGCACGTCGGGCACGGTGAACAGCGGGGCCAGATCGATGCCCTTGGCCTTCCAGTTGTCGGCCGCCTGCCCGGCGTCGATGAGCTCGGTGCGCCCGATCGCCTCGTCGACGGTGCGGAAGCCGAGCTCGGCCAGGTACTCGCGGACCTCCTCGGCGATGAACCAGAAGAAGTTCTCCACGAACTCGGGCTTGCCGGTGTAGCGCTTGCGCAGCTCGGGGTTCTGGGTGGCGACCCCGACCGGGCACGTGTCGAGGTGGCAGACCCGCATCATGATGCAGCCGTTGACCACCAGCGGCGCCGTCGAGAAGCCGTACTCCTCGGCGCCGAGCAGCATCCCGACGATGACGTCGCGGCCGGTCTTCATGCCGCCGTCGACCTGCACCGAGATGCGGTCCCGCAGCCCGTTGAGCATGAGGGTCTGCTGGGTGTCGGCCAGCCCGACCTCCCACGGCGCGCCCGCGTGCTTGAGGCTCGTGAGCGGGGCCGCCCCGGTGCCGCCGTCCCACCCGGAGATGAGCACGACGTCGGCGTGGGCCTTGCTGACCCCCGCGGCCACCGTCCCGACGCCGACCGAGCTGACCAGCTTGACGTGGATCCGGGCCCGGTCGTTGGCGTTCTTGAGGTCGTGGATGAGCTGCTTGAGGTCCTCGATGGAGTAGATGTCGTGGTGCGGCGGCGGTGAGATCAGCCCGACGCCGGGCGTCGAGTGCCGGACCTCGGCGATCCACGGGTAGACCTTCTTGCCAGCGAGCTGCCCGCCCTCGCCGGGCTTGGCGCCCTGCGCCATCTTGATCTGCAGGTCCTCGGCGTTGACCAGGTACTCGCTGGTCACGCCGAACCGGCCCGAGGCGACCTGCTTGATCGCGGAGCGCTTCGAGGGGTCGTAGAGCCGGACCGGGTCCTCGCCGCCCTCGCCGGTGTTGGACTTGCCGCCGATGTTGTTCATGGCGATCGCGAGGTCGGTGTGGGCCTCGCCGGAGATCGAGCCGTAGCTCATCGCGCCGGTGGCGAACCGCTTGACGATCTCGCTCGCCGGCTCGACCTCGTCGAGGTCGATCGGCGTGCGGTCCTCGTAGCGGAACCGCAGCAGCCCGCGCAGCTGCCCGCCCTCGGCGGCGATGCGGTCGCACTCGGCGGTGTAGCGGCGGAAGACGTCGCGCTGCTTCGTCCGCGTCGAGTGCTGCAGCAGGAAGACGGTCTCGGGGGTGAACAGGTGCTGCTCGCCCTCGCGCCGGTAGGCGTACTCCCCGCCGACGTCGAGGCCGCGGTGGGCCCGCTCGCTCGGGTTGGGCGGGTAGGCCGTCCGGTGCCGGATGGCCGCCTCCTCGGCGACGACGTCGAGCCCGCCGCCCCCGAGCTTCGAGGCGGTGCCGGTGAAGTACTCGTCGACGAACTCCTGGGAGAGCCCGACGGCCTCGAAGACCTGCGCCGCGGTGCACCCGGACACCGTGGAGATGCCCATCTTGGACATCACCTTGAGCACGCCCTTGACCGCGGCCCGGACGTAGTTGCCGATGGCCTGCTCGACCTCGAGATGCTCGAGCTGCCCCGAGGTGATCATGTCCTCGATCGACTCGAACGCCAGGTAGGGGTTGATCGCGGCCGCCCCGAACGAGAGCAGCAGCGCCATGTGGTGGACCTCGCGGGCGTCGCCGGACTCGACGACGAGCGCGATCTGCGTCCGCTCCCGGGTGGCGACCAGGTGGTGGTGCACCGCGGAGACCAGCAGCAGCGCCGGGATCGGGGCGTGCCGCGGGTCGGAGTCGCGGTCGGAGAGCACGAGGATGCGCTTCCCGTCGGCGATCGCCTCGCTCGCCTCGCGCCGCACCCGGTCGAGGGCGTCGGCGAGGGCGCGCTCGCCGCCGTCGACCTCGAAGAGCCCCGAGAGGACCGCCGCCGCGAAGCCCGGCATGTCGCCGTCGTCGTTGACGTGGATGAGCTTCGCGAGCTCGTCGTTGTCGATCACCGGGTTGGGCAGGACGACCTGGCGACACGACGCCGGGCCGGGGTGGAACAGGTTCTGCTCCGCGCCGATAGGGCGCTCCATGCAGGTGACCAGCGCCTCGCGGATCGAGTCCAGCGGGGGGTTGGTGACCTGCGCGAACAGCTGGACGAAGTAGTCGTAGAGCAGCCGGGAGCGCCGGGAGAGCGCCGCGGTCGGCGTGTCGGTGCCCATCGAGCCCAGCGGCTCGGCACCGGTGGTCGCCATCGGCGCGAGGAGGATGCGCATCTCCTCCTCGGTGTAGCCGAAGGTCTGCTGGCGGCGCACGACCGACTCGTGGGTGTGCACCACGTGCTCGCGCTCGGGCAGGTCGTCGAGGCGCACCAGCCCCGCGTGCAGCCACTTGCCGTAGGGCTGCTCGGCGGCCAGCTCGGACTTGTAGGCGTCGTCGTCGACGAGCGCCCCGGCACGGGTGTCGACGAGGAACATCCGTCCCGGCCGCAGGCGGCCCTTGGCCACGACCTGCTCGGGCTCGACGTCGAGCACCCCGGACTCGCTGGCCAGCACGACCCGGTCGTCGGCGAGGTGCCACCAGCGGCAGGGCCGCAGGCCGTTGCGGTCGAGAGTGGCGCCCAGCAGGGTGCCGTCGGTGAACACCACCGCCGCCGGCCCGTCCCAGGGCTCCATGAGGCTCGCGTGGAACTGGTAGAACTCGCGCTGGTCGGTGGGCATCTCGGCGTGGTTCTCCCACGCCTCGGGCATCATCATCATCACCGCGTGCGGCAGGGTGCGCCCGCCGAGCGAGAGCAGCTCGAGCACCTCGTCGAAGCTCGCGGAGTCCGAGACCTCCTCGGGGCACACCGGCATGGCGCGCTGGAGGTCGCCGGGGAAGAGGTCGGTGCCGAGCAGCGCCTCGCGGGCCCGCATGCGGTTGCGGTTGCCGCGGATGGTGTTGATCTCGCCGTTGTGCGCCATCGTGCGGTAGGGGTGCGCCAGCGGCCAGCTCGGGAAGGTGTTCGTCGAGAACCGGCTGTGCACGACGGCGATGGCCGAGGTGAGGCGCTCGTCGCGCAGGTCGGGGAAGAACAGCGGCAGCTGGTCGGTGGTCAGCATGCCCTTGTAGGTCATGGTGCGGCTCGACAGCGAGGCGACGTAGAGCCCGCAGCCCTGCTCGCCGGACTCCCGCTCGGCCCGCTTGCGCACCAGGTAGGCGATGCGGTCGAGCTCGAGGCCGCCCAGCGTCCGCTCCGGGTGCGCGACCAGCACCTGGGAGAAGCGGGGCATGGCCGACCGGGCGACGGAGCCGACGTCAGCGCCCTCGGGGTCGGTCGGCACGTCGCGCCAGCACAGGACCTCGAGGCCCTCCTCGGCGGTGATGCGCTCGAGGAGCGAGACCGCCTTCGCGTACCCGTCGTCGTCCGCGGGCAGGAACACCACGCCGGCGGCGTAGTGGTGCACCGGGGCGCCGCCGTCCTCGCTGGGCCCGGGCTCGGGCAGGGCGACGTCGACGGTGGCGCGCAGCAGCCCGTCGGGGAGCTGCACCAGGATGCCCGCGCCGTCGCCGCTGGTGGGCTCGCTGCCGGCGGCCCCCCGGTGGTCGAGGTTGTGCAGGACCTGGAGGGCGTCGGCGACGATTGCGTGGCTGCGGCGGCCCTGCGTGTCCGCGACGGCGCCGACACCGCACGCGTCGTGCTCGTACGCCGGGTCGTACAGCCCCTGCGGGCCCGGGTTGGTGGAGAACAGCACGGTGGGCGCCTCCTCGGAGAGGGAGCGGAGCGGAGCGGATCCGCCACGGTCGTCGCGAGCCGGTGGTGGGAGACGGCGGAGCGGCGTGGCTGCGCCGGTCTCGACGGAGGAACCGGGGACGACGATGGCCCTGGAAGCGCCGAGGACGGGTGGGTCGTGCGGTGACCCGGCAGCCGGCGGGAGTCACGGGACCCCGACGTCCCGCACCGTCGATCGAGTCTAGCCCGCCGGGAGGCCTGCGGCCCGGACGCGGAACGTGACCTGGTCCCCCGCCCGGACGGGTGCGGTGGCTACCCGCGGGCGGCCGAGGGCGGCTCGGCCCGGGCGCCCTCCTGGTGCATGGTGCCCTCGGGCTCGGTGTCGACGCCGGAGGGTTCGTCGGCCCCGTGGCCGACCTCGCGGTCCGAGCCGGCCGCCTCGCGTCGCTTCTCCCGCGCCGAGGCGGCATCGTCGGGTCCTCGTCGGTCGTCGGTCTCGGGCCCGGCGTGCCGGTCGTCGGTGGTCACGCCACCCGACGTACCCGGCCCTTCGGGCACCGAACCCGGTTCCGGGCCCATCGACGCCGAGAGATCCTCCCGGGGTCCGCGCACGACGAGCAGGTAGACCACGGCCGCGACGAAGACGACCCCGGAGACGACGACGTTGATCCGCACGTCCCCGAACACCCGGGTGGCGGGGTCGGTACGGAGCAATTCGATGACGAAGCGCCCGGCGGTGTAGCCCGCGACGTAGAGCGCGAACGCCCGCCCGCGGGAAAGCCGCAGGCGCCGGTCGAGCACGACGACGAGGATCGCGACGAGGACGTCCCAGACGAGCTCGTAGAGGAACGTGGGCTGGACGATCTCGACGGGCGTGCGGTCGAGCGCGACCCCGCCGAGGTTGTCGGGGGCGCCGGTGACCGGGTCGACCCGCCGGTAGATCTCCAGGCCCCACGGCAGCGTGGTCGCGGCGCCGTAGAGCTCCTGGTTGAACCAGTTGCCGAGCCGCCCGATCCCCTGGGCGAGCACGATGCCGGGCGCGGCGGCGTCGGCGAAGGCCGTGAGCGGGACCCCGCGCCGGCGGCAGGCGATCCAGGCGCCGACGGCGCCGAGCGCGATCGCGCCCCAGATCCCGAGCCCGCCGTTCCAGACGTAGAGCGCGGCGACCGGGTCTCCCCCGGGGCCGAAGTAGGTCCGCCAGTCGGTCGCGAGGTGGTAGAGCCGCCCCCCGACCAGGCCGAACGGCACCGCCCACACCGCGACGTCGACGACGAAGCCGGGCGCGCCCCCGCGGGCGACGAACCGCCGGTCGGTCAGCCAAACCGCGACGACGATCCCGGCGATGATGCACAGGGCGTAGGCGCGCAGCGGGATCGGGCCGACGTGCCACACGCCCTGGGGCGGGCTGGGGATCGTCGCCGGGAGCATCGCTGCGAGCACGCCTGCGAGGCTATCGGTGACCCCCGACGGCCATGGTGAGCCGGGGGGCGGCCTCCGTGCCCCGTCGTGCGTCCCGTGGCAGCAACGGCACGTTCCTGGCATCCAACGAGCGGACCGCGCCACTCACCCGTCGTCGGGCCGAGGCCTCCGGGCCAGCAACGGCACGTTCCTGGCATCCAACGAGCGGACGGCGCCACTCACCCGTCGTCGGGCCCGCCGATCCCGGCGGGGGGGCGACCTCAGCGGCCGGTGTGGTTCCCGCGTACCCCGGCGGCGAGCTCGCTGGTCAGCCGCGCGACCGCGGCCCGCCCGTGCTCGGCGGCCGAGACCAGGGCGGAGCCGACGATCACCCCGTCCGCGAACGAGGCGACCTCGCCGGCCTGCGAGCCCGACCGCACACCGAGGCCGACCCCGACCGGCAGGTCGGTGTGGCGGCGCACCCGGTCCACGAGGGTCCGCGCGGTGTCCGAGACCGCGTCCCGCGCCCCCGTGACGCCCATGGTGGACGCGGCGTAGAGGAACCCGCGGGTCGCGGCGGCGGTGGCAGCGATGCGCTGCTCGGTGGACGACGGCGCCACCAGGAAGATCGGGGCGAGGGCGTGCGCGGTGGTCGCGGCGAGCCAGCCGTCCTCCTCGTCGGGCACGAGGTCGGGCGTGATGACGCCGAGCCCGCCCGCCGCCGCGAGGTCGCGCGCGAACGCCTCGGGTCCGTAGCGCAGCACCGGGTTCCAGTAGGTCATGACGACCGCGCGCCCGCCGCGGGCCGCGAGGGTCTCGACCACGGAGAGGGTGTCGCGCACCCGCACGCCGCCGCGCAGCGCGGTGTCGACCGCGTGCTGGATCACCGGGCCGTCGAGCACCGGGTCGGAGTAGGGCAGGCCGACCTCGACGAGGTCCGCCCCGGCGTCGAGGACCTGGGTGAGCAGCCCGGTGGACCCGGCCACCGTCGGGTAGCCGGCCGGCAGGTAGCCGATCAGGGCGGCGCGGGACTCCGCCCGCGCCGTCGTGAAGATCTCGTCCAGCACGGTGAGGCCGGTGTTCCCGGTCGGTGCCGCGTCGCTGATCGTCACAGCTCCCGCTTCCCCGCGGCCGCGTCGGGCGAGGCCGGCTCCTCGGTCGGCAGCGACGCCGGGTCGACGACGTCGAACCAGCGCGCCGCGGTGTCGACGTCCTTGTCGCCGCGGCCCGAGAGGTTGACCAGGAGCGTCGCGTCCGGCCCCAGCTCCCGGCCGATCCGCACCGCGCCCGCGATGGCGTGCGCCGACTCGATCGCCGGGATGATCCCCTCGGTCCGGCACAGCAGGCGGAACGCGTCCATCGCCTCGGCGTCGGTGACCGGGATGTACTCCGCGCGTCCGAGGTCGCGCAGGAAGGAGTGCTCCGGCCCGACGCCCGGGTAGTCGAGGCCCGCCGAGATCGAGTGCGACTCGATGGTCTGACCGTCCTCGTCCTGCAGCAGGTAGGTGAGCGCGCCGTGCAGGGCGCCGACGCTGCCGCCGGTGATCGAGGCGGCGTGCCGGCCGGTCTCGACGCCGTCGCCCGCGGCCTCGCACCCGATGAGCCGGACCGCGGCGTCGTCGAGGAACGGGTGGAAGATCCCGATGGCGTTGGACCCGCCGCCCACGCAGGCGAGGATCGCGTCGGGCAGCCGGCCGTACTGCTCGAGCACCTGGGCCCGCGCCTCCAGCCCGATCACGCGGTGGAAGTCGCGCACCATCATCGGGAACGGGTGCGGGCCGGCGGCGGTGCCCAGGACGTAGTGGGTGTGCTCGACGCTCGCGACCCAGTCGCGGTAGGCCTCGTTGAGCGCGTCCTTGAGGGTGCGCGAGCCGGTGGTGACCGGGACGACCTCGGCGCCGAGCAGCCGCATCCGCGCGACGTTGAGGGCCTGCCGCTCGGTGTCGACCTCGCCCATGTAGACCACGCAGTCCAGGCCGAGCAGTGCCGCGGCGGTGGCCGTTGCGACGCCGTGCTGGCCCGCGCCGGTCTCGGCGATCACCCGGGTCTTGCCCATGCGCTGGGTGAGCAGCGCCTGGCCCAGCACGTTGTTGATCTTGTGGGAGCCGGT
Organism: Actinomycetospora sp.; assembly: GCF_036497585.1. Lineage (GTDB taxonomy): Bacteria > Actinomycetota > Actinomycetes > Mycobacteriales > Pseudonocardiaceae > Actinomycetospora. The sequence goes on along the minus strand of NZ_DASXJD010000224.1, from coordinate 40,264 downwards.
GTGGTTGAGGTCCTCGCGCTTGAGCAGGACGCGCGCCCCGCCCGCGTGCTCGGAGAGCCGCCGGGCGTCGGTGACGGGGCTGGGCCGACCCGCGTAGTCGCGCTGCAGCCGGTCGAGCTCGGCGAGGAACTCCGGGTCGTGGCGGGCCTTGTCGTACTCCGCTGCCACCTCGTCGACGGCGGCGATGAGCGCTTCGGGCATGAACCGGCCGCCGTACCGGCCGAAGTGGCCGGCGGCGTCGGGGTCGTGCCCGTGCTCGGCCAGGCCCGCGCTCGCGGGGGGCAGGCCGCTGGGGGTGGTCCTCATGCGCGGGTCCTTCTCGGGTGCCGGGCGGTCAGCGGGAGGGCTTCGGGCACGCCGGGTGCGAGCCCGCCGTCACCAGCTGGCGCACCGCGGCGCGGGGGTCCTCGGCGGTGGCCATCGACTCCCCGACGAGCACCGCGTCGGCGCCGAGGCCCGCGTACGTCATGAGGTCGCCCGGCCCGCGCACGCCGGACTCGGCCACGCGCAGCACCTCGCCGGGCAGGCCCGGGGCGAGCCGGCTGAAGACGGTGCGGTCGACCTCGAGGGTGCGCAGGTCGCGGGCGTTGATGCCGATGAGCTTCGCGCCGGCCTGCAGCGCCATGTCGGCCTCGACCTCGTCGTGGATCTCGACGAGGGCGGTCATGCCGAGGGAGTGCACGCGGTCGACCAGCGCGTCGAGGGCGTTCTGCTCGAGCACGGAGCACATCAGCAGCACGAGGTCCGCGCCGTGGGCCCGGGCCTCGTGCACCTGGTAGGTCCCGACGACGAAGTCCTTGCGCAGCACGGGGATGTCGACCGCGGCGCGGACCTCGTCGAGGTCGGTCAGCGACCCCTCGAAGAGCCGCTGCTCGGTGAGGACGCTGATCACCCGCGCGCCGCCCTCGACGTACTGGCGGGCGAGCTTCGCCGGGTCGGGGATGTCGACCATGTGGCCCCGCGACGGCGAGGCCCGCTTGACCTCCGCGATGACGCCGATGCCCTGCCCCTGCAGCGCGGCGAGCGCGTCCTTGGGGGGCGGCACCGCGGCCGCGGCGGCCTTGACCTGATCGAACGGGACGGCGGCCTCGCGGTCGGCGAGGTCGGCACGGACCCCCTCGAGGATCTTTTCCAGGACGCTCACGCGGCTGCTGCCCCCGTTCCTCGGGCGATCGTCGGTCGTGCTCACCGGGCCCCCGGAACCCGGCCCGGTCCCGTGGGCCGAGTTCGCTCCATGTTAACCCCGGCCCCCCTCGGCCCGGTCCGGTGCCCTCCCCGGCGGGGGACCGTACGGGCCCGGACCACCGGCTCCCCGGGGCTCGTCCCGGGCCGGTGAGGCAGTCGGATCCTCCCCGGCGTCGAGAGCCTCCCAGAGGCTGCGCTCGTCGTCGGCGGGGCGGGTGCTCGGCCGTCCGCCGGGGGCGTCGTAGCGCGCGCCGAGCCGGGGCATGACCGACCCCCGTGCCGCGACGAGCACGCCGACGCCCAGCAGGAGCACGCCGCCCAGCGCGGCCAGCAGGGGCCACGCCACCGTGACCTGGACCCCGAGCGCGCGGCCCGCCTGCCGGGCCGGCGCGGGCAGCTGCGACGGGGCGGGCGCGGCGAGTCCGGACACCGCCCGCAGCAGCGCCCACAGCCCGGCCACCCCCACCACGACGCCGACCGCGCGCCGGCCCCAGCCCGACGTCGCGAACAGCCCGCCGATCGCGGCGAGCGCGAGCAGCGCCCACGGCACGAGCACGGGCTCGGCGTCGGCGCCGACCACCGTCGTCACGACCCGGCCGCGCAGCGGCACGTCCCAGGTCGCGGTCAGCCACGTGCCGCGGGAGGCGCCCCAGAGCGCCACCGCGGCGAGCACGAGCCCGACGACGGCGAGGCCCAGCAGCCGCGGCCCGGGGCGGCGCGGGGCCGGCCCGCTCACGGCACCCCCCGCTCCGGGTCAGCGACCGACTCCGGCGGCGCGAGGGTGCCCGCGGTCGCGACGGCGGCGAGCACCGCCCGGGCCTTGTTGGATGCCTCGGTGTCCTCCGCGACCGGGTCGGAGTCGGCGACGATCCCGCCGCCCGCCTGTACGTGGGCGACGCCGTCGCGCAGCAGGCCGGTGCGGATGGCGATCGCGGTGTCGGCGTCCCCGGCGAAGTCGAGGTAGCCGACGATCCCGCCGTAGAGCCCCCGCCGAGTCGGTTCCAGCTCCTCGATGATCTCCATCGCCTTGGGCTTCGGCGCGCCGGAGAGCGTGCCCGCGGGGAAGCAGGCCGTGACGGCGTCGAAGGCGGTGCGGCCCTCGGCGAGCCGCCCGGACACCGTCGAGACGAGGTGCATGACGTGGCTGTAGCGCTCGATGTCGAAGAAGCGGTGCACCTTCACCGTCCCCGGGGCGCAGACCCGCCCGAGGTCGTTGCGCCCGAGGTCGACGAGCATGAGGTGCTCGGCGCGCTCCTTCTCGTCGGCCAGGAGGTCCTTCTCGAGCAGGACGTCCTCCTCGGCGTCGGCGCCCCGCCAGCGGGTCCCGGCGATGGGGTGCGTGGTGGCCACGCCGTCGCGGACCGTCACGAGGGCCTCGGGCGAGGAGCCGACGATCTCGAAGGGCTGGTCCTCGGCGTCGGCGAGGCGCAGCAGGTACATGTAGGGGCTGGGATTGGTGGCCCGCAGCACGCGGTAGACGTCGAGGGCGTCGGCCGCGGTCTCGGACTCGAAGCGCTGGCTGACGACCACCTGGAACGCGTCGCCCGCGCGGATCCGCTCCTTAGCGGCCTCCACCGCCGCGAGGTAGCGGTCCCGGTCGAAGCGGCGCCGGACGTCGGGCGAGCGCCCGGCCAGCGGGTCGTACGAGGCGACGGTGGAGGCGGCGGGGGCGCCGAGCTCGCCGGTCATCCGGTCGAGCCGGGCCAGCGCGTCGTCGTACGCCGCGTCGGCCCGCTCCGGGCTGTCGTCCCAGTTCACGGCGTTCGCGATGAGCGTGACGGTGCCCTCGTGGTGGTCGAGCACCGCGAGGTCGGTGGCCAGCAGCATGACCAGTTCGGGGATCGCGAGGTCGTCCTCCGCGTGCTCGGGCAGGCGCTCGAGGCGCCGCACCGCGTCGTACCCCACGTACCCGACGAGCCCGCCGGTGAGCGGCGGCAGGCCCGGCAGCGGCTCGGTGCGCAGCCGTTCCAGCGTCTCGCGCAGCGCGACCAGCGGGTCGGCCGTGGCGTCGTCCCCGGTGCCCGGCAGGCCGACCGGCGGGGTGCCCGTCCAGTGCGCCCGTCCGCCGCGCTCGGTGAGCGCCGCCGCGCTGTGCGCCCCGATGAAGGAGAACCGGGACCAGGACTCGCCGTGGGCGGCCGACTCGAGCAGGAACGTCCCGGTCCGGCGGCCCGCGAGCTTGCGGTAGATCCCCAGCGGCGTCTCGTCGTCGGCCAGGAGCCGGCGCACCACCGGGATGACGCGGTGGTGCACGGCGAGCTCGTGGAAGCGCGCGCGGTCGGGGAACACCGTCCCGAGGCTGATCGGCTGGTCGGTCACGGACACGCCGCCCATTGTGGACGCTCCCACCGACAGTCTGGTCCGGCGGCCTCTCAGGAGGCCACGGCCTCCTCCGGCGAGGGCTCGGCCCGCCGCCGGGCCGCGAACGCCACGGCCACGATGACGACGACGCAGCCCACCAGCTGCCACGCGGACGGGAACTGGCCGAGCACGAGCATCCCGAGCAGCACCGCGCCGACCGGCTGGAGCAGCAGGATCGACGCGCCGGTCGAGGACGGGAGCCGCGCCATGCCGCCGGCGATGAGCACCCATCCCATGCACTGGCCGATCAGGGCGAGCAGCGCGAGCCAGCCGAGCGCCTCCCAGCCGGGGGTGAGGTCGACGCCCTCCCACAGCGTGCCGAGCACGAACGAGCTGACCGCGGCCGCCGCCGTCGCGAGCGCGACCGGCCCGGCCTTCTCCCCCGGCGCCGAGCCGAGCCGCAAGAGCAGCAGGTACCCCGCGTAGGCGACGGCGGCGAGGAGGGCGAGCACGGTCCCGAGCACCGGGTGGGCGGCGCCCGCGCCCCCGTCCGCGAGCCCCCCGGCGAGCGCGACGCCCCCGAGCATCACCGGCACGGCCAGGAGGAACGAGGGCCGCACCCGCTCGCCGATCACGAGGAACGCCAGCAGCGGCAGGATCACGACCTGGACGTTGACCAGCACCGTCGAGACCCCGGCCCCGACGGCGTGGATGGCGCCGGTCCACAGCGTCATGTCCAGCCCGAGCAGGATGCCGCCCGCCACGATCAACCAGGGCCGGCCGCGGGGCACCTCGTCGCCCACCATCGCGCGCACCCGCCGTCGACGACGCCGTTCCAGCAGACCCATCGGGACGAGCACGGGGAGCCCGAGCAGGCAGCGGAACACGGTCGCGGTGCCCGGCGAGGTGCCCGAGAGCGCGATGAGGATCGGCGACAGTGCGATGCACAGGCTGCCCGCGACCGCCAGCAGCCTGGGGTCGACGGGGCCGCGACGGGTGGTGGTCGGCGTGGCGGTCGAGGCGGACGTCGTCACGCCCTCCAGCGTGCGACCGCTGATCGTTCAGGACCAGCGACACTTTCTCGCCGCGAACGGTTAGCTTCTCTGATGTGTTCGGGACCGGGCGCCTCCAGGCGCTGCACGCCGTCGCCAGCCACCGCACCGTCGGGAAGGCGGCCGCGAGCCTGCACCTCACGCCGTCGGCCGTCTCGCAGCAGCTCGCCGCGCTCGAGCGCGAGGCCGGCGCGGCGCTCACCGAGCCCGCGGGGCGCGGCATCCGGCTGACCCCGGCTGGGCTCGTGCTCGCCGAGCACGCCGCGGCCGTCCTCGACCGCCTCGCCACCGCGCGCCGCGACCTCGACCGGCTCGACGACGACGTCGTGGGCCCGCTGCGGATCGGGGCCATCCCGACGACAGTGCACGCGCTGGCGCCGGCGAGCCTCGCCCGGCTGCGGGCGGCGCACCCGGACCTCGTGGTCCTGCTCTCCGACGGCGAGGCCGAGCAGACCCTCCCCGCGCTGGTCAACGGGGACCTGGACCTCGCCGTCGTCGAGAACTGGGACGGCCTCCCGGCCCCGGTGCCCGCCAGGACGAGCCGCACCCGGCTCTGCGACGACATCCTGGACCTCGCGCTCCCCCGCGAGCACCCGTTGGCGGCGTCGGGCTCGGTGGCGCTGTCCGACCTGGTCGGTGCCGACCTCACCTGGGTCGCCGACACCAGCAGCACCCGGGCCCACGACTGGCTGGTGGAGCGCCTCCGGCGCGAGGGCGTCGAGCCCCGCGTCACCTGCCTGGTCTGCGGCTTCGCGATCCACCTGGAGCTGGTGGCGGGCGCCGGGCTCGCGGCGACGATCCCCCGGCTCGCCCGCCCCGCGATCCCGGCCGGGGTGCGGATGGTGGCCACCGACCCGGTGCTCTCGCGCACCGTCGACGCGGTGTGGCGCACCGACCGCGAGACCCCGGCCGTGCGGGCCGCGGTGCGGGCCCTCCGGGCCACGGCCGACGCCCGGAACCCGCCACGTCACGCCCCCGGGACCCCGTAGCCGCCGGTCGGGGCAGCGGTGTAGCGGGTCCCGTGCTGCTCAGCCACGAGGTCGCTCGAACGTGACGAGCACGCCGTCCACGCCACCGGGACCGATGCGGCCCTTCACCTCGACCCCGGTGATGGCCTTGAGCTGCCAGCCCTGCCCCGCGTGCTCGTTGAGGACCTTCTCCAGCTTGTTGCCGGACATCTTCCCGCCCATCAGGCCCTCGCGGAGCTCGACCACCTTGTACTCGTACGACGCCATGCGACCTCCTCGTCCCGGTTCCTGCCCCCGACGGTGCCGGAACCCGGTGGTGAGGCGGCGTCCGGGTTCGTCCGCCGACCACGCCTCGTGGCGGTCCGGCTCACGGCGCCCCGTCCGCGGTGATCAGCACGTCGCCGTCGAAGCAGGTGTGGTCCCCGGTGTGACAGGCGGCGCCCTGCTGGTCGACCAGCACCAGCAGGGTGTCGCCGTCGCAGTCCAGCCGGACCTCGCGGATGGCCTGGGTGTCGCCGCTGGTGGCGCCCTTGATCCAGAGCTCCTGCCGCGAGCGCGACCAGTAGGTGGCCTCGCGGGTGGCGAGCGTGCGGGCGAGGGCCTCGTCGGACATCCACGCGACCATGAGGACCTCGCGGGTGTCGTACTGCTGCACCACCGCGCAGACCAGGCCGTCGGGGGTGCGCTTGAGCCGGGCGGCGACGGCCGGGTCCAGGACGGGGACGGTGGTCACCGGACCTCCACCCCCGACTCGCGCAGCGCGTCCTTGACCTCGCCGATCCGCATGATCCCGAAGTGGAACACGGACGCGGCGAGCACCGCGTCGGCCCCCGCCTCGACGGCCGGGGCGAAGTGCTCGACGGCCCCCGCGCCCCCGCTGGCGATCACCGGGACGTCGACGAGCGCCCGGACCTGGCGGAGCATCTCCAGGTCGAAGCCGTTCTTCGTGCCGTCGGCGTCCATCGAGTTGAGCAGGATCTCCCCGACGCCGAGCTCGGCGCCGCGCTGCGCCCACTCCAGCGCGTCGATGCCGGTGCCGCGCCGGCCGCCGTGGGTGGTCACCTCGAACCCGGACGGCGTGGGCTGCTGGTCGGCGGGCACCCGCCGCGCGTCCACCGAGAGCACGATGCACTGCGAGCCGAACCGGCGGCTGGACTCGGAGAGGAACTCCGGGCGCGCGATGGCCGCGGTGTTGATCCCGACCTTGTCCGCGCCGGCACGCAGCAGCTTGTTGATGTCGTCGTTGGTTCGCACGCCGCCGCCGACGGTCAGCGGGATGAACACCTGCTCGGCGGTGCGCCGGACGACGTCGTAGGTGGTCTCGCGCTCGCCGGAGGACGCGCTGACGTCGAGGAAGGTGAGCTCGTCGGCCCCCTCGGCGTCGTAGAGCCGGGCCATCTCCACGGGGTCGCCCGCGTCGCGCAGGTCGACGAAGTTGACGCCCTTGACCACCCGGCCGGCGTCGACGTCCAGGCAGGGGATCACGCGGACGGCCACACCCATGGCGATCAGCCTAGGCCTGCGGCCATGTGAGCGGATGTGGTCGTCCCGACGACCACATTCACGCACATGCGCGCAGCGCTTCGGGCAGGGTGAACGCCCCCGCGTAGAGCGCCTTGCCGATGATCGCGCCCTCCACCCCGGCCGGGGCGAGCGCGGCGAGGGCCCGCACGTCGTCCAGGGTCGCGACGCCGCCGCTCGCGACGACGGGTGCCTCGGTCCGCTCGCACACCGCGGCGAGCAGGTCGGTGTTCGGGCCGGTCAGGGTGCCGTCGCGGCCGACGTCGGTCACGACGTAGCGGGCGCAGCCCTCGGCGTCGAGCCGGGCGAGGACCTCCCACAGGTCGCCGCCGTCGGAGACCCAGCCGCGCGCCGCGAGCCGGTGCTCGCCGTCGCGGATCTTGACGTCGAGGCCCACGGCCACCCGGTCACCGAACTCCGCGATCGACTTCGCGCACCACACCGGGTCCTCGAGCGCCGCGGTGCCGATGTTCACCCGGGCGCACCCGGTGTCCAGGGCGCGGCGCAGCGAGTCGTCGTCGCGGATGCCGCCGGAGAGCTCGACCTTGATCGGGACGCTGTCGACGAGCGAGGCCAGCAGCGCCGCGTTCGAGCCGCGCCGGAACGCCGCATCGAGGTCGACGAGGTGGATCCACTCGGCGCCGTCGTCGACCCAGGCGCGGGCGGCGTCCAGCGGGTCGCCGTAGCCGGTCTCGGTCCCGGCCTCGCCCTGGACCAGGCGGACGGCCTGGCCGTCGACGACGTCCACGGCGGGCAGCAGGTCGAAGCTCACGGATGGTCACCCTAGATGGCTGGGTGACCGGCGCCGTCCTCGCGTCGGACGCCAGGAACGTGCCGTTGCTGCCATCGGTGTCGGGATGGGTCGGCGCCGCACCCGTGGGTGACCGGCGCCGTCCTCGCGTCGGACGCCAGGAACGTGCCGTTGCTGCCGTCGGGGGCGGGGTGGGAAGCGCGGGCCGGCTCACCCCCGACCGAGGGCGGCCTCCCGCAGGTCCTCCAGCCGGCGGCGCAGCAGCGCCCGCTCGGCCTCGTTGGACGCCAGGCCGGCCGCCCGCTCCAGCTCGACGGCCGCCTCGTCGCGCCGCCCGAGCCGGGTGAGCAGGTCGGCCCGCACCGCCGGGAGCAGGTGGTAGCGGGCGAGGGCCGGCTCGTCGCGCAGCGCGTCGACGAGCGCCAGCGCCGCCTCGGGCCCCTCGGCCCGCCCGACGACGACGGCGCGGTTCAGCTCCACGACCGGCGACGGGGTGACGACGGCGAGCTCGGCGTAGAGCGCGGCCATCGCCGCCCAGTCGGTGTCCTCGACCGAGCCGGCCCGCGCGTGGCAGGCGGCGATCCCGGCCTGCAGGGTGTAGTGGTCCCGACGACGGGTGCCGGTCTCCGCCTCCGCGCGCGCCAGTCCGGCGAGCCCGCGGCCCACGAGCAGGTGATCCCACCGCCCGCGGTCCTGCTCGGCGAGCAGCACCGGCTCGCCGTCGGGACCCACCCGCGCCCGCAGCCGGGAGGCCTGCAGCTCCATCAGTGCGAGAAGGCCGTGGACCTCGGGGCGCTCCGGCAGCAGCGCCACCAGCCGCCGGCCGAGGCGCATGGCCTCGTCGCAGAGGTCGGCACGGACCCAGTCGGCGCCGGTGGTCGCCGCGTAGCCCTCGTTGAAGACCAGGTAGACGACCTCGAGCACCGCGCCCAGCCGGCCCTCGAGCTCCGCCCCCGCCGGGATATCGAGGTCGACGTTCGCCGCGGAGAGCCGCTTCTTGGCCCGCGAGATCCGCTGGCCGACCGTGGTGGAGGCGACCAGCAGGGCGCGGGCGATCTCGTCGGTGGTGAGGCCCCCGAAGAGCCGCAGCGTCAGGGCCACCCGGGACTCCCGCGCGAGCACCGGATGGCAGGTGGCGAACAGCAGCGCGAGGACGTCGTCGCCGACCGCCCGGACCGGGTCGGCCACCACGTCCGCGGTATCGGGCGACGACACGGAGCCCTCCATGTGCCCGACCTGCTCGGCCTTGCGCGCGAACGTCTGCTCCCGCCGGACCAGGTCGATCGCCCGACGCCGGGCGGTGGCGGCCAGCCAGGCCCCCGGGTTGTCCGGGACCCCGTCGGCCGGCCACTGCTCGAGCGCCGCCACCAGCGCGTCGTGGGCGAGCTCCTCGGCGCGGCCGACGTCGCGCACCACCCGCGCGACGCCGGCCACGATCCGCGCCGACTCGGCCCGCCACACCGCGTCGAGGACGACGTAGGCGGCGGTCATCTCCCGGGTCAGCCGCCGTGCTGCTGCGCGGCGCGCTCCCGGAGCTGCGCCTCCTGCTCGAGCACGCCCTCCGGCGCGATGCCCTCGAAGTCCTCGGCCTCGGTGACCCGCCGCACCTCGATGCGCTCCCCCTGCCGGAACGGCGCGCGGCGCGCCCAGGAGACGGCCTCGTCCAGCGAGTCGACCTGGAGGATCCAGAACCCGCCGATGAGCTCGCGGGCCTCGGTGAACGGGCCGTCACTCACGGTGGGCCCGTCGCCCTCCCCCTCGCCGAAGGTGAGGACGGCGCCCTGCGAGCTGGGGGCGAGGCCCTCGCCCGCGAGCAGCACCCCGGCGTCGACCATCGCCGTGTTGAAGCGGCCCATCTCCTCGAACATCGCCGGGTCGGGCGGCGTCGCCAACGCCGTGGCCTCGTCGTACTTCAGGACCAGCATGTACCGCGCCATGATCGCGTCTCCCCCTCGTCGGGCCGGCCTCAGGACCCGGCCTGCTCGTACTGCGCTGCACGCTCGGCGACCCGGGCCCGCAGCGCGGCCTCGGCGTCGAGCACCTCCGCCGGCGCGATCCCCTCGAACTCGCGCATGTCGGGGACCCGCCGCACCTCCAACCGCACCCCGGGGCCGATCGGGCAGCGGCGCGCCCACTGCTCGGCCTCGGCGCGCGTGGCCACGTCGAGGATCCAGAACCCCGCGACCAGCTCGCGGGCCTCGGCGAACGGACCGTCGGTGACCGTCGGCGTCTCGCCGTCGTGGGTGACCTCGAACCCCTCCGACGACGGTGCCAGCCCCTCGGCGGCGAGCAGCACGCCGGCCTCGACGAGGGCGGTGTTGTAGCGGCCCATCGCCTCGAAGACCTCCTCCGGCGGCGGACCGTCGGCCGCGCCGACGTTCATCGTCTCCGGGGCCTGCATGATCATCATGTAACGCATCGGACCCTCCCGAGTCTCGGGGCCGGGGCTCGTCCCCGGCCGTCACCAGCGCGTCGAACGGGGTCGGCGGCCTTCGACACCGGCGTGGGGAAAATTCTCTAGAGGCTCTCGAGCCAGTTGACCAGCAGGCGCCGCCCGGCCTCCCCCGACTTCTCGGGATGGAACTGGGTGGCCGCGAGCGGCCCGTCCTCGACGGCCGCCACGAAGTCCTCGCCGTGGTGGGCGTAGGTGACCTTGGCCGGGAGGAACGGCCGGCCGCGGTCCAGTTCCCAGCGGCGCGCGGCGAAGGAGTGCACGAAGTAGAAGCGCTCGTCGTCGGGCAGGCCGGCGAAGAGCACCGAGTCGGCCGGGGCCCGCACGGTGTTCCAGCCCATGTGCGGGAGCACGTCGGCCTGCAGCTTCTCGACGGTGCCGGGCCACTGGCCCGCGCCGTCGGCCTCCTCCCCGAACTCGACGCCGCGCTCGAAGAGGACCTGCATCCCCACGCAGATCCCGAGCACCGGCCGCCCGCCGGCGAGGCGCTGCTCGACGATCCGCTCGCCGCCGACGGCCCGCAGGCCCGCGGCGCAGGCTGCGAAGGCGCCGACGCCGGGCACCACGAGCCCGTCGGCCTCGCGGGCGGCGCGCGAGTCGGCGGTGACCTCGACCTTCGCGCCGGCGCGCTCGAGCGCGCGCTCGGCGGAGCGCAGGTTGCCCGAGCCGTAGTCGAGCACGACGACCGAAGGGGTTCCCGGCATACCACCCACGCTACCGAGCCCGGTCCGCGCCGCGGCCGGGTGTCAGCGCGGCCCGCGCACCTGCGAGGACGCGACGACCTCGAGGACGACGACGGCGTGGCACTCCCCCGTCGAGGGGTGCAGCGGCTCCTCGGAGATCTCGGTCACCCGCACCACCTCCCGTCGGGCGAGATGCTCGAGGTGCCGCTCGGTCTCGGGGCGGCGCTGCGCACCGACGGTCAGGACGAGGTGCCCGCCGCGGTGGACCACCCGCGCGAACTCGACGAGCGCCGAGCGCGGCAGGTGCCCGGGTTCGAAGGCGTTCACGCAGGTCACGACCCCGAACTTGTCGCCGGCGCCGGGCAGGCGCTGGGAGAGGTCCGCCGGTCCCAGATCGTGGTAGGCGCCGCGGGCGCGGGCCCGGGTCAGCATCCGCGGCGAGACGTCGAGGCCGTCGATCGAGGTGAATCCGTGCCGGGCGAGCGCCGCCCCGACGAGTCCGGTGCCGCAGGCGGCGTCGAGGACGTCGGTGGTGGGGTCGGCGAGCCGGGCCACGACGTCGGCGACGATCCCGGGCAGCGGGTAGTCCTCCCCGCCCGGCCCGGTGAGGTCGGCGTCGTAGGTCGGGGCCCAGGCGTCGTAGAGCGCGCGGGCCTCGGCGGCGCAGGTGAGGGCACGTGCCCGCGCCGTCCACGTCGTCGCCACGCCCTGTTGCTCCGTCACCACCACTCCCGAGGCCGGTCGCCACCGTGGTTCCCCGCCGGGCCCGGCTCAATCGTGGCCACCGGACGGCCCTGGCCGGTCAGGTGGGGAGCAGCCGCAGGACCGCCGCCGCGACGGCCAGGGCGGCGAGCAGGGCGAGCAGCACCGCCGGGATCCAGCGCCGGGCGCGCCCGAAGGAGATCACCCCGCCGATGAGGAACCCGGCGACCAGCAGCAGCCCGAGCGCGAGGAGCTCGGTCCCGCTCACGACTCGAGGACGCCCTTGGTCGACGCGGTGCCACCCGCGAGCCGCGCGTCGGTCTCGGTGGCGGCGCGCAGCGCCCGCGCGAGCGCCTTGTACTCGGCCTCGGTGATGTGGTGCGGGTCGCGGCCGCCGGTCACGCGCACGTGCAGGGCGATGCCGGCGTGGAATGCGATCGACTCGAAGACGTGCCGGTTGAGCACCGTCGGGTAGTTCCCGCCGACGACGAAGCCGGCCATGCTCTCCGGCTCCCCGGTGTGCACGCAGTAGGGCCGCCCGGAGACGTCGACGACGGCCTGCGCCAGGGCCTCGTCCATCGGGATCCAGGCGTCGCCGAAGCGCCGGATGCCCGACTTGTCGCCGAGGGCCTGGCGCAGCGTCTGGCCGAGCACGATCGCGACGTCCTCGACGGTGTGGTGGGCGTCGATCTCGACGTCCCCGCTGGCCCGGACGACGAGGTCGAACGAGGAGTGCTTGCCGAGCGCGGTGAGCATGTGGTCGAAGAACGGGACCCCGGTGGCGACCTCGGTCTGCCCGCTCCCGTCGAGGTCGATCTCGACGAGGACGCTCGACTCCTTGGTCACGCGCTCCACGCGTCCGGCCCGGCTCATGGTGGTCATCGTAGGTGCCTCCGGCATGTGAGCACTTTCTGGTGCTATGGCCCGGGAAAGTGCTCACATGCGCTTGCGCACCTCAAGGATCTCGTCGGTGATCGTCGCCTCCTGGCCGTCGGGGCCGGTGGCGGTGCGCTCGGGGGACGCGGAGCGCACGACCTCCCAGACGGCGTCGTCGAGGGCCAGCGAGGCCAGCACCTCGTCGGCCGTCGGCATCCGCAACGACGGGTCCCACGACCACGGCGCCAGCCGGCCGTGCCCGACGACGAGGAGCGTCCCGCCCGGCGCGACCGCCTCCGCGGCGCGGCGCAGGATCGTCGTCCGGGGGAAGTCGGGGCTCGGCGAGTGCAGGTACTGCGCGCTGACGAGGTCGAAGCTCCCCTCGGGGAAGGTCTCGGTGAGGTCGTGGCGCTCGGTGGTCACCGGGAGATCGCCGGCCCGCTGGGCGATGCGGTCGCACGCGGTCTGCGCGACGTCGACCGCGGTCACCTTCCAGCCCCGGCCCGCGAGCAAGAACGCGTCGCCGCCCTCTCCGGCGCCGAGGTCGAGCGCGGTGCCCGGGTCGAGGTCGGCCGCGGTGGCGGCGAGGACCGTGTTGGCGCGCCCGCTCCACACCTGGTCGCGCTCGGCGTAGAAGCGCTCCCAGAACGCCGGGCTGCCGTCGCGACGGGCCATGACGGCGAGGCGGCCGTCCTCGGCGACCAGGTCGGCGTTGAGCTGGGCCGCGGTCTTCGTCCCGGCCGCGGCCGAGGCGATCACGGTGCCCGACACGTCGGTCGCGTTCCCGACGGCCCAGACGCCCGGAACCGCGGTCTCGCCGCGCGCGTCGACCTCGATCACCTCCCCGAGCAGCGTCTCCCCCATCCGCTGCTCGGTCGGGATGACGCCGAGGATCGTCGCCACCTCGGCGCGGGCGCGGACCACGGTGGGCACCAACAGGGCGTCGAGCGCGATCACGGTGCCGTCGGCCAGTCGGACCCCGCGCAGCGCGTCGTCGGCCACCTCGACCGCCGCCACCGCGCCCCCCACGACCTCGACGCCGCGGGCGCCCAGCTCGTCGGCGGCGGGGCGCTCGGGGACGAACGCACCGTTGAGCAGGAGCACGACGTCGTCGGTGAGCTGGCGCATCAGCCCGACGTGGTGCAGCGCCATCGGGCTCGTCGCGAGCACCCCGACCCGCTGGTCCCGCACCTCCCAGCCGTGGCAATACGGGCAGTGCAGGACGTCACGGCCCCAGCGCTCCCGCAGGCCCGCGACGTCGGGGAGCTCGTCGGTCACCCCGGTCGCGAGGACCACGCGCCGGGTGCGCACCTCCGCGCCGTCGTCCAGCCCCAGCACGAAGCCGCCCTCGTCGGCCCGCGAGGCCGTCACGACCCGGCCGGCCCGCACCACCCCGCCGTACCCCTCCACCTCGGCCCGCCCGGTCGCGGTCAGCTCGGCCGGCGGGGTGCCTTCGCGCCCGAGGTAGTTGTGCACCCCGTCCGCCGGCGCGTTCCGCGGCTCCCCGGCGTCGACCACCAGCACCCGTCGTCGGGACCGTGCCAGGGTCAGGGCCGTCGCCAGCCCGCCCGCGCCGCCACCGACCACCACCACGTCCCACGTCTGCTCGCTCATGCCGCGAGCCTGCGCCCCGGCCGTCGCATCTGGCAAAGTTCTTTGCTACAACAGCAAGATGGACGACTTCGCGACGGTGCTCGACGGCGTCGGCCCCCGGCTCCGGGCTCTGCGCACCGCCCGCTCCCTCACCCTCACCGACCTCGCGGAATCGACCGGCATCTCGCTGTCGACGCTGTCGCGGCTCGAGTCGGGCGGACGCAAGCCGACCCTGGAGCTGCTGCTCCCCCTCGCCCGGGCCTTCCAGGTCGCGCTCGACGAGCTCGTCGACGCCCCGCCCACCGGCGACCCGCGGGTCCGGATGCCGTCGTTCGTCCGCGGCGGCGCCACGTTCGTGCCGCTCACCCGCCGCCCGGGCGGGGTGCAGGCGTTCAAACAGATCCTGCCGGCCGGCTACCCGCAGCGGGAGGTCGAGCCGCAGACCCACGAGGGCTACGAGTGGATGTACGTGCTCTCCGGGAAGGTCCGGCTGCGCCTCGGCGACCAGGAGACCGTCCTGCTGCCCGGCGAGGTGGTGGAGTTCGACACCCACCTGCCCCACGCGGTCACCAATCCCTTCCACGAGCCCGCCGAGATCCTCAACCTCTTCGGCCCGCAGGGCGAGCGGGCCCACGTGCGGACCCGCTCCGGCTCCTAGCGCAGCGCGGCCGACACCGCGAGGAACCGGTCGTTCTCCTCGGGGGTCCCGACGGTGGCCCGCAGGTGCCCCGGGATCCCGACGTCGCGGACGAGCACGCCCTCGTCGAGGTAGGCCTGCCACACCGCGTGCGCGTCGGCGAACCTCTCCGGGAACCCGCCGTAGAGCAGGAAGTTCGCCGTGCTCGGGACGACGGCGTAGCCCATCCCGTCGAGCGCCGCGGCGATGCGGTCCCGCTCCTTGGACAGCGTGTCGACCAGGGCCAGCGTCTCGTCGGCGTGGCGCAGCGCGGCCAGCGCGGCCGCCTGGGTCAGCGCTGAGAGGTGGTAGGGCAGCCGCACGAGCATGAGGGCGTCGACGACGGCGGGCGCGGCCGCCAGGTAGCCCAGCCGGCCGCCGGCGAACGCGAACGCCTTCGACATCGTGCGGCTCACGACCAGCTTGTGGCCGTGGGTCTCGAGCAGCTCGCACGCGGAGGGGCCCGACGAGAACTCCACGTAGGCCTCGTCGACGACGACGAGCCCCGGTGCGGCGTCGGCGATCGCGGCCAGCTCGGCGAGCTCGATCGACTGGCCGGTCGGGTTGTTCGGGGTGGTGACGAAGAGGACGTCGGGGCGGCGCTCCCGGACGACGTCGACCGCGGCGGCGGCGTCCAGCGAGAAGTCGTCGCGCCGGGGCGCCGGCACCCAGTCGGTGCGGGTGCCCGCGGCGAGGATCGGGTGCATCGAGTAGCTCGGCTCGAAGCCCAGCGCGAGCCGACCGGGCCCGCCGAAGGCCTGCAGGAGCTGCTGGAGCACCTCGTTGGACCCGTTGGCCGCCCACAGGTTCTCCGCCGCGAGCGGCACCCCGGTGGCGCGGGTGAGGTAGTCGGCCAGCGCCGTGCGCAGCGCGACGTGGTCGCGGTCCGGGTAGCGGTGCAGCGTCGCGGCGGCCTCGCGGGTGGCGGCGGCGACGTCGTCGACCAGCGCGGGCGGCGGCGGGAACGGGTTCTCGTTGGTGTTGAGCGCGACCGGGACCCGCAGCTGGGGCGCGCCGTAGGGGCTGCGGCCGCGGAGGTCGTCGCGCAGCGGCAGGTCGTCGAGGGCGACGCCCGCGCCGATCGACGCCCGGGCCGGCCCGGCGGCGGCGTCGCTCATGCGCCGGTCCCCGGGTAGGTGCGCCGGGTGCCGAACCGGGCAGCGACCGCCTGACCGTGCGCCGGCAGGTCCTCGGCCTCGGCGAGCGCGACGACGCGGTCGGCCACCTCGCGCAGCGCGTCGGCCGAGTAGTCGACGACGTGGATGCCGCGCAGGAACGTCTGCACCGACAGCCCGCTGGAGTGCCGGGCGCACCCGCCCGTGGGCAGCACGTGGTTGGACCCGGCGCAGTAGTCGCCGAGCGACACCGGGCTGTGCGGCCCGACGAAGATCGCGCCGGCGTTGCGGACCCGCGCCGCCACCGCGGCCGCGTCCGCCGTCTGGATCTCCAGGTGCTCGGCGGCGTAGGCGTCGACCACCCGCACCCCGGCGTCGAGGTCGGCCACCAGGATCGTCCCGGACTGCGGGCCCGCGAGCGCGGTGCGGATCCGCTCGTCGTGCTTCGTCGTGCCGACCTGGGTGGTCAGTTCGGCGTCGACCGCGTCGGCGAGCCCGGGGCTCGTCGTCACCAGCACCGAGGCGGCCGCCGGGTCGTGTTCGGCCTGGCTGACGAGGTCGGCCGCGACGTGCACCGGGTCGGCCGTGGCGTCCGCGAGGACGGCGATCTCGGTGGTGCCGGCCTCGGAGTCGATGCCGATGCGCCCGCGCAGGCTGCGCTTGGCCGCGGTGACGTAGACGTTGCCGGGGCCGGTGACCATGTCGACCGGCTCGAGCTCGGCGCCGTCCGTGTCCACGCCGCCGTACGCCAGCAGCGCGACGGCCTGTGCCCCGCCGACGGCCCACACCTCGTCGACGTCCAGCAAGGCGGCCGCCGCGAGGACCAGCGGGTGCGGCCGCCCGCCGAACTCCCGCTGCGGGGGCGAGCACACGACGAGCCCCTCGACCCCGGCGGCCTGCGCCGGGACCACGTTCATGACCACGCTGGACGGGTAGACGGCCAGCCCGCCCGGTGCGTACAGCCCGACGCGGGACACCGGGACCCACCGCTCGGTGACGGTGCCGCCCGGGACCACCTGCGTGGTGGTGTCGGTGCGCCGCTGGTCGGCGTGCACGGCGCGGGCGCGCTCGATCGCGGTCTCCAGCGCGGCGCGCACCTGGGGGTCGACGCCGTCGAGGGCCTCGCGCAGCGCCGTCGTGGGCACCCGGACCGACTCCGAGCGCACGCCGTCGAAGCGCTCGCCGTACTCCAGGACCGCCTCGACCCCGCGGTCGCGCACCGCGTCGAGGATCGGCCGGACCTTCTCGACGACCGCGTCGACGTCCATCTCCGCGCGCGGCAGCATCGCGCGCAGCGCGGCGGGTCCGGGGACGCCGCCGCGCAGGTCGGATCGCGTGAGCAGGGGTGTCGTCTCGGCCACGGGAACCAGCCTAAACGGGCCCCCCGACAGCGCAGGGCGCCGAGCGGGGGCACGATGGTTGTGGCAACAACCGTTCTCTGCGATCCGAGGAACCCATGACGGAGCCCGCACGCCGCCCGCTGCTGCAGATCATCGTCGCGAGCACGCGACCGGGACGGGTCGGCGAGCCGATCGCGCGGTGGTTCAGCGAGTACACCCGCGAGTACGAGGCCTTCGACGTCGAGATCGTCGACCTCGCCGAGGTCGACCTGCCGATGTTCGCGGAGCCGGAGCACCCGCGGTTCGGCCGCTACTCGCTGGACTCGACGAAGGCCTTCAGCGCGACGATCGCCCGCGCGGACGCCTTCGCGATCGTCCACCCCGAGTACAACCACAGCTACAACGCCGCCCTGAAGAACGCCCTCGACCACCTGAACGCCGAGTGGGCGCGCAAGCCGGTGACGCTGATCGGCTACGGCGGCGTCGCCGCGGGCGCCCGGGCCGCCGAGGCGCTGCTCCCGGTGCTGGTGGCGCTCCAGATGGTGGTCGCCGGCACCGTGCCGATCCCCTTCGCGGGCCAGCGCGTCTCCGGCGAGGGCGAGGCACGGACGTTCGATCCGGCTCCGGAGACCGAGGCCGGCGCGAAGGCCGCGCTCGACGGGCTCGCCTCGTGGCTGGAGATCCTCGGTCTGCGCGGTTCGCGCTGACGCGCGTGTGCGTGCGTTTCCGTGTCTGAACACGGAAACGCACGCACGAGGGCGTAGCCCTAAGCGCCGTTCCGCGTCACCGAGAACGAGTTGGTGCGCAGCCCGGTGCCGCCCGTCCACGGCTCGAACCCGGCCTGCACGCTCGTCAGGTACCAGCTGGACTTGACGACGCCACGCAGCATCGCGTCCCGCGTGAAGAGCTCGATCGGCAGGTTGCTCACCGACGTCGTCGCGGTCTTGCGGACGTAGGAGATGACGGGGAGGTCGGTCTTGCCGTACCAGACCGTCCAGGTGGTCCCGCCGATGTTCACGTCGTAGTAGGGCTTGCCGATGGGCTGGACCCACGAGGTGCGGTTGAGCCAGATCATCATCTCGGCGCCGGTGTTGCGGCCGGTGTTGGTCTTCGTCGGGTCGAACCAGATGTCGTAGGCGGTGTTGTACTGCTGGGTGCCGCCCGCCGTCGGGCCCTTCGTCGACCAGGACGACCGGACGGTGCCGAGCGAGGAGACCTGGGCCGGGAACGGCGAGGCGGCCGTGCAGTAGCCGTAGTTGCAGCCGCGCAGGATCGACGGGTAGGCGGCCGGGCCCTTGTTGTTCACGTGCTGGGCGACGTCGACCGAGAAGCCGGTGTCGAACGGCGTGATGCACTGCGTCGTGGTGGCGCCCCAGCGGTCGTTCTGCACGAGGTACTTGCCGCCCGCGACGGGCGCCGACCCGAACTGGTCGCAGATCTGCGCGGGCGCCGCGGCCGGAGCCGTCGCCGCCGAGCCCACCGCGTTCCCCACCAGCACCGTGCCCAGTGTGACCGTCGCCGCCAGTCCGGCCGCGATCAGGTAGCGCGCGCGGCGGGTCGCGCGAGCGGCCGCCCGCCGCACCGCGGCCCGTCCCCCGACGACACGTGTCTGGTCCGTCATGATCTCGTCGTTCCCCCCGTGACCTGCGCCGGGGCGGAGCGCCGCGGCGGTTCGGTCCCTTCTCGTGGGGGGTCACGGAGTCGTTACCGCGCCCGGCGGAAAGTCACTCCGTCGAGCGTGTGCTCCCTCCGATGTCGGGCATGCTGTGCGCGTGAGTCAGACAGCGGAGATCGGCGTCAGCGGCCTCGCGACGATGGGTCGGAACCTCGCACGCAACCTCGCGCGCCACGGCCACGCCGTCGCGCTGCACAACCGGTCGGAGAAGCGCACGAAGGACCTCGTCGACCAGTTCTCCGACGAGGGCACGTTCGTGCCCGGCTATTCCGCCGAGGAGTTCGTGCGCTCGCTGGAGCGTCCACGGCGCATCGTGCTGATGGTCCCGGCCGGGAAGGCCACCGACGCCGTCATCGACGAGTTCACCCCGCTCCTCGAGCAGGGTGACGTGATCATCGACGCCGGCAACGCCCACTTCGCCGACACCCGTCGTCGGGAGAAGGCACTGCGCGACCAGGGGCTCAACTTCGTCGGCATGGGCGTCTCGGGCGGCGAGGAGGGCGCCCTCAACGGGCCCTCGATCATGCCCGGCGGCCCCGACGAGGCCTACGCATCCCTCGGCCCGCTGCTCGAGGACATCTCGGCCCACGTCGACGGCGCCCCGTGCTGCACCCACATCGGCGCCGACGGCGCGGGCCACTTCGTCAAGATGGTCCACAACGGCATCGAGTACGCCGACATGCAGCTCATCGCCGAGGCCTACGACCTGCTGCGCTCCGGGCTCGGCATGGACCCGGCGGGCATCGCCGACGTCTTCACGACGTGGAACCAGGGCCGCCTGGACTCCTACCTCATCGAGATCACCTCGCAGGTGCTCGCCCACAACGACGCCGCCACGGGCAAGCCGTTCGTCGACGTCGTGGCCGACGAGGCCGAGCAGAAGGGCACCGGCCGCTGGACCGTCCAGGCGGCGCTCGACCTCGGCGTCCCCGTCACGGGCATCGCCGAGGCGACCTTCGCCCGCTCGCTCTCGGGCAACCGCACGCTGCGCGACGCCGCCCGCGGCCTGCCCGGGGTATCGCGCGCCAGGCTCGAGGGCGCGGCCGCCGAGGGCTTCGTCGAGGACATCGAGCAGGCGCTCTACGCGTCGAAGATCGTCGCCTACGCGCAGGGGTTCAACGAGATCCAGGCCGGCGCGACCGAGTACGACTGGTCGATCGACCTCGGCCAGGTCGCGAAGATCTGGCGGGGCGGCTGTATCATCCGCGCCAAGTTCCTCAACGAGATCACCACGGCCTACCAGCGCGAGCCGGGCCTGACGACGCTGCTGACCGACCCGACGTTCTCCGAGGCCATCGGTGGGGCGCAGGACTCGTGGCGGCGGGTCGTCGCGTCGTCGGCGCAGCTGGGAATCCCGACGCCGGGCTTCTCCTCGGCGCTGTCCTACTACGACGGGATCCGCGCCGAGCGTCTGCCCGCCGCCCTGGTCCAGGGGCAGCGCGACTTCTTCGGCGCGCACACCTACCGGCGCACCGACAAGGCCGGCACCTTCCACACCGCGTGGGCGACGGCGGACCGGGCGGAGTCGGAAGCGTAGGTGCGCTGCGCGCTCGTGAGCACTTTCCGGGGTCATAGCCCCGGAAAGTGCTCACAGGGCCGGAGGCCACCTATCGGGGCACCCCACCCACCGCGTCCACCACGGCGTCCCACCGGGTCCGCCGACCCTCGGGGAACCGCGCCCGCGCGCGCACGTCCTTGCTCGACCCTTCCCGGTAGCGCCGCTTGGCCCACGGCGAGCCCGGCTTGGCGAGCCGGATCGCCCCCACCATCGCGAACGGCAGGAGGACCACGCCGAGCACCGCGAAGATCGGCTTGCCCTTGAAGGCGCACACCGCCGCGAACGCCAACGTGATCACCGCTGCGGCGATCACCATGGGGGCGTTGTCCTCGCTCGCGGCGCCGAACGGGTTCGCGCCCAGCACGAGCAGCGCGCCGACCGCGGCCACCACGAGCACCGCGTCGACGGAGAGCCGGCCCCGGTCGGACCAGTAGACGTCCTCGAGGTGCAGCCACAGCGCGAACTCGTCGAGGGTCAGCGCCGCCCCGGCGCCGAAGGCGACGGCGAGGACGACCTGCCACGCCCCCTCGGGCCGGTAGAGGAACTCGCCGGCGCCCGCGACCAGCATGAGCACGATGCCGTGCACGAGGTGGTGGACGTGCACGCCGCCGATCGAGGTGTCCCTGAACGGCCCCTTCCCGGAGCGGATCAGCCGGGTGATCCCACGCGTCACGAGGAAGACCACGAGGAACGACCCGAGCATCCACGCCGCGGTGATCCGCGTGTCGTCCAGGCCCAGGTCGACGCTCACGTCCATCCGAGGTGTCCTTCCTCGTCGTCGACCACCAACAGTGACCGACGCGGGCCCGCAGCGCGAGGTCGGGCCGGGTCACGGATTGATCGCTCTCGACCTGCGCCCGACGAAGCGCCACGATCACCGGTGTGCCGAACACCCAGGACACGCGGCGTGATCACCGGCTGCTGCTCGTCTCGGTGTGGGCCTCCGCCGCGTTCGCCGTGATCTCCTGCGTGTGGGGGGTGTTCTCGGGCTCGTCGATGATCGTCTTCGACGGCCTGTACTCGTTCGCCTCGATCGGGCTCTCGCTGCTCGCGGTGGCCGCGCTGCGGGTGTCCCGCCGCGGGCCCGACGACGCCCACCCCTGGGGCCGCGAGGAGTGGGAGCCCATCGTCGTCGTCGTCAAGGCCCTCGCCCTCGGGGCGCTGTCGGTCTACGCCGTCGTCGGCGGGATCACCGACCTGCTCGCCGGCGGCCGGCAGGTCGCCACCGGCTGGGCGCTCGCCTACGCGGTGGTCGCGACGGCGGGCGGCGTCGTCGTCACCCTCGTCCTGCGCCGCGGGACGGGCGGACTGGTCCGCGCCGAGACCGCCGAGTGGCAGGGCGACACGCTGCTCTCGGTCGGGGTCCTCGTCGGCTTCGTCATCGCCGCGGTGCTGGTCGCGACCGGGCGCGCCGACCTCGCCGCCTACGTCGACCCCGGCATGGTCGTGCTCGTGTCGCTGCTCTTCCTGCGGGTGCCCGCCGGGCTGGTCGCGCGCGGGATGCGGGAGCTGCTGGCGATGTCGCCGCCCGAGGAGACGCTCAGCGCGCTGCAGGCCGCCGTCGACGCCGTCAAGGACTGCTATCGGATGCGCGAAGGGCTCCTGCGGGCCTCGCAGGTCGGCTCGCGGGTCGACGTCGAGGTCGACTTCCTCGTCGACGACGGCTCGACGGTGCACACCGTCGCCGACTGCGACGAGGTCCGTGCCGACCTGCACGAGCGACTCGCGGCGCTGGGGCACGAGCGCTCCGTCGTCGTCGCCTTCACGACCGATCCGAGGTGGGCCCGATGAGCACGACCGACACCGCAACCACGACCGGTCCCCGCGAGGAGATCGTGGTGCACCTCGGGGCACCCGAGGAGCTCCTCGCGGTCGACCCGCTCGCCCCGCTGCAGGCGCCCCAGGGCGAGAAGGTGCGCGGGATGCCGGGGGTCGACGAGCTGCTCGGCGAGCTCCTCGGCCGCCCCCGCATCCGCCGGCCGCGCCGCGTGGTGCTGACGCTGCCGCTCGCCGCGCTGAGCGACGACGGCGTCCCCGCCCGCCTGGAGACGGGGCTGCGGCGCTGGTGCGCCGCCCGCACCGAGCGCGTCGAGCGGGAGAGCCGGTCGCTGTGGCGGCAGGGCCTGTGGTCGCTGCGCGGGGGCGTGGCGTTGTTCGTCGTCGGGCTGGTGCTCTCGACGAACTTCCTCGACCCCGACGTCCCGCAGTTCCTGCAGGACGTCCTCGGCAACGGCGTCTTCCTCGTCATCGCCTGGATCGGGTTGTGGTACCCGCTCGACCTGCTGTTCTTCGCCCGCTCCCCCGCCAAGCGGGAGATGCGGGCGCTGGACGTGCTGGCGACGATGCCGGTGGAGGTCCGGCCGCGGCCCTGAACCGTCAGGCGCGGCCCTGCTTGGCCCGGATGCGCTGCCGGTTGCGCAGGTGCGAGTCGAGCTCGACCTTGCGGATGCGCACCGCGCCCGGGGTGACCTCGACGCACTCGTCCTCGGAGCAGAACTCGAGGGCCTGCTCCAGGGACAGGATCCGCGGCGGGGTGAGCCGCTCGAGGACGTCCTGGCTGGACTGGCGCATGTTGGTCAGCTTCTTCTCGCGGACGATGTTGACCTCCATGTCCTCCGTGCGGGAGTTCTCCCCGATGACCATGCCCGTGTAGACGGTGGTGGTCGGCCCGACGAACAGGTCCCCGCGGTCGGCCAGCAGCCCGACGGCGTGGCCGGTCACCGCCCCGTCGCGGTCGGCGATCAGCGACCCGGACAGGCGCGCCCGCAGCTCCCCGACCCACGGCCCGTAGCCGTCGAAGAGCTGATTGGCGATCCCGGTGCCGCGGGTCTCGGTGAGGAACTCGGTGCGGAAGCCGATGAGCCCCCGCGAAGGCACCCGGTACTCCATGCGCACGTGGGTCGACGACGCGGAGTGGCTCATCTCCAGCATCTCGCCCTTGCGGGCGGCGAGGAGCTGGGTCACCGCCCCGAGGTACTCCTCGGGCACGTCGACCGAGAGCCGCTCGAACGGCTCGTGGAGCTTGCCGTCGACCGTCCTCGTGACCACCTCGGGCTTGCCGACGGTGAGCTCGAAGCCCTCGCGGCGCATCGTCTCGACGAGGACGGCCAGCGCCAGCTCGCCGCGGCCCTGGACCTCCCAGGTGTCCGGGCGCTCGGTGGGCAGCACGCGCATCGACACGTTGCCGACCAGCTCGGCGTCGAGCCGGTTCTTGAGCAGCCGCGCGGTGAGCTTGGTGCCCGGCTTCGGGTCCCGGCCCGCGAGGGGCGAGGTGTTGATCCCGATCGTCATCGAGATCGCGGGCTCGTCGACGGTGATCCGCGGGAGCGGCTGCGGGTCGTCGGGGTCGGCGAGGGTGTCGCCGATGGTGACCTCGGCGATCCCCGCGACGGCGACGATGTCGCCGGCGTCGGCGTGGTCGGCCGAGACCCGCTCGAGGCCCTCGGTGCGCAGCAGCTCGGTGACCTTGACGCGGGTGACGCTGCCGTCCTCGCGGCACCACCCGACCTGCTGGCCGCGCCGGATCCGCCCGGAGCGCACCCGGCACAGCGCGATGCGGCCGAGGTAGGCCGACGCGTCCAGGTTCGTGACGTGGGCCTGCAGCGGGCCGTCCGGGTCGTCGGCCGGGGCCGGGACCTCGGAGAGCAGCAGCTCGAACAGCGGGTCGAGGTTGTCCGAGTCGGGCACGGTGCCGTCGGCGGGGCGCTCCAGCGAGGCCTTGCCGGCCCGCGCCGAGGCGTAGACGACCGGCAGCTCGAGCAACTGCGTCACGACGTCGTCGTCCATCTCGAGGTCGGTGGCGAGCTCGAGCAGCAGGTCGAGCGACTCGTCGACGACCTCGGCGCAACGGGCGTCGGCCCGGTCGGTCTTGTTGACCGCGAGGATCACCGGCAGGCGCGCGGCGAGCGCCTTGCGCAGCACGAACCGGGTCTGCGGCAGCGGGCCCTCGGACGCGTCGACGAGCAGGACGACACCGTCGACCATCGACAGCCCGCGCTCCACCTCGCCCCCGAAGTCGGCGTGGCCGGGGGTGTCGATGATGTTGAAGGTGACGTCCCCGCGGCGCACGGCCGTGTTCTTCGCGAGGATCGTGATGCCCTTCTCGCGCTCGAGGTCGCCGGAGTCCATGACCCGGTCGACGGGCTCGGTGCGCGCGGAGAAGGCTCCCGACTGACGGAGCATGGCGTCGACGAGGGTGGTCTTGCCGTGGTCGACGTGGGCGACGATCGCGATGTTGCGCAGGTCCGTGCGCAGGGTGCGATCGGCGGACCCGGGCCGCTCGGGTGCGGTCGTGGTCACGTGGAGGGTGCTTCCTGCCGAGGGAGTGGTCCCCTCCAGGTTACCGACCGTGATCCGCGCCCCGTGCCGGAGGCGTCCCCCGCCTCGCGTTCGACCGCTCACATCTCCACGGCGTCGGCCAGCTGTTCACCGAGCAGCGGTGCGAACTTCGCGAGGTTCTCGCCCCACAGCACGTACACGTTCCCGACGCGGGCGGTGTGCACGCTCCCCGGATCCTTCTGCTGGCTGCCGCCGCCCGCCATCGCGGTGCACGCCAGCTCCCCGACCGGCTCCGGGTCCAGCTCGGGCAGCCTCTGGGCGACGTGGGCGGTGACGGCGTCGTGGGACCGGCGCCGGACCTCGTCGAACGGGTGGTCGGTGGTGGTGAGCTCGTCGGGCAGGTGGCCGCCGATCGCCCAGGCCCCCTCGGGGGTGCGGTGCTGGTAGGTCGACGCGAGGTCGGGGCCGGGGGTGCCGTCGAGGTGGGTCGGCGGCGTCGACGCGGCGGTGGTGCGCAACCGGAACGAGAAGCGCACGTGGTGGCAGAGCCGGTGCGGGACGTCGACCCCGAGGGGCGCGACGAGCTCGGCGGTGCCGGCGCCGGCCGCCACGACGACGGCGTCGCCGATCATCTCGTCGAGGTCGACGACGCGGCCCGGGCGCAGGTGCGACCGCAGGGCCTCGGTGAGCATGCGGCCCGCACCGGCGAGGTCGAGGGCGCCGCCGCCCGGGTCGACGAGCACCGGGCCGTCCGCCTTCCCGAGCAGCGCGGCCGGGGGGTCGCCGAGGGTGTGCTCGGCCCCCGCGGCGGCCATCGCCTCGGCCCACTGCGGAGCGCGGGGCCCGGACACGACGGTGCCCTCGGTCCCCACGAGCGGTCGGCCGGCGCGCTGCGACCACCGCTCCCAGAGGCTGCGGGCCCGGCTCGCCGCCTCCACCAGGGCGGGGTCGGCGTGCGCGAGCCGGAACACGCGGGAGGACCCCACGCTGCGGGCGCCCATCGGCCGATCGGCCTCGAGGACCGTGACGGTGTGGCCGCGGCGGACGAGGGCGTCCGCCGCCGCGAGCCCGACGATCCCGGCGCCGACGACGGTGACCTTCATGGACCCTCCCTGAGTCGGAGTTCAGGGTGCACCCCGATGTCGGGGGCCGGCAGCGCGAGCAGGCTCGACGTCATGAAGATCGTGGTGTGGGTCCTGGTCGGTATCGGTGCGCTCGTGGTGCTGGGCGGGATCGTGCTCCCGCTCGTGCACTGGCTGCTCGGCGCCCTCGGCTGGCTGATCGCGGGCGCTCTCGTGATCGGCGGCGGCATCTGGCTCGCCAAGCGAGCCGGGTCGCGCGGGGAGGTGGGGTCCTCCGACGAGGCGCAGCGCCTCCGGTGAGCGAGTGGGTGGGCCTGGCGCCGGGTGATCAGGGAGTCACTGCACGCCGCACGGAGATCCGTTCGACTGTGCAGTGACTCCCCGGCGTCAATCGCATGTGCACGCTTCCATGATCAACGGCCTACGGACGCGCGACCTCTGCGCGACGAGCACCGTCGCCGCGGGAGCTCAGCGCGAGGCCGGCGTCCGAGTCGACCCCGACGCGAACACGCCGTCCGGGAAGGCGCCCGCCGCGAGGATCGTGCGGGTCAGGCCCGCGACCAGCTCCGCGAGCTCGTCCGTGTCGTCGCCCAGCGAGGCGTAGGGCGCCGTCGAGAGGCGCGAGGTCTCGGTCTCGATGCCCTCCCGGAAGGCCGCGCCCTCCTCGGTGAGCCCGCCGTCCCCGGTCACGAGCCCCCGCTCGCGGAGCGCGGCCGAAGCCTCGCCCCACTGCTCGGCCGACCAGCCCCTGGTCGCCTGGGCGAACTCGACGAGGAACCCGCGCCCGGTCGCCGTGTGCAGGACCAGGGCCTCGAGCCCGGTGAGCCCGGCGCCGAGCAGCGCGTGCAGGTGAGCGTCCCCGCGGTACTCGCGCAGCAGCGTGGCCGCGTGCCAGAGCGCCAGGTGCGGCTCGTCGGGCCAGGGCAGGTCGGCGTGGGCGGCGTAGAGCGCCCGGTCCTCGGGCCGGCACGCCTCGGTCGCCCGGCGGGCCAGGACCGAGGTGCGCTCGCACTCCCGGGACGACACCGCGCTCCCCAACAGCCGGCGCAGCGCCCCGTCGGCGGCGCGCAGCCGCGCGTTGAGCACGTCGGCGGGTGACGCCGTGGCCCACACCCCGGGCACGAAGCGGGCGATCAGCCCGGGGTTGAAGTTGTAGTAGGTGGCCGCGACGACGCCCGGCCCGACCGCCCCCATCGCCGCCGAGCGCTGCGCGAAGTACTGCGCGCGGGGGTGGGTGATCCCGAGCTCGCCGAGCTCGGATCCCACCTCGGGCGCGAAGTAGATCATCGAGTGCAGGGGCTCGAGGCGGCGGGCGAGGCGGGACACAACAGCGGGCTCCACGCCGCGCACGCTAACGCCTCCCCGAGCCCGCGGCGGGCACACTGGGGGTGTGACCCGCCGGCTCGCCTGGCCCGACCGCGCCCCGCTCGGCGGCCTCGCCCCCCGCCGTCGGCTCTTCGTGCTCGTCGTGACCGCGGTCGTGCTGGCGGTCGCGGCGCTCGTGGCGGTCTCGGTGGGCCGCGAGTACGCGGTGCCCCCGAAGGCCGACCCCGCCGTCATGGGCCCCGTCGTCCTCGTCCCCGGCTTCGGCGGGAACACCGCGGCGCTGCAGGCGCTCGCGCTGCGGCTGCGGGTGATCGGGCGCCCCGCCGTCGTCGTCTCCCTCCCCGACGGCGGGACCGGGGACTTCTCCGGGCAGGCGGCCGCCATCGACCACACCGTGCGCGACCTCATCCGCCACGACGGCGCCCGCAGCGTCGACCTCGTCGGGTACTCCGCGGGCGGGGTCGCGTCCTGGCTGTACCTGCAGACCGGGACGACCGCCCCGGCGATCCGGCGGCTGGTCACGATGGGCTCGCCGCTGCAGGGCGCCGACATCGCCGCGGCCGGTGGGGCGCTGGTGCCCGGTGCGTGCCCCCGGGCCTGCCAGCAGCTCGCGCCGGGCAGCGCCCTGCTCACCCGGCTCGACGCCGGCCCACGCCCGGACATCCCGTGGCTGTCGCTCTGGACCGACCAGGACGACGTCGTCACCCCGCCCGACTCCGCCGCGCTGCCCGGCGTGCGCTCGATCCGGCTCCAGTCGGTCTGCGGCGGCATCCTGATCAACCACGGCCAGCTCCCGACGGCGGGTCTCACCGACGGGCTCGCCCTGCGCGCGCTGGGGACGAAGCCGCTCCCGGTCCCGGTGCCGGGCGACTGCTCGAAGCTGCAGGCCGAGGGCGTCGGGCGGCCGGTGCTCACCGGGACCTCTTAGCTTCGCTTGTGCGTGCGTTTCCGTGTTCAGGCACGGAAACGCACGCATAAGGCGGAGCCCACCGTGCGGGCCCCCGCGCCGATCACGGTGAAGACGCGGTCGAACGCGCGGCCGAACGCGAGGAAGTGCACGCCGACGACGAACGCCGTCCACGCGATGACGTACTGCGGATGGCCGGTCCGGCCCAGCAGCACGTTCCCGACGACGAGCGCCACGACCTCGGCCACGACGATCAGTCGGTAGGCCCGGCTCGCGAACATCGAGCCGCCCTGTCCGTCTCCGGACCGGGCCCGTGTCGCCAGCACTACGGCGGCCGCCGCGACGGCGAGTCCCAGCAGGATGCCGACCACGGAGAGGACCACCCGACCGCCCCCGTCGAGCCCGCCGCCTCCCCACACCACCCACAGCCCGGCGAAGAGCCCCGCGATCGCCGCCCCGACCAGCGCCTGCCTCGGCGGTGGTCCCCCGGTGTCCACCCGTCGAGTATCGCGCGATCTCCGTGGCCCGGGCCACGTCTTGCAGACTGCAACCCTTGCTCGCCGCAAGGATCGAGGTGATGAACGACGACGACGCGGTCGAGGCGCTCATGACGGCGACGCGGGTCCTGGTGGGCGTCGCCAGCCACGCGATGGAGGGGCTGGGCGGACAGGTGTCGCTCCCGGCCTTCCGGTTGCTCCTCGTGCTCGACGAGCTTGGGCCCTCCCCGGGAGGCGTCGTGGCCGCACGGCTGGGCACGGCCGCCTCCTCGGTCACCCGGCTCGGCGACCAGCTCGAGGCCTCCGGGCACCTCGCCCGGCGTCGGGACCCGGCCAACCGCAGCGTGGTCGTGCTGGAGCCGACCGCCGCCGGCACCGAGGTGGTCCGCACCGTGCTCCGACGACGCCGCGAGGCGCTGCGGGAGGTCGTCGGGCGGGTCCCACCGGACGAGCGACCGACCCTCATCGCCGCCCTGCACGCCCTGCGCGAGGCGGCCGGCTCCGACTTCGGCGCCGGCCCCGTGGAGCTGACCGCCCTGTGAGCATCACCGCGGCCACGCCTGCTCCCCGCCGCCGGCCGAGCCCGCTGGGCGACTTCACCCTCACCCCGCGCGTGCTCGTGATCGTCGCCTGGGCGGTCCCCGTCGGCGCGCTCGGCGCGGGCGCGGCCTGGGTCCTGCTGCGCCTCATCGGGCTGATCACCCACCTCGTCTTCGCCGGGACGCTCTCCACCGACACGGTCAACCCCGGCACCCTCGGCGCGCCGTGGTGGGTGGTGCTGGGCGCCCCGGTGGCCGGCGGGCTCGTCGTCGGGGTCATGGCCCGGTACGGCTCCGAGAAGATCCGCGGGCACGGCATGCCCGAGGCCATCGAGGCGATCCTGTTCCGGCGCGCCGTCGTCGAGCCGAAGGTCGCCGTCCTCAAGCCGACGTCGGCCGCGGTCAGCATCGGCACCGGCGGCCCGTTCGGCGCCGAGGGCCCGATCATCATGACCGGCGGCGCGCTGGGCTCGGTGCTCGCGCAGCGGCTGCACGTCACCGACGACGAGCGCCGGGCGCTGATGGTCGCCGGCTCGGCGGCGGGGATGGCGGCCACGTTCAACGCCCCGCTCGCCTCGGTGCTGCTCGCCGTGGAGCTGCTGCTCTTCGAGTGGCGCCCACGCAGCTTCCTGCCGGTGGTGACCGCCGCCGTCGTCGCGACCCTGCTCCGGGGGCCGATCCTCGGGACGGGCCCGCTGTTCGGGGTCGACGTGTCGTCCTGGCACGTCGGGCCCACCGCCGACGTGCTGTGCCTGCTCGCCGGCGCGCTGGGCGGTCTGCTCGCGGTCGCCGTCACGGCGCTCGTGTACGCCTCCGAGGACGCCTTCGGTCGTCTCGGCGGGCGGCTCCACTGGATGTGGTGGCCGGCGATCGGCGGGCTGGTCATCGGGCTCGGCGGGCTGGTGGTGCCGCGGGCGCTGGGGGTCGGCTACGACGTCATCGGCGACCTGCTCACCGGCCGCTCGGCGCTCTCGCTCGTCGTCGGGATCCTCGTCGTGAAGAGCCTGATCTGGGGGGTGTCGCTGGGCTCGGGCACCTCGGGCGGGGTGCTCGCGCCGACGTTCATGATCGGCGCGGCGCTCGGCGCGCTCGAGGGCTTCGTCCTGCCGAGCGCGGGGCCGGGGTTCTGGGCGGTCGTCGGGCTCGCCGCGACCGTCGGCGGCGTGATGCGCTCCCCGCTCACCGGGGTGGTGTTCACCCTCGAGCTCACCCACGCCTGGCCGGCGCTGCTGCCGTTGCTGATCGCGTCGGCCGCCGCGTACGGGGTGTCGGTGCTGCTCCTCGGGCGCTCGGTGCTCACCGAGAAGATCGCGCGCCGGGGCGGGCACCTGTCGCGGGAGTACGGCGTCGACCCGCTGGAGACGGCGTTCGTCGACGAGGTGATGGATCCCGCGCCCGTCGTCGTCCACGTCGGTGAACCCCTCCCGGAGCTGCCCGGACCGACGGCGGCGCGGGTCGCCCAGCGCCTCTTCCCGGTGCTCGACGACGGGGTGCTGGTCGGTGTGGTCGGTCGCGGCGCGCTGCGGCGGGACCCCGCCGGCTGGGCCGAGCACGTGCACGCGGACCCCGTCGTCGTCGGGCCCGACGACACCCTCGTCGTGGTGCGCGACCGGCTCGCCGCGGCCGGCGTCACCGCGGCTCCGGTCGTCGAGGACGGCCGGCCGCTCGGCGTCGTCAGCGTCGAGGATCTCCTCGACCGGCGTCAGTCGGCGGCGGGCGCGAGCCGGGCGAGAGCGTCCGCGGGCGGCACGACGTAGTAGGAGCCGGTGAGCGCCCGGGTGTAGCGGGTCAGGGCGTCGCGGGGACCGTCCTTGCCGGCCATCGCGTCGAGCATCTCCGCCAGCGGCCCCTGCTCGGCGCAGAACCCGACGAACATCGTCCCGTGCGAGGCGGTGTCGCCCCAGGCGGTGTTGCGCCGGAAGACGTGGCCGTAGGTGTCCTGGTCGGTGCGGGCCGCATGGGCGTCGTCGGGCTTGGGGTCGAGCTCGATGCTGTCGGGCTTGGTCCGCCCGATGACGTTCTCCTGCGTCTCGCGGTCCAGCGCGTACCACTGCGCGCTGTCGTGCACCCACTTCTGCAGCAGCAGCACCGAGCCGCCGGCGCCCGGCTGCCCGTCCGGGACGGTGACCACGGAGACGGCCTGGGCCGCGGGCGGGTTCTCGGTGCCGTCCTCGAAGCCGGTGAGGTCGCGGTCGTGGTGGTGCGACCAGCCGACGGTCTCGTCGGCGAGGGTGGCGACGCCCGCGAGGGCGGACACGGCGTGGGTGCTGGCGTCGAAGACGATCGAGCGGCCGCCGCCGGTCACCCAGAGCCCGAGGTCGTGCTGGGTGGCGGGCATCGTGAAGCCGTCCGGCCCGACGACGGCGTCGTCGTAGCCGTGCACCTCGGGGGCCTGGTCGGGCACCACGGCGGCCCACAGCTCGGGGCGTACCCCGACGACGATGCCGGTGGCGCCGGTCGTCTTCACCGTGGCCGCGAGCGCGGCGACGGCACCGACGAGCGCGGCGTCGGTGGCACCCGCGACCCGGTCGAACTCGAGGTAGGCGTGCGATGAGGTGCCGAGGGCGAGGATGCCGGACTGCGCGACGGCCACCGCGGCAGCCTAGGTGCCGACGTCCTTCGTCGTGAAGTTCGCCCAGGCCGCGACCATGAGCACGACGACGTAGGCGAGCTGCACGAGCACTCCGGAGCGGATGTCGCGCAGGAAGATCGGGTCGCGGAAGAAGTCGATCCACGCGAGCCAGTAGCGCGTCGGCAGGTACGGCGTCACCGAGGCGGCGGCGTCGAGGGTGACCAGCACCTGCGAGGTGATCAGGGCGGCCAGCGCCCCGAGCGTCGCGCCCAGCGAGGACGCGGTCACCGTCGAGAGGAACAGCGCGATCGCACCGACGCCGAGCATCGAGATCGTGATGTAGCCCATCGCGCCGAGCAACCGCAGCGCGAGGTCGCCGGGCGAGAGCGGGGCCCCCGACAGCGAGGAGACCGAGTCCTGGGCGCGGTCGCGGGCCTCGGTGGGGTCGCTGGTGGTCGTCGAGCCCGTGCCGGGGGTGCCGGCCGCGGGCGGTGACGCCCCCGGGGCCGCCGGCGCGGCCGCGGCGGGGCCGTTCGCGGACGACCCCGACGAGCCCTGGTCGCCGCCGCCTCCCCCGCCGGGGCCGGCGACCTGCGGGATGGCGTTGACCACCGCCACCGGGTCGCCCGCCCCGAACAGCGCCACCCCGACGACGTACGACGAGCCCGCCACCGCCGCTACCGTGACCACCACGAAGACGATCACCGAGACGAGCTTGGCGCCCAGCAGCGCGGTCCGGCGCACCGGGCGCACGAGCAGGTAGCGCAGCGTCCCGGCCGTCGACTCGCCCGCCACCGCGTCCCCCCCGACCACGGCGACCGCGACCGGCAGGAAGATCGGCAGCACCAGCGCCAGCGCCGCCGCCGGGTAGAGCGACCCGGACTGCAGCACCGCGGACAGGAACGCCGCGCCCTGTCCGGGCGGCGGCGCGATCCGGGTGGACGCGAGGAACCCCGCGACGACCGCGGGCAGCAGGCAGAGCAGCCCGATCGTCACCCAGGTGCGCGGGCGCCCGAAGAGCTTGCGGAGCTCGACGGCGATCACCGGCGGCTCCCGGTCTTCCCGGCCGCCGCGCTGTCGTTGCCCGGCCCGGTCAGCTCGACGACGACGTCCTCCAGGCTCACCCGCTCGGGCTCCAGCGCGTCGAGCCGGACGTCGTGGGTGACGAGGTGGCGGGCCAGCCCGCGGGGGCCGTCCCCGTCGGCGGGGACGACGACGAGCCCGCCGTCGTCGGTGCGGTCCACGACGGCCCGCCCGAGCACCGCGAGGGCACGGTCGACGTCGGGGGTGGTGACGACGATCCGGCCGGTCGCGCGGCGCACGGCCTCCAGCGGCTCCTCGAGCACCAGCCGGCCGTGGTCGACCACCCCGACCCGGGTGCAGAACGCCTCGATCTCGGTGAGCAGGTGACTGGAGAGGAAGACCGTCGTGCCGGCCTCGTTCAGCTCGACGAGCAGCTCGCGGATCTCGCGGATGCCGTGCGGGTCGAGGCCGTTGGTGGGCTCGTCGAGGACGAGCAGCTCCGGCCGGGTGAGCAGCGCCCCCGCGAGGCCGAGCCGCTGGCGCATCCCCAGCGAGTAGGTGCGCACCGGGCGGCGGTCGATGCCGCCGAGCCCGACCCGCTCGAGGGCCTCCCCCACCCGCGTCCGCCGCCCGGAGCGCCCGCCGGGGCCGGAGGCGTCGAGCAGGTCGAGGTTGGCCCGCCCGGAGACGTGGCCGTACGCGGCCGGGCCCTCGACCATCGCGCCGATCGCGGGCAGCACCTCGTGGACCTCACGGGGCACCTCGTGGCCGAGCACGCGGATCTCGCCGCGGGTGGCGAAGACGAGCCCGAGCAGCATCCGCACCAGCGTCGTCTTGCCCGAGCCGTTGGGGCCGAGGAAGCCGTAGCGGTCGCCGCGCGCGACGTGCAGGTCGACGTCGTCGACGGCGGTCCGCGACCCGAACCGCTTGGTCAGCCCGTGGGTCTCGATGACCAGCGGGGTCTCGGTCGCGGGGGCGCCGACCGGTCCGGCGACCCGGCGGGGGCCGCGCTGGGCGGGCAGCGGCTGGACGACACCGGACTCGGTGCCCGCGTCGGCCGCGGCCTCGCGGTTGGCGCTCACGTGGCCCTCCCGGCGAGGTCGGTGACGGCGCGGTCGAGCACGGTGTCGGGGACGAGCCCGCCGACCGCCCAGGCCCGGCCGCCGACGCGGAGGACGGCGAGCTGCAGCAGCGGGGACACCAGGGCCCCGGCCTGGGCGCTGGTGGCCCGGCCGAAGCCCGCCGGCGGGGCCTGCACGGGGACCGTCCGGCCCGCCGAGCCGGCGCGGCCGATGTTGGAGAGCAGGGAGGTCGCGAGGTCCGGCGGCAGCGGCACCACGACGAGCTGGGCCAGCGAGGTTCCGTACTGCCCGATCGCGGAGAAACGGCGCTCCGGCGGTTCCCGGTCGATGCCGTCGACCCGGTCCGGGACGCTGGCGGGACTGCCGCGGCCGAGGATGCCGAACAGGTCGGAGGTCGGGCTGCGGGTGACCCCCGCCCCTGGCCCGGCGTGCGGTACGAACAGCGACGGGTCCGGGGTCTGCTGGTCCAGCTCCTGCATCGTGCTGACGACGACGGGTCCGGCGGCCAGGCGCCCGGCCGCGTCCTTGGTGCGGACCTCGACGGCCACGGGCAGCCCGCTCTGCGGGTCGGCCCACACGTCCAGGGCGCCGACGCTGGTCCGCGGGTTGGCGACGGTCTCCCGGAACCCGGCGGCGTCGACCCCGGCGAGCCGGCGCGCGGGCAGCGGGGTCAGCGCGTCGGTCGGCGCGGCCCCGGAGAGCAGCCGACGGGCCAGCTGCGGCGGCGGCAGGTCGTCGGGGCGGGGCAGGCGCACCGTCGGGTCGCGGCGCACGTAGGTGAGCAGCTGGGCGCCGTAGTCCCACACCGCCTGGCCGGTCGGGGTGGCGTAGCGGCTGCGCTCCCCGGTCGGGTAGAGCTGGTCGACCCGGCTGGTGTTCGGGGCCGCGTACCAGACCCGCAGGCGCGAGGTGCCCGAGAGCAGCGTCGTGACGTCGGAGAACTGGGCGACGTCGGGCAGGTTCAGCCCGCCGGAGGCCTCGGCGTAACCGCTCCAGGGGACGTCGGCGGAGGCGGTGACGCGGTCGCGCAGCTGCGCCGGGGTGAGGGCGGGCGCGGGGTCGGCGGGCAGTGCGGAGACGATCGCGGGGATCGCGATCACCAGCACCAGCACGGCCGCGGCGACCGCCCACCGGCGCCGGCGCACGGCGGTGATCGACGCCCGCCCCTCGGGCGGGGCCGACGGGGGCCGGTCGAGGACTGCTGCCACCCGCGCTCCGTTCGTGCTGCTCGGCCCGCCTGCCCGGGACCTCCCCCGACGAGGGTGCCAGCGCGGGCGCGGGACCGCCGTGAGCGCGCCGTGTGGCAGCGCGGACTCAGACGGGAGCGCCGCCCCGCAGACGTGTGCGCAGCAGGCTCGCGACGGCGGTGACGACGAGCACACCGACGATGACCCCGAGGGAGAGCTCGATGCCGATGAGCGGGACGGGCACCGACCGGCCGGCGTTGACGAACGGCACCGTGTTCGTGTGCAGGGCCTCGAGGACGAGCTTCACGCCGATGAAGCCCAGGATCACCGCCAGGCCGTACTGCAGGTAGACCAGCCGGGAGAGCAGCCCGTCGAGCAGGAAGTACAGCTGGCGCAGGCCCAGCAGGGCGAAGGCGTTCGCGGTGAACACGATGTAGGCGTCCTTGGTGAGCCCGAGGATCGCGGGGATGGAGTCGAGCGCGAAGAACAGGTCGGTGAGCCCGAGCGCGAGCATCACCATGAGCATCGGGGTCACCATCCGCCGCCCGTGCTCGACGACGGTGAGCCGCTCCCCGCGGAAGTCGTCGGTCACCGGCAGCACCCGCCGCACGGCCCGGACCAGGACGTTCTCGCGGTACTCGGCGTCGTCGTCGCCGCGCAGGACGCGCCACGCGGTCAGCAGCAGGAACGCGCCGAAGACGTAGAACACCCAGGAGAAGCGGGCCACCACCGCGGCGCCGGCGAGGATGAACCCGCCGCGCATCACGAGCGCCACGAGGATGCCGACCAGCAGCACCCGGTGCTGGGACGCCCGCGGCACCGCGAACGCCGTCATGATCAGCAGGAAGACGAAGAGGTTGTCGACCGAGAGCGAGTACTCGGTGACGTAGCCCGCGATGAACGCGGTCGCCGCGTGCCGCCCGTCGAGCACCATCAGCCCCGCCGCGAAGAGCACCGCGAGCCCGACGTAGATCGCCACCCCGCGCCACGCGTCGCGCATCGTGACCTCTCGGGGGCGCCGCCCCGTCCAGAGATCGACCGCGAAGATCGCGAGCAGGCCGACGAGGGTGAGGACCCACACCCAGAGCGGCTCACCGCCGGACGTCGGGAGCGCGGGCGGGGGGCCGGGTAGGGGCGGGGGCACGGGGGGCGCTGTGGGGAGCACGAGACGCACTTCTCCTCCGGTGGGTGGCTCTCTTCCACACCGGAGGTCTCTCCCGGCGCCCCGACCCGGGCTCGGGTCGGCGGCGTCTGGACGCCCCGGACATCTTTCCGCTGTCGTGCTGACGAGGCGCCCGCAGGCCGTCTGGGGATACTCCCCTCCGTCACGGAGCATGGCACAGCGCGCACAGGGGTTCACTCCGGGTGTCACATCCCACGCCCAGCGTGGCCACCACGGTGCTCCGCACGCCGAGCACACCGCGCCGACCTAGGGTTTCGCGGGTGACGCGCCCCCGTGCCCTCGCGGCCGCCGTGGTGCCGGTCCTCGTGACGCTACTGCTGGCGCTCGGGGTGCCGGTCGCTCCGGCGGCGACCGCGCAGGGCGCGACGTCGCCGGGGACCCGCGAGCAGGCGCTGAGGATCGCGGTGCGCGACGGACCGGGCCGCACCCAGCCGCAGTCCCTCGACGCGACCCTCTACCTGCCGGCCCGCACGCCGGCCCCCGCGGTGCTGCTCGCTCACGGCTTCGGGCAGACCAAGGACTCGGTGGCCGACGAGGCCCGCTCGCTGGCCGCCCGCGGGTACGTGGTGCTGGCGTGGTCGGCCACGGGGTTCGGGGCGAGCACCGGGCAGATCGCGCTCGACGACCCGAACCACGAGGTCGCCGACGCCTCGCAGCTCGTCGACTGGCTCGCCACCCGCCCCGAGGTCCGCCTCGACGGGCCCGGCGACCCGCGGGTCGGCGTCACGGGCGGGTCCTACGGCGGGGCGCTCTCGCTGTTGCTCGCGGCCTACGACCACCGCGTCGACGCGACCGTCCCGCTCATCACCTGGAACGACCTCGGCCAGGCGCTCTTCCCGAACGACGGGTCCGCGGCGCCGGTGACCTCCGGGACGCCCGCGCCGGGAGCCGATGGGGCCGACGGCGTGTTCAAGCGGTCGTGGGCGTCGCTGTTCTTCGGGATCGGGCAGCGCTCGCCGGGGTCGTCCGGGCCGGCGGCTCCGGACGTGTGCGGCCGCTTCGCCCCCGAGGTGTGCGCGGGCTACGTCGAGGCGGTGCGCACCGGGCGCGAGCCGCCGGCGCTCGCCGCCTACCTCGCCCGCGTCTCTCCCGCCTCGGTCGCCTCCCGGATCACCGCCCCGACGCTGCTGGTGCAGGGCGAGAACGACACCCTCTTCGGACTCGACCAGGCCGACGCGACGGCCCGCCAGATCGCCGCCGGGGGCGGCACCGTCGCCGTCGCGTGGTTCAACGGCGGGCACGACGGCGGGTCCCCGGACCAGCGCACGAACGCGCGCATCTCCGGGTGGCTCGACCACTACCTGCAAGGCGTCGGGTCAGCCCCGCCGACCGCGTTCACCTACGTGCTGCCCTCCGGGGTGCGCAGCCGCGCGACACCCACCCAGCGGCTGGTGACGGTGCCCGCCTACCCGGGGCTGCCCGGTGCCGCCCCCGGGCCGCGGGAGTCGCTGGCGCTCGCCGGCGGCGCGCAGACCGTCGTCTCCCCGGCCGGCGGGGTGCCGGGGTCGATCTCGAGCATCCCGGGGCTGACGGCGCTGGCCGGCGGCACGACGAGCGGGGCATCCGGTTCCGGGGGTTCCGGCGGCTCCGGGTCGTCGGGCTCGGCCGGCGGAACGTCGGCCCTGCTCGGCCGTCTCGCTTCCGACCTGCCCGGTCAGGCCGCCACGTTCACCACCGACCCGCTGGCCGCGCGCACCGTCGTCTCGGGCTCCCCGCAGGTGCGGGTGACGGTCGCGGCACCCCCGGCCGCGGCGCGACCCGGCGTCACGAGCCCCGCGACCTCGCCGGTCCTGTTCGGCAAGGTCTACGACGTCGCGCCGGGCCAGAACGGTGCGCCGCCGACCCGCGTGCTGCTGGGCTCGGCCGTCGCGCCGGTGCGCCTGCCCGTGCTGCCCGCCGACGGGTCCGCCGTCCCGGTGACGGTGACGCTGCCCGGCGTCGTCGCCACCGTGCAGGCCGGCCACCGGCTCGAGGTGGCGCTCGCGACCACCGACCAGGGCTTCGCCTCCCCGCCCGACCCGGCCGTCTACCGCGTCGACCTGGACCGCTCGGTGCCCGCGGTCCTCTCCGTCCCCGAGGTCACGGGCACCGAGACCGGCGGGACGAGCGTGCCGCTCGGACCCGTCGTCGCGATCGGTCTGCTGCTGGTCGGCGTGGTGGTCGCGGTGCTCGTCGGGCGGGTGGTGGCCGCCCACCGTCGTCGTCGGGACCTCGAACCCGGCGGCGACCTCGCCGTCGACGCGGACCTCGTCGACGTCCCGCTGGTGGTGTCCGACCTCGGGAAGACCTATCGGAACGGGTTCGTGGCGGTGCGCGACGTCGGGTTCCGCGTGGAGCGGGGGCAGGTCCTCGGGCTGCTCGGCCCGAACGGTGCGGGGAAGACGACGACGCTGCGGATGCTCATGGGCCTGGTGCGCCCGACCGCCGGTGAGCTGCGGGTGTTCGGGGTGCGGGTGGTGCCGGGGGCTCCGGTGCTGGAGCGGGTCGGGTCGTTCGTGGAGGGACCTGGGTTCCTGCCGCACCTGTCGGGGCGCTCGAACCTGGAGCTCTACTGGGCCGCGACCGGGCGGCCGCTGCCCGAGGCCCGCTTGGACTAGGCCCTGGAGATCGCCGGGCTGGGGACGGCGATCGACCGGGTCGTCAAGACGTACTCACATGGCATGCGGCAGCGCCTCGCGATCGCCCAGGCGATGCTCGGGCTGCCCGACCTGCTCGTGCTCGACGAGCCCACCAACGGGCTCGACCCGCCGCAGATCCACGCGATGCGCGACGTGCTGCGCCGGTACGCCGGCGAGAGCCCGGAGGGTGGTCGCCGTCGGACGGTGCTGGTGTCCAGTCACCTGCTCGCGGAGGTCGAGCAGACGTGCAGCCACGTCGTCGTCATGCACCGCGGCGAGGTGGTGGCCACCGGGGAGGTCGCCGAGCTGGTCGCGGGCGGGCAGCTCGCGATCACGGTGCCGGCGAGCGAGCGGGACCGCGCGGTCGCGATCGTCGCGGCCGGCGAGCACGCGGCCGAGGCGGACCGGGAGCGCGACGACGTCGTCGTGGTCGACGTGGGCCGCGAGGCCGGACCGACCGAGCACGCGGCGGTGGTGCGGACGCTGGTGGACGCCGGGATCGACGTCGTCGGGGTCGGGCCGCGGCGCCGGCTAGAGGACGCGTTCCTGGCGCTGATCGGGGAGGAAGGGGGCCCGTCGTGAGTCTGCAGGAGCACCGGTTGGGGCCGCGGCCGTCGTCGGCGGGCTCGACGCTGCCGGTGCGGGTCGAGCTGCTGCGCCAGCTGCGGCGACGGCGTACCCAGGTGACGCTCGGGCTCGCCGTCGTGCTGCCGTTCATCCTCTGGATCGCGTTCTCGGTGGGGCGGTCGTCGCCGCCGGGGCAGGCCGGGGTGTCGCTCACCGACCTGGCGCAGACCTCGGGCCCGAACTTCACCGCGTTCGCGCTGTTCTCCTCGGCGAGCTTCCTGTTCGTGGTGCTCGTGGCGCTGTTCTTCGGCGACACCGTGGCGAGCGAGGCGTCGTGGTCCTCGCTGCGCTACCTGCTCGCGATCCCGGTGCCGCGGGTGCGGCTGCTGCGCCAGAAGGTGGTCGTCGCCGGGATCCTGTCGGTGGCGGCGCTCGTCGTGCTCCCGCTGGTCTCGCTCGCGCTGGGGACGCTGGTCTACGGCGACGGGCCGTACAACTCGCCGAGCGGGGAGACGCTGCCGTACGGCACCGCGGTGCTGCGGCTGCTGCTCTGCGTGGTGTACCTGGCGCTGTACCTGGCGTGGGTCGCGGGCGTCTCGACGCTGCTCTCGGTGTCGACGGACGCGCCGCTCGGGGCGGTCGGCGGGGCGGTGCTGATCTCGATCCTGTCGCAGATCCTCGACTCCATCGACGCGCTCGGCTCGATCCGCGATGCGCTGCCCACGCACTACGCGTTCGCCTGGTCGGACCTGCTCACAGCGGACGTGGACGCGACCGACGTCGTCCGCGGGGTCCTCGCGGGCCTGGTGTGGGCGACGGCGTTCGGGGCGACGGCGGTGTGGTGGTTCCGGCGGAAGGACATCACGTCCTAGCGATCCTTGGTCGCTAGAGCTTTGGCATGTGGGCAAGGGTCAGGCGGCGGCCGACGGTAGCCGTGCATCGGCCACTCGGGCGC